>DAOTEJ010000003.1:11784-88409 GCA_035454085.1 Burkholderiaceae bacterium | reverse complement strand
TGCCGTTCAACTCCGTGATGGCGGTCGAACTCAATGCCGACCGGACCATGAACCCAATGGTCAACGCGGGCGCGATCGCCACGACGAGTTGCGTTCCGGGTGCCACGGCGCAGGAGAAGTTCCGCTTCATCCAGGACGGCCTGTCGCGCTTTGCCGGCCGGCAGCTCGAAATCGACCAGGAAGTCTATGAGTCGGAAGCCGCCACCAATCTGCGCAACCGCGGCATCGCCAAGCTGCTGGAAGGCTACGGCCGCATGTACTGGGATGCGCTCGAGGCCACCGACATCTACACCCGCCAGTGCTCGCTCAACGTCACGGCCAAGGACCTGGCGGTGATGGGGGCCACGCTGGCCGACGGCGGCGTCAATCCGATCACCCGCGAGCGGGTGATCGACGCACCGCATTGCCGGCGCGTGCTGGCGGCGCTGGCCACGGCGGGGCTGTACGAGCAGTCGGGCGACTGGCTGTTCGAGATCGGCCTGCCCGGCAAGAGCGGCGTGAGCGGCGGCATCGTGACCATCGCCCCGGGCAAGGGCGCGGTCGGCGTCTTCGCCCCCCCGCTGGACGAAGCCGGCAACAGCATCAAGGGTCAGTTGGTCACCAAGTTCCTGTCCGAGCGGTTGGGACTCAACCTGTTCGCTTCGCGACCCGAAGCCGCCCAATGAACTCCCCTGGAGCATAGGAAGAAAACATGAGCACGACTGACGACGATGTGAAGCAATCCTGGCTGCCGATGTTCGTCATCGGCATGGGCCAGACCCAGATGTCTCTGAACATCAATGCCCTGCCGGTGTCCATCGGCGGCATCGTGGCCGAGTTCAACGTGGCTCCGACCACGGTGGGCACGGCGATCGTGGCCTATTCGCTGGGCGTGGCGGGCTTCATCATGCTCGGCGCCAAGCTCGGGCAGATGTTCGGGTCCCTGAAGGTGTTTCGCGCCGCGACGCTGGCGCTGCTGATCGCCGTGGCCCTGGTGACCTTTGCGCCCAACGCCACCGTCCTGATCCTGGCCCAGCTGATGGCGGGTCTGGCCGCATCGGTGATCGTTCCCACCCTGGTGGTGCTGATCGCCAACAACTACCGAGGCAAACAGCAGGCCACTTGCTTAGGAATGTTGGGGTCGGTGCAGGCGGCAGCCACGGTGACCGCCTTCTTCATGGCCGGGGTGATCGGCGACCTGTTCAGCTGGCGCTACGCGTTCGGCCTGGTGATTCCGTTCACCGCCCTCACGCTGCTGCTGTCCTTCAAGCTCAAGCCGGTGCCGCCGCTGCCGGGAACGAAGATCGACATGGTCGGGGTCGTGCTCGCGGCCTCTGCCATCATCCTCATCAGCTTCGGATTCAACAACCTCAACCGCTGGGGCCTGACCTTGTCCGGTCCCAACGCGCCCTTCAGCATCCTGGGCCTGTCGCCCGCGCCGGTGATGATCGTGGTCGGCGTGATCGCCATGCAGCTGTTCGTGGCCTGGACCCAGCGCCGCCAGGCCGCGAAGCTCACCCCGCTGCTGTCGCTGGAAGTGCTGGATTCGCGGCAGGAGCGCGGGGCCGCCTTCGCGATGGCGATGATCGTCATCCTCGGCAACGCGATGACCTTCCTGAGCCCGCTGTACATCCAGATGGTGCAGGGCCGCTCGAGCTTCGACACCGCGGTGGCGATGATCCCCTACCAGCTGGCGGTCTTCACCGCCGCGATGCTGGTGGTGCGCTTCTACCAGTCCCACACGCCGCAGCAGATCGCCCGCTATTCCTTCGCCCTGGTGGCGGTCGGCATGGCGATCCTGGCCTTCGTGATGTTCAACGAATGGTCGAACCTGCTGGTGGTGCTCGGTCTGGTCACCGTCGGCCTCGGGCAGGGTGCGCTCGTGACGCTGCTGTTCAACGTGCTGGTCACCTCCTCGCCCAAGGAACTGGCGGGCGACGTGGGGGCGCTGCGTGGCACGGTGAACAACCTCTCCGCGGGGGTGGGCACCGCCATCGCCGGTGCCCTGGCCGTGGGCTTCCTGTCGGCGAACATCAAGCAGGCGGTCGTCGACCACCCGGAACTGCCGCCGAGCCTGGTGGCCCAGGTGGACCTGAACAACGCCACCTTCGTCAACAACGAGCGGCTCGAAGCCACGTTGGCCCGCACCACCGCCACGCCGGAGCAGGTCAAGGCGGCGGCGCAGGTCAACGCCGAGGCGCGGCTGCGCGCTCTGAAGCTCACCTTCCTGATCCTGAGCATGATTGCGCTGCTGATGATCGTGCCGGTACGCATGCTGCCGGCGTATCGCCCCGGCGAGGTGCCGCCCGGCCCGCAGCCGCAGCCGCAATCCGGGGGCAAGCCGGCCTGACGCAGGCTTCACCTTCCTAGCCGCCGTGTGGCAGTTGCCGCACGGCGGCTTTTTCTTGCGCGACGCACTCGGGCGCTAGACCCGAAGCACTAAGCAAGACGCCGCGCAGGGCGCGGCGTTTTGGGGCGGGGTTGGGGCAAGGTCGCGACGGAGTTGAGGCGGCGCAGCCGCCGTGCCTCAGAGCTTTTCCAGCACTGCCTCGGCGCTCGACACCTCGTACTTGCCAGGCGCTTCAACGTGCAGGCGCGTCACCACGCCGTTGTCGACGATCATGACGAAGCGCTGGCAGCGCATGCCCAGGCCACGCGCGGTGAGGTCGAGCTCCAGGCCGAGCTTGCGGGTGTAGTCGGCCGAGCCGTCGGCCATCATGCGCACCTTGCCGCCCGCCTTCTGGTCGCGGCCCCAGGCGCCCATCACGAAGGCGTCGTTGACCGACATGCACCAGATCTCGTCCACGCCGCGGGCCTTGAGCGCGTCGTAGTGCCTCAGGTAGCTGGGCACGTGCTGCGCCGAGCAGGTGGGGGTGTAGGCCCCCGGCAGGCCGAAGATCACGATCTTCTTGCCGCGCGCGATGTCGGGCAGCTTGAAGCTGTTGGGCCCGAGTGAGCAGCCGTTGCCCTCGACTTCGATGAACTCCTGCAGCGTGCCTTCCGGCAGCGTGTCGCCGACCGCGATGGTCATGATGGCTCCTGTGGGTTGAGTGGGTGGTGCAGCGGGGGAGGTGGGCGCAAGTCTAGCCAGCGCCTCGCCCGAAGGGGAATGCCTCGGGCCAGGCCACGAGCGCGTCGTGATCGAGCTGATCGAGCGCCTCGGGGCCGAGCTCGCGGCTGTTCCAGGCGTAGTTGAGCTTGGCGTAGACCGCCGGCAGCAGTTCGGGCAGCAGTTCTTCCACCGCCTCGGGCGCGCCGTCGATCGCGGCGATTGTCTCGTGCAGCTGGGCCAGCGCGTCGTTGAGCGTGGCCAGGATCCATTCGGCGTCCATGAGTCGTCCTCGCTTGTCTGGGCGGCGTCAGTCGCCGCGTACCGTGCCCTCGCGGCGCGGGTCGGCGCCGCCGGTGAGCACGGTCTTGCCCTTGGCCGTGCTGCGTGCGATGCCCTGGATGCCGCTGGTCATGTCGATCTCGCGCACCTCGTGGCCGCGTGCCTTGAGGCCCTCCACCACCGCCGCGGGCATGCGCCCCTTCTCGACCTCGGTGGGGCCGTTGCGGCTGCCGTAGTTGGGCATGGAGATCGCCTGCTGGATGTCGAGCTCCCAATCCAGCGTGCCCAGCAGGGTGCGGGCCACGTAGCCGATGATCTGCGAGCCGCCCGGCGAGCCCGTCACCAGCACCAGTTCGCCGAGCTCGCCCGGCTTCCTGCCCTTGCCGAACACCAGGGTCGGGGCCATCGAGGAGCGCGGCCGCTTGCCCGGCTGCACGCGGTTGGCCACCGGCTTGCCGTTCTCCGAGGACACGAACGAGAAGTCGGTGAGCTGGTTGTTGAGCAGGAAGCCACGCACCATCTGGCGCGCGCCGAACTGGTCCTCGATCGAGGTGGTCATCGACACCGCATTGCCCGCGGCATCGACCACCGAGATATGCGAGGTCGAAGGCAGCTCGGGCGACTGGTCGGGCGCGCGGCTGGTCTTGAGTCTGCCCGGGTCGCCCGGCGTGGCGCGGCCCATGCTCTTGTCGCCGATCAGCGCGGCGCGCTCCTTGAGGTAGGCGGGCGCGGTCAGGCCCGCGGGAATGGCGACGAAGTCCGGATCGGCCACGTACAGCCCGCGGTCGGCAAACGCCAGCCGCCCCGCTTCCGAGAACAGGTGCACGGCCTTGGCGTCGGGCGCGTAGGTGCCGTCGGCCTGGCGCGTGGGCTTGGCGCGGGCGATGTCGCTGCCCTGCACGATGCCCAGGATCTGCGCCACCGCGATTCCGCCCGAGGAAGGCGGCGGCATGCCGCACACGGTCCACTGGCGGTAGTCGCTGCACAGGGCCTGACGCTGCTTGGGCGCGTAGAACACCATGTCGTAGAGGCTCAACTTGCCCGGATTGCTGGGGTGGCCCTGCACCTTGGCGACGATGTCCTTCGCGATGGGGCCGCGGTAGAAGGCCGAGGCGCCCTCGCTGGCGAGCGTCTTGAGCGTGGCGGCGAGCTCCGGGTTCTTGAGCACGCTGCCCACCGCGCGCGGCTTGCCTTCGGCGTCGTAGAAGTAGCGCGCCGCCACCGGGTCCTTCTTCAGATGCTGTTCACTGGCGAGCAGGGCGTTAAGGCGCGGACTCACCGCAAAGCCGTCGGTGGCGAGCCGGATGGCGGGAGCGAACAGATCGGCCCAGGGCAGCTTGCCGTACTGCGCGTGCGCCAACTCCATCAGGCGCACCACGCCCGGCACCCCCACCGACCGGCCACCGACCACCCCTTCGTAGAAGGCCAGCGGCTTGCCGTCGGGGCCGAGGAAGAGCGCGTCGGTGGCGGCGGCGGGCGCGGTCTCGCGGCCGTCGATGGCGGTGACCGTGTCCTTCCGATTGTCGAAGAACAGCATGAAGGCGCCGCCGCCGATGCCCGAGCTCTGCGGCTCGACCAGCGTCAGCACGAGCTGCACGGCGATCGCGGCGTCCACCGCGCTGCCGCCGCGCTTGAGCATCTCGTAGCCCGCGTCGGTGGCGAGCGGATTGGCCGAGGCGACCATGAACTTGTGCGCCTGCACGGCCCGCTTGGTGGCGAAGCCCGACGCAGCCTCGGGCTGCGACGGCGCCTGCGCCCAGGCGGGCGCGGCCAGCGTGAGTGCGGCCACGACGGCCAGGGCGGTGCGGGTGGGCGAGAGTTTCACGGAGTGTCCTGAGAGGTGATCGAAGGGAACGGGCCCGAGCGCTGCGACGGCGACGGGCTATTTGGGTTGCAGGCGGATCGCGCCGTCGAGGCGGATGGTCTCGCCGTTGAGCATGGGGTTGGCGACGATCGCCTCGACCAGTTGCGCATACTCGGCGGGCTTGCCCAGGCGCGAGGGGAAGGGCACCTGCTTGCCCAGCGATTCCTGCACCTCGGCGGGCATGCCCATCAGCATCGGCGTCTCGAACAGCCCCGGAGCGATGGTCACGATGCGGATGCCATTGCGCGCGAGGTCGCGGGCGATGGGCAGGGTCATGCCCGCGATCCCCGCCTTCGAGGCGGCGTAGGCGGCCTGGCCCATCTGCCCGTCGAACGCGGCCACCGAGGCGGTGTTGACGATCACGCCGCGCTCGCCGGTGGCCAGGGGCTCGAGCTTGCTCATGGCCTCGGCAGCCAGACGGATCAGATTGAAGCTGCCGATCAGGTTGATGTTGATCACGCGGGCGAAGCGCGCCAGATCGTGCGGGCCTTCCTTGCCCACCGTCTTCTCGCCGATGGCGATGCCCGCGCAGTTGACCAGGCCGCGCAGCTCGCCCAGCGCCTGGGCCGCGGCCACGGCGGCCTGGCCGTCGGCCTCCTGGGTGACGTCGCACTTCACGAAGCGACCGTTGAGCTCGCGTGCCAGGGCTGCGCCCTTGTCGACCTGCACGTCGGCGATCACCACCTGCGCACCCGCACCGGCCAGGCGGCGAACCGTGGCCTCACCCAGGCCCGAAGCGCCCCCGGTGACGATGAAAGCGTGGTTTCTCTGGATCTGCATGCGGTGCTCCCGGGTGCGGTGTCGGTCTGGAAGCGCTCGATTCTAGGCCTGCGGCAAGGGCGCGTCGCTCGCGAGGCCGGCGCTTGCGCCGAGCGCTGGCAAGGCCGGGCGCACCTCACTACAGTGGGCCCTGGGACACTGGAGAGCAAGAAGATGAGCCTTCACGGCCGCGAACTGCTGGGCGCCCTGCGCGCCTTCGAAAAGGGAAAGATCGTCAGCGCCGCCGAGGCGGTGCAGCTGATCGCCGACGGCGACGCCATCGCCACGGGCGGCTTCGTGGGCATCGGCTTCGCGGAAGGCATCGCCGTGGCCCTGGAGGAGCGCTATCTGGCCGGCGGCGAGGGCGATCCGCAGGGCCTGGGCCATCCTCGCGACCTCACACTGATCTACGCCGCGGGGCAGGGCGACGGCCGCGATCGCGGACTCAATCACTTCGGCCACGAGGGCATGGTGCGGCGGGTGATCGGCGGCCACTGGGGCCTGGTGCCCAAGCTGCAGGCCCTGGCCGTGGCCAACCGCATCGAGGCCTGGAACCTGCCGCAGGGCGTGATCACGCACCTGTTCCGCGACACGGCCGCGGGCAAGCCGGGCCACCTCAGCAAGATCGGTCTGGGCACCTTCGTCGATCCGCGCCTGGGCGGCGGCCGGATCAACCAGCGCACCACCGAGGAACTCGTGCGCCTGATGCAGATCGACGGCGAGGAGTACCTGTTCTACAAGCGCTTCCACATCGACGTGGGGATCGTCCGCGGCACGACGGCCGACGCCGACGGCAACATCACCATGGAGCGCGAGGCCCTCACGCTCGAGGCGCTGGCCATCGCCATGGCGGCGCGCAATTGCGGCGGCATCGTGATCGCGCAGGTCGAGCGCATCGCCGAACGCGGCACGCTCAACCCGCGGCAGGTGAAGATCCCGGGCGTGCTGGTCGACTGCGTGGTCGTGGCCGAGAAGCCCGAGCACCACATGCAGACCTTCGTCGAGGCCTACAACCCGGGCTTCTCGGGCGAGATCCGCGTGCCCGCCGAGAGCGTGGCGCCCATGGCGATGAGCGAGCGCAAGATCATCGCCCGGCGTGCGGCCCTCGAACTCGCCGCCAACAGCGTGGTGAACCTGGGCATCGGCATGCCCGAGGGGGTGGCCGCGGTCGCGGCCGAGGAGAAGGTGATCGACCTGATGACGCTCACCGCCGAGCCGGGCGTGGTGGGAGGCATCCCGGCCTCGGGGCTGAACTTCGGCGCGGCGGTCAACACGCAGGCCATCATCGACCAGCCCTACCAGTTCGACTTCTACGACGGCGGCGGGCTGGACATCGCCTTCCTCGGTCTGGCGCAGGCCGACGCGAAGGGCAACCTCAACGTGAGCAAGTTCGGCCCGCGGCTGGCGGGGGCGGGCGGCTTCATCAACATCTCGCAGGCGGCCAAGAAGGTGGTGTTCGTGGGCACCTTCACGGCGGGCGACATGCAGGCGCGCATCGAGGCTGGGAAGCTCACGGTCAACGACGTGGGGGCGCGCAAGTTCGTGCGCGAGGTCGAGCACCGCACCTTCAGCGGCGAGCAGGCGCTCAAGCGCGGCCAGACCGTGCTGTACGTGACCGAGCGCTGCGTCTTCCGCCTCGTGCCCGAGGGCATGGAACTGGTGGAGATCGCTCCCGGCATCGATCTGGCACGCGACATCCTGGGGCAGATGGACTTCGAGCCCATCATGCGCGGCACGCCACGCCTGATGAACTCGGCCATCTTCTCGCCCGGGCCGATGGGCCTGCGCGAGCGCATGCTGGCCCTGCCGCTGGCGGCGCGCTTCTCGTTCGACGAGGAGAAGAACCTCTTCTTCATCAACTTCGAGCGGCTGGCGATCCGCAGCGCCGCCGACATCGCCGCGGTGCGCGACGAGCTCGGCAAGCGGCTGACGCAGATCGGCCACCGCGTGTGGGGCGTCGTCAACTACGACCACTTCGACCTCGCTGCAGAGCTCGAGGACGCCTGGGCCGCGATGGTGGCCGAGCTGGTGCGCGACTACTACTGGGGCGTGACGCGCTACACGACTTCGGGCTTCCTGCGAACCAAGCTGGGGCGTGCCCTGCGCCGCCGCGGCGTCTCGGCCCACATCTACGAGAGCGCGCACGAGGCGCTGGAGCACGTCCGTGGTCCCGATGTCTGAAGGCCCGAACCAGGCCGCGCGATTCCCGGCCAACGGCGCGAGGCGGGCACGGCGATGATGACCGTCGCGCTGGGTCCGCTCGCCCTGCCGCTCGGCCCCTTGCTGCTGCTGCTGGGCATCGCGCTGGGCAGCGGCCTCGCTTGGTGGCTGGCGCGGCGGCGCGCGCCCGAGCTCGCCGGGCCGGCCGCCGACGCGATCACCAGCGCCGCGCTGGCAGGCCTGGTGGCCGCGCGGCTGGGCTTCGTGCTCACGCATGCCGAGGCCTATCGCAGCGCGCCGCTCAGTGCGCTCGACGTGCGCGACGGTGGCTGGATGGCAGCGGCGGGCGTGGCAGTGGCGGCGGCGTATCTGCTGTGGCGCGCGGCGCGCGCCCGCGCCCTGGCGCTGCCCGCCGCGGCCGGCGCCGCGCTCGGCTTGGCGATCTGGCTGGGCGCGGGTGCCTGGCTTGCTCCGCGCGGCGCCGGCCTGCCGCCGGTGGAACTCGCGGCTCTGGAGGGCGGGCGCAGGGCGCAACTGGCGCAGATCGCCCAGGGGCGGCCGCTCGTGGTGAATCTCTGGGCAAGCTGGTGCGCGCCCTGCCGGGCCGAGATGCCCGTGCTGGCGGCCGCCCAGGCGCGCGAGCCCGGCGTGCGTTTCGTCTTCGCCAACCAGGGCGAGTCACCCGAAGCGGTGCGGCGCTATCTGCTGACCGAGCGCCTTGCGCTGCAAGAGGTCTGGCTCGACCCCGCTGCCCAGCTCGGCCCGGCGCTGGGCTCGCGGGGCCTGCCCACCACGGTGTTCTACGACGCGCAGGGGCGCCAGGTCGGCGCCCACGTGGGCGTGCTCAACGAGGCCGCCCTGCGCGCGCGGCTGGCTGCCTTGCGCTAGGGCCGCAGCGGCGGTGCGGCCGAGCCCGCGCCCAGCGGTCGCTGCATGAGCACGCTGTCGATCCAGCGGCCGAACTTCCAGCCCACCGCGTGGAGCGTGCCGGCGTGCCGGAAGCCCAGGGCGGAGTGCAGCGCGATCGACGCGGCGTTGGCCGAGTCGCCGATCACCGCGAGCATCTGGCTCCAGCCCCCGGCCTCGCACTGGACCAGCAGGCGCGCGAGCAGGGCGCGGCCCACGCCGCGACCCACGGCGGACGGGGCGACGTAGATCGAGTCCTCGACCGTGTGGCGGTAGGCCGGTCGGGCGCGATACGGGCCAGCGTAGGCGTAGCCCAGCACGGTGCCTCCCTCGTCGGCGACCAGGTAGGGGTGGCCGCCGGCGAGGATCGCCTCGTAGCGGTTGCGCATCTCGGCCTGTGTCGGCGGGACGAGCTCGAAGCTCGCGGAACTGGTGAGCACGTGGTGCGCGTAGATCGCCTGGACGGCGGCGAGGTCGGTGTCACGAGCGGGGCGGATGAGCATGGCGGCGCGGGGCAATGAGGAGTCGAAGGGGCCCGGGGCGAGGCAGGAAAAAAGGGCGGTACGGCTTGCGCCGACCGCCCTTGCGTGTGCCGTGGATGAGCCTATTGCAGGCTGATGTCCACCCGACGGGCGTGGCGCGGGTCGGCCCCACCCATCGTGACCGCGGGCTTGGCGAGCTCGATTGCCTGCTCGCCCAGCCCGAAGGCGAGCAGCATGTCGCGCACCGCGAAGGCGCGCTGCTTGGCGAGTTCGGCGTTGAGCGCCGCGTCACCGCTGGCGTCGTGATAGCCCGAAACGACCAGCTTGCCGCCCTTGGCACGCTGCGCTTCGACCAGCGGTGCGAGCGTGGCCTGCGTGTTGGCTGGCAGGGCCGACTTGGCGAACGCGAAGTAGACCGAGACCAGGGTCTCGGAGACGCGCACCGCGCCCGCGTCGTCGGCCGCGAGCGCGCTCGTGCCGGCCATGGCGGCGGGCGCCGCCGTGGCCTTCTTCTTGTCAAAGGCGCCCAGAGCCGCCGCCGTGGCCAGGGCGATCACGAACAGGCAGATCGCGATCGCCAGGGCAATCACCAGCGACACGGCAAAGCGTGTGTCGCGGTCCTCTTCGTCCATCATCGCGGACTCCTTCAGCGCAGCACGGCGTCGACGCGGCGCGCGTCGGCATCCGAGCCCTTGCCCACGATCACGTCCGTGGGCTTGACCAGAGCGATGCGGTCGGCGGCGATGCCGTCGGCCACCAGGGCGTCCTGCACGGCCATCGCGCGCTGCTTGGCCAGTTCGAGATTCCTGGCCGCGTCACCGGTGGGATCCGCGTAGCCCGAGAGCTCGATCTTCGCCCCGGGGTTGGCCTTGAGCGCCGCCGCGTAGCCGGCGATCACGCGCTTGCCCTGGGCCGAGACGGCGTTCGAGCCGGACTCGAAGTGCACCGCGTTGGGCACGCCGACCACCACGATCACCGGCACGGCGATCGCGGCGACCTCGGTGATCACCTCGACCTTCTCGGGCGCACGGGCCGCCTGCCCGCCGCCGAACGCGAACCAGCCGGCGGTGGGCAGGATGGGCACGATCAGCAGGGCAACGATGTTGATGATCTTGATCAGCGGGTTGACGGCGGGGCCGGCGGTGTCCTTGTAGGGGTCGCCCACGGTGTCGCCGGTGACGGCGGCCTTGTGCGCCTCGGAGCCCTTGCCGCCGTGGTGGCCGTCCTCGATGTACTTCTTGGCGTTGTCCCACGCGCCGCCACCGGTGGTCATCGAGATGGCCACGAACAGGCCGGTGACGATGGTGCCCATCAGCACGCCGCCCAGGGCCTGCGGCCCGAGCAGGAAGCCCACCAGGATGGGCACGACCACGGGCAGCAGCGAGGGGACGATCATTTCCTTGATCGCCGCGCCCGTGAGCATGTCGACCGCACGGCTGTAGTCAGGCTTGGCCGTGCCTTCCATGATGCCGGGGATCTCCTTGAACTGGCGGCGCACTTCCACCACCACCGAGCCGGCCGCCCGGCCCACCGCTTCCATCGCCATGGCGCCGAAGAGGTAGGGGATCAGGCCGCCGATGAACAGGCCCACGATCACGTTGGGGTTCGACAGGTCGAAGATGAACTCGGTCTTCTGCGCCGCGCCCAGGGCGTGCGTGTAGTCCGCGAACAGCACCAGCGCGGCCAGGCCGGCCGAGCCGATCGCATAGCCCTTGGTCACCGCCTTGGTGGTGTTGCCCACGGCGTCGAGCGGGTCGGTCACCGCGCGCACCGAGTCGGGCAGCTCGCTCATCTCGGCAATGCCGCCGGCGTTGTCGGTGATCGGGCCGTAGGCGTCCAGCGCCACGATGATGCCCGCCATGGTGAGCATCGAAGTCGCGGCCACCGCCACGCCGTAGAGACCGGCCAGACCGTAGCTGACCAGAATGGCGGCCACGACCGACAGCACGGGCCAGGCCGTGGCGCGCATCGACACGGCCAGGCCGGCGATGATGTTGGTGCCGTGGCCGGTGGTCGAGGCCTGCGCCACGTCCTTGACCGGCTTGAACTCGGTGCCCGTGTAGTACTCGGTGATCACCACCATCAGGCCGGTGAGCACCAGGCCCACCACGGCGGCGCCGTAGAGCTTCATCACCGTCGTGCCCGCGGGCAGGGTCACGCTGCCGAAGATCCACTGCGTGACCGGGTAGAAGGCGATCAGGGCGATCACTCCGGCGACGATCAGGCCGCGGTAGAGCGCGCTCATGATCTTCTTGCCGGGCGTGTACTTGACGAAGTAGGCCCCGACGATCGAGGCGACGATCGACACCGCGCCGAGCGCCAGCGGGTACATCACCGAGGCCATGTCGGCCGCGCCCATCACCAGCGCGCCCACCATCATGGTGGCGATCAGCGTCACGGCGTAGGTCTCGAACAGGTCCGCGGCCATGCCGGCGCAGTCACCCACGTTGTCGCCCACGTTGTCGGCGATCACGGCGGGGTTGCGGGGGTCGTCCTCGGGGATGCCGGCCTCGACCTTGCCCACCAGGTCGGCGCCGACGTCCGCGCCCTTGGTGAAGATGCCGCCGCCCAGACGCGCGAAGATCGAGATCAGCGAGGAGCCGAAGGCCAGGCCGATCAAGGGCTTGATCACCGCGTACAGGGTCATGCCCTGCTTGGCGGTGGCGAACAGGAAGGCGAGGTAGCCGGCCACGCCCAGCAGGCCCAGGCCCACCACCAGCATGCCGGTGATCGCGCCGCCGCGGAAAGCCACGGCGAGCGCCTCGTTGATGCCCTTGCTGGCGGCCTGCGCGGTGCGCACGTTGGCCTTCACCGACACGTTCATGCCGATGTAGCCCGAGGCGCCCGAGAGGATCGCGCCGATGGCGAAGCCGATCGCGGTGGCCCAGCCCAGCGCCGGGATGAGGCCGATGACCAGGAACAGCACGACGCCGACGATGGCGATGGTGCGGTACTGGCGGTTCAGGTAGGCCTGCGCACCCTGCTGGATGGCGGCGGCGATCTCCTGCATGCGCGCATTGCCCGGATCCTGGGCCAGGATCCAGCTGCGCGACACCCAGCCATAGATCACGGCCAGGACGCCGGCGGCGATGGCGAACCACAACGCTGCGGACATTGGACTTCCTCCTTGTGAATTGCTTCTAGCGGTCTTGCTTTGAGCCGGGGCGGCCGCCTGCGCAGCCTGCCCCGTCGATGGGTTAAGGGGTGGGGGCCGGGCCCGGCGCTCCGAAAGTCAGGGCTGGCACGGCGACTTCAGCTGGCGAGCGCGGCGAAAGCGTGGTCGCGAACGGCGTCGACCGCGCCCACGCCCGAGATCTTGCGGTAGCGCGGTGCGCCCGGCGCCCCGCCCGCGGCCCAGGCGCCGTAGTACTGCACCAGGGCGGAGGTCTGCGCGTGATAGACCTCGAGGCGCTTGCGCACCACTTCTTCCTTGTCGTCGTCGCGCTGGACCAGGGGCTCGCCGGTGGCGTCATCCACGCCGGCGACCTTGGGCGGATTGAACTTGACGTGGTAGCTGCGTCCGCTCGCGGGGTGCACCCGGCGGCCGCTCATGCGCTCGACGATGTCGGTGTCGGGCACGTCGATCTCGAGCACGTAGTCGATGTCCACGCCGGCGGCCTTCATGGCCTCGGCCTGGGGGATGGTGCGGGGGAAGCCGTCGAACAGGAAGCCGCGCTCGCAGTCGGGCTCCTTGAGGCGCTCCTTGACCAGCCCGATGATGATCTCGTCCGACACGAGTTGGCCGGAGTCCATCACCTGCTTGGCGGCCACTCCCAGGGGCGTCCCCGCCTTGACCGCCGCACGCAGCATGTCGCCGGTGGAGATCTGGGGAATGCCGAAGTGCTCCTTGATGTACGCCGCCTGCGTGCCTTTGCCAGCGCCCGGGGGTCCGAGCAGTATCAGTCGCATTCCCAGCCTCTCCGTGGTGGATCCGTGCTGCTATCCGGGCCCGGCCACAGCGGCCGGATCCAAACCTGCGGGATTCTACCCATGAACCGCAGGGGCGCCCGGCCACGGCCTTGCCCTGCGGCAAGGACCGCGCCGGCCGGCGAACGGCTCGCCTAGTCGACCCGCACCCACTCGCCGAGCACCCAGTTGTCCGGCCGGTGCACGGCGCTGACGTTGGCGCGCATCGCCCAGGGGATCACCTGGCGGTGCAGCGGCACGTGATGGATCTGCTCGTTGTGCTCGGTGAGCGCCTGCGTGACGATGGTCTTGCGCTTGGCCGGATCGGTCTCGACGGCGGCGGCGTCGATCAGCGCGTCGAGCTTGGGATTGACGTAGCGGCCGTAGTTGAAGCTGCCGTTGCCGGTCTTCTCGTCGCGCGAGCGCAGCACCGGCGAGAGCGTGGTCTGCGCGTCGGTGACCGCCCCGCCCCAGCCCAGCATGTACATGCTGGTGTCGTGCTTCTCGAGCTTGGGGAAGTAGGTGCTGCGCGGCTGGGCGTTGACCTTGGCGGTGATGCCGATCCTTGCCAGCATGGCCGCGGTGGCGAGGCAGATCTCCTCGTCGTTGATGTAGCGGTTGTTGGGGCAGTCGATGGTCAGCTCGAAGCCGTTGGGGTAGCCGGCTTCGGTGAGCAGGCGCTTGGCGGCCACCGGGTCGTAGGGCAGGCGCTTCTCGATCTCGGGGGTCGAGGGCAGGGTCGAAGGCGTGATCCCGCCGGTGGGCAGCGCCGAGCCGCGCATGGTCTTGGCGCGGATCGCGTCGATGTCGATGGCCTGGTAGACGGCCTGGCGCACGCGCTTGTCCTTGAAGGGGTTCCTGCCCTTCACGTTCGAGTACAGCAGTTCGTCGCGGCCCTGGTCGAAGCCGAAGAACACGATGCGGTTCTCCTGTCCCTCGAGCACCTTGATGTCCTTGTTTGCCTTGAGCCGCGCCACGTCCTGCGGGGGCGGGTCGAGGATGAAGTCCACCCCGTTGGCCAGCAGCGCCGCCACGCGCGTCGCGTCCGAGCCGATCGGGGTGTAGACGATCTCCTCGACGTTGCCCTCGAACTTGCCCCACCAGTTGGGGTTGCGCTTGAGCACGCTCTTCACCCCGGGCTCGCGCGTGACCAGCATGAACGGGCCGGTACCCATCGCGTTGCGCGCGGCGTAGGTCTCCTCCTTGGCCTTGAAGTCGAGCGGCTTCTCGACCTTGTGCTTGGTGGCCCAGGCCTTGCTCATGATGAAGATCGCCGCGACGTGCTCGAGCGTGATCGGGTTGGGCTTGTCCTGCACGAACTCGACCGTGTACTCGTCGATCTTGCGCGGCTTGCCCACCGGGATCGCGTACTGGCGGATCTGGCTGGCGGGGTGGCTGGCGCGCTCGAAGCTGAACACCACGTCGTCGGCCGTGAAGGGGCTGCCGTCGTGGAACTTCACCCCCTTGCGCAGGTTGAAGCGCCACACCGTGGGGCTCACCTGCGTCCATCCGGTGGCCAGGCCGGGGACGATCTTCATGTCCTTGTCGCGCATCACGAGCGTGTCGTGGACCTGCTGCGCGAAGAGGTTGGTGAGCGTCTCGTTCTGCGAGTACGGATCGGCGGTCTGGTAGTCGCCCTGAGAGGCCCAGCGGAAGGTCTTGGCATCCAGGGGCGCGGCAAAGGCGAGGGTGACGGCGAGGGCGGCGGCGCCGGCGAGCTTGAACATGGCGGATCTCCGGTGGTGGGCGCGGCGCGTTGCGGGCGTGCCCGATGCGCGGCGCAATCTAGCAACCGCCCGGCGGCGGGCAAAGCAGGGCGCGGACCCGCTCGAGGTCTTCCGTTGTATCCACGCCCGGGGGCAGGGCGCCGGCAAGCACGGCCACCGCAATGCGCTCGCCGTGCCACAGCGCGCGCAACTGCTCGAGGCTCTCGGCCTCCTCGATCGGCGCGCGCGCCAGGGTCGGGAAGCGCAGCAAGAAGTCCACGCGGTAGGCATACAGGCCCACGTGGCGCAGCGCGGGCAGGCCCGCCGGCAGCACGTCGCGCGCAGTGGCAAAGGCGTCGCGCGCCCAGGGCAGCGGGGCGCGCGAGAAGTACAGCGCCCGTCCGTCGCGGTCGAGCACCACCTTGACCACGTTGGGATTGAAGAACTCGGCCGCGTCGTGGATCGGATGGGCGGCAGTGGCGATCGCACAGTCGGGGCGCGCGGCCAGCAACGCGGCCACGGCCTGCACGGCCTGGGTGGGGATCAGTGGCTCGTCGCCCTGGAGGTTGACCACGCGGGTTGCTGGCGTGAGCCCCAGGCGGCGCGCCGCCTCGGCCAGGCGGTCGGTGCCGGTCGGGTGGTCCGGAGAGGTAAGCACCGCCTCGATGCCATGGGCCGCGCAGGCCGCGGCAATCTCGTCGGCGTCGGTCGCCACGACCACCCGCTGCGCGCCGGCGGCCTGCGCGCGTTCGGCCACCCTGACCACCATGGGCTTGCCCGCGAGGTCGGCGAGCGGCTTGCGTGGCAGGCGGGTCGAGGCGAGCCGTGCCGGGACGATGGCGACGAAGCCGTCCACCGCGCCTCAGCCGGCGGCGTCGGCGTCTTCGAGGCGACGGGCCTCGGACTCGAGCATCACCGGGATGCCGTCGCGGATCGGATAGGCCAGGCGGTCGGCGCGGCAGACCAGTTCCTGCTCGGCCTTGCGGTACTGGAGCGGCCCCTTGCACAGGGGGCAGACGAGCAGGTCAAGCAGACGGGCGTCCACGCGCGGTCTCCTGAAGGCGGGTTTCGAGGCGCCCGATCAGGGCGGAATCCAGCGTCGCCACGAGCGGCACCACATGCACGCGGGGGTCGGCGGCGATCTCGGGGCGAGCGCGGCATTTTACGGCGTCCTTCGCGGTGATCAGCACCAGATCGGCGGCGCGGTCAGCGAAGGGATTGCGGGCGTAGTCGTGGTGGTCGGGCAAGGGCAGCGTGTCGATCACCAGACCCGCGGCGCGCAGCATCGCAAAGAAGCGCTCGGGCAGGCCGATGCCTGCCGCGGCGAGGATGCGCAGGCCCTGAGTGCGCTGGCGCTGCGCGAGCTCGGACAAAGCCAGCCCCGGACCGCCGCCCAGGGCCTGCGCCTGGCCCAGGGACGCGTCCAGCACGTAGGCCTGGGGCAGGCGAGCGGCAGATGCCGGCAGGGGCGGCGCCCCGTTGAGCACCAATGCATCGACCGAGGCGAGCCGGCCGGGCGGCTCGCGCAGCGGCCCCGCCGGCAGCACCCAGCCGTTGCCCAGGCCCTGCGGACCGATCACGGCGATCTCGAAGTCGCGCGCCAGGGCCAGGTGCTGGAGCCCGTCGTCGGCGATCAGCACGTTGCACTCGGGATGGCTTGCCAGCAGCAGGCGAGCGGCGTCGATGCGGCGGGCGGCCACCGCCACCGGTGCGCCGCTTTCCTGGGCGATCAGCAAGGGCTCGTCACCTGCGGTGCGGGCATCGTCGTCCACACGTACCAGGCGCGCGGTCGCCGCGTCGCGCCCGTGGCCGCGGGCGATCACGCCCGGCCGCCAGCCCCGCGCCTGAAGCGCGCGCACCAGGGCGAGCGTGGTCGGCGTCTTGCCGGTGCCGCCGACGTAGAGGTTGCCCACCACGACCACCGGGCACGGCAGCCGCTCGGGGCGCACCAGGTGGCGGCGCAGGCGGGTCAGTGCCAGGAAGACGAGGGCCAGCGGCGCGAGCAGCCAGGCCAGCAAGCCGCGCTTGCGCCACTGGCGCAGCAGCCAGGCTTCGGTGGCAGCGCCCAGGAGTGCGCTCCAGGCCCTAGCGCTTGGCGCCGGGCGGTCGCTGGGTGGCGAAGGTGATGCGCACGATCCCCGCGAGGCGGGCCGCCTCCATCACGCTGATCACGGCCTGGTGGGGTGCCTGGGCGTCGGCGTTGATCACGATCACCGCGTCCTCGCGGCCGTCGGCCGCGGCGCGCAGCGTGTCGGCCAGGCTCTTCACGTCGGTCGAGGGCAGCAGCTTGCGCTCGAGCGCGTAGCGCCCGTCGGCCGTGACCGCCACGCCGAGTTCGCGCGGGCGATCCTGCGGCTGCGTGGCCTCTGCGCTGGGCAGGGTGATCTTGAGTTCCGAGAAGCGCGAATAGGTCGTGGTGATCGCCAGGAAGATCAGCACGATCAGCAGCACGTCGATGAGCGGGATCAGGTTGATCTCCGGCTCCTCGTCGATCGGACGGCGAAAGCGCATCGCTCAGGCCCCGCCGGCGTAGACGGTCTCGACCAGGCGCTGGGACTGATCCTCGATCTCGACCAGGTAGTCGTCCACCAGGCGGCGGAAGTAGCGGTTGGCGAGCACCGAGGGGACCGCCACGATGATGCCGAAGGCCGTGCAGTAGAGCGCGATCGAGATGCCGTGGGCGAGCTGCGCCGGGTCCGAGCCCGCCTGCTGCGAGGCGAAGATCTCGATCATGCCCACCACGGTGCCCAGCAGCCCCAGCAGCGGCGCGATCGAGCCGATCGAGCCCAGCAGGGTGAGGTAGCGGCTCAACTGGTTGGCCACCACCGCACCGGCGCCCTCGGCCTGCTGGACCGCGAGTGCGCGGTTTACCGGGCTGCCACGCAGCACGGCCGACAGCACCCTGCCTAGCGAGGAGTTGGCTTCGAGCTTGTCGACCACCTCGGGCGTGACCTGCTTGCGACCGACCAGGGCCAGTACGTCCGGCAGCAGGCCCGCGGGTAGTATCCGGGACCGCCGCAGGGCCAGGGAGCGCTCGATGATGAGCGCCAGCGCGACGACGGAGGCGAGTATCAGCGGCCAGATGGGCCAGCCGATGGCAGCGACGATGGAGAGCAACTCGGACTTCCTAGAACTCAGATACGGCACTGTAAGGTGCTGCGCGAGTGCGTCGCAAGTTTCCACAGAGTCTGTGGACAAGTGTGTGGGCAACCTCCCTGTCACACGCCTAAATCCTTGTCACGATTGGATTTCTGCCCCGTGCCCAGGGCGTGAGCACTTGAACGATTTCTTTATTAATCAATGGGTTGGCTCAGTGTTTCGGCGTTCCCGGCCCGTTATGAGCCGCAAACCCGCGCCAATCCTGGAGTTGTGGACAGGCACGGCCCGGGAGGCCGCATGACACGGGACTTTCGGGGCGCGGATCCCGTATCCACGCGGGCTGCGCTCACGGTATCCGAGCTATCCCGCGCCGTTGCTGGGGTCTTGGAGCGCAGCTTCCCCTTGGTCGAGGTTCGCGGCGAGATCGCCTCGCTGACCCGCGCCGCCAGCGGACATTGGTACTTCCTGCTGAAGGACGATGCCGCCCAGGTCCGCGCCGTGATGTTTCGCGGCCGCAACATGCTGCTGGACTGGTCGCCGCGCGAGGGGGACGAGGTCGAAGTGCGCGCCGCGGTGAGCTTCTACCAGGCGCGCGGCGAGTTCCAACTCACCATCGAGTTCATGCGCAGGGCGGGTCAGGGCCGGCTCTACGAGGAGTTTGTCCGCCTGCGCAACCGCTTGGCGGCGGAGGGGCTGTTCGACGCCGACCGGCGCCGGCCGCTGCCGCGGGTGGCCTGGACGGTCGGAGTGGTCACCAGCCTGCAGGCTGCCGCCCTGCGCGACGTGCTCACCGCGCTGGCGCGTCGTGCGCCGTACGCCCGGGTCGTGGTCTATCCCTGCCCGGTGCAGGGGGCAGGAGCCGGGGCGCGCATCGCCCGGGCCCTGGCCGAGGCGAGTGCGAGGCGCGAGGCCGACGTGCTGCTTCTGGTGCGCGGCGGCGGATCGATCGAGGACCTCTGGGCCTTCAACGAGGAGGTCGTGGCGCGCGCGATCCGCGCCAGTCGTGTGCCGGTGGTGGTAGGCGTCGGCCACGAGTCCGACGTGACCATCGCCGATCTGGCCGCCGACCTGCGCGCTCCGACCCCCACCGCCGCAGCGGAACTGGCCACGCCGCCGGCCGAGGCGCTGAGCGCGGAGCTGGTTTCGAGGCTGGCGCGGGCGCGCCAGGTGCTTGGTCACGCCTTGGCCGCAGCCGCGCAGAGACTGGACTATGCGGTGCGAACCCTCTCGGCGCCGCGCGCGCCGCTGGCGGGGCTGGACGCCCGCGTGGGCCGCCTGGCAACGCTTGCGACGGCCCTGCTCGAACGCCGGCTGGGTAGCGCGCGGCTGCGCCTCGAGCGCGCCTGCGCGGGGCTGGATCGGCACCGCCCGCAGGCTCGGGACGCGCGGCTTGCACCGCTCGCGGCACGACTGACGGGCGCGCAACAGCGCCTCGTGCAGGCCCGCGTGCAGCGCCTGGCAACACTGCGGGCGCGGCTCGAGGCGCTGGACCCGCAGGCCGTGCTCGCACGCGGCTATGCCCTGGCGCTCGACGCCCACGGCCGCGCGGTGACCAGCAGTGCGGTGCTGGCACAGGGTGACACTCTGCGGCTGGTGTTTGCCCGGGGAGGTGCGAGTGCGCGGGTCGAGTCGGTGGAGCCGCCAGCACCTGAGGCGCAGGGCTAGAATCCGGCTCCCTCCCAACCCGAGTTCCGGTCACCGACCAGGAGACGACGATGCACGCAGAACACACGCTCCCGCCGCTGCCTTACGCGATCGACGCGCTGGCGCCGCACATCTCCAAGGAGACGATGGAGTTCCATTACGGCAAGCATCACCAGGCCTACGTCACCAACCTGAACAACCTGACGCGCGACACCGAGCTGTGGGGCAAGCCGCTGGTCGAGATCATCAAGACGGCCTCGGGGGGCGTGTTCAACAACGCGGCCCAGGTGTGGAACCACGACTTCTTCTGGAAGAGCATGAAGCCCAACGGCGGCGGCGCACCCGCGGGCGCGCTGGCCGCGGCGATCACGGCCAAGTGGGGCTCCTACGAGGCCTTCAAGGAGGCCTTCGGCAAGAGCGCGGTGGGCAACTTCGGCTCGGGCTGGACCTGGCTCGTGAAGAAGGCCGACGGCTCGGTCGACATCGTCAACACGAGCAACGCCGCCACGCCGCTGACCACGGCCGACAAGCCCCTTCTGACGATTGACGTGTGGGAACACGCCTACTACATCGACTTCCGCAACCGCCGGCCGGACTTCGTCGGCACCTTCCTCGACAAGCTCGTCAACTGGGACTTCGCGGCAGCGAACTTCGCCTGAGCGGGGCGCGACACCAGCAACAAGGGCCCCTCGGGGCCCTTTGTCTTTCGTGCGTGGCGCGCAGCTCAGCGCGGTGTAGGCAGGCCCTGCACCTTGCTGCCCGGCCCCAGTGCCCGCTGGGCGAACCAGCCCTTGTTCATCTCGAGCGCGTAGCGCACGGGGCGCGAGGAACAGTGCGCATTGTCGGTGTGCGGCTGCATGTCCTCGATGTTGACGATGCTGCCGTCGTCGTCGATGAAGGCCACCGACAGGGGGATCAGCGTGTTGCGCATCCACATGCATTGCCGCGTCTTGGCATCGAACAGGAAGACCATGCCCTGATTGGCCGGCATCGACTCGCGGAACATCAGGCCGCGTGTGCGGTGGGGGTCGGTGGCCGCCACCTCCGCCTTCACCAGGTGCATGCCGAGCTGCAACTGAATGACGGGCAGCGTTCCCTGGGCGAGGGTGACGAGGGGCAGGCTGGCGGCGAGCGCGGCAGCCGCAACGAGGGAGCGCAGGTTCATTTCGACAGAGGCCGGTACGGAGCTTGGTTGATTCTAGGGCCGCTCCGGGAGCGGCCTCGGCGGCAACCCGGCAAATGGCGCGGGCAAGAAAAAGGGGCAGGGATGACCCTGCCCCCGGCTCTGCAGCAGAGACTTACTGCTTCGGCTTGTCGGCAGCGGCCTTGTCCTTCTTGGCCTTCTTGTCGGTCTTGGCCTTCTTGTCCGACTTGGCGGCGGGCTTGGCTTCCGGCTTGGCTTCGGCCTTGGCGGCGGGCGCGGCCGGAGCCGCCGGTGCGGCGGGCTGCGCCGGGGTGGTCTGGGCCAGGGCGGCCGAGGCAAACAGGGCCGAGATCAGGATGGCGACGAGCTTGTTCATGGTTTCTCCCTCTTGGGGTGCTGCACGTTGGACCGGCGCGGACGCCAGGGCGGACCTCGTTGGGTCTGGGCAGTTAACGCCCTGGGCGGCCACCCGGTTGACGCGCGTGAAGCCAAGGCCTCGCTATGGGTAAACTCGATACTTGGAGGGCAAGTCGGGGGAGGGCCCGACATGGCCACGGCACGCTCCACGCCGACTCGTGGCGCAGCGCTCGACACACTCAAAACACGGAGACCCGATGTATCAGCACATCAAGGTGCCGCAGGACGGCAAGAAGATCACGGTCAATCCTGACTTTTCGTTGACCGTTCCCGACAACCCCATCATTCCCTACATCGAGGGTGACGGAACGGGTTTCGACATCACCCCGGTGATGATCAAGGTGGTCGACGCCGCCGTGGCCAAGTCCTACGGCGGCAAGCGCAAGATCCACTGGATGGAGATCTACGCGGGCGAGAAGTCGACCAAGATCTACGGTCCTGACGTGTGGCTGCCGGACGAGACGCTCGAGGTCCTCAAGGACTACGTGGTCTCGATCAAGGGGCCGCTCACCACCCCGGTGGGCGGTGGCATCCGTTCCCTGAACGTGGCGCTGCGCCAGCAGCTCGACCTTTACGTCTGCCTGCGCCCGATCCAGTACTTCAAGGGCGTTCCCAGCCCCGTGAAGGAGCCCGAGAAGACCAACATGGTCATCTTCCGAGAGAACTCGGAGGACATCTACGCCGGCATCGAGTGGGCCGCCGAGAGCGAAGGCGCGAAGAAGCTGATCAACTTCCTCATCAACGAGATGGGCGTCAAGAAGATCCGCTTTCCCGCCACCAGCGGCATCGGCATCAAGCCGGTCTCGCGCGAGGGCACGCAGCGCCTGGTGCGCAAGGCGATCCAGTACGCGATCGACAACGACCGCAAGTCGGTGACCATCGTGCACAAGGGCAACATCATGAAGTACACGGAAGGCGGTTTCCGTGACTGGGCCTACGAGCTCGCGCAGAAGGAGTTCGGCGCGCAGCTGATCGACGGCGGCCCGTGGTGCTCGTTCAAGAATCCCAGGACCGGCCGCGAGATCGTGATCAAGGACGCCATCGCCGACGCCTTCCTGCAGCAGATCCTGCTGCGTCCGGCGGAGTACGACGTGATCGCCACCCTCAACCTCAACGGCGACTACGTGTCCGACGCGCTGGCCGCGCAGGTGGGCGGCATCGGCATCGCCCCGGGCGCCAACCTCTCGGACTCGGTGGCGATGTTCGAAGCCACGCACGGCACCGCACCCAAGTACGCGGGCAAGGACTACGTCAATCCGGGCTCCGAGATCCTCTCGGCCGAGATGATGCTGCGTCACATGGGCTGGACCGAGGCGGCGGACATGATCATCCGCTCGATGGAGAAGTCCATCGCCAGCAAGAAGGTGACCTACGACTTCGCGCGCCTGATGGAGGGCGCCACCCAGGTCAGCTGCTCCGGCTTTGGCCAGGTGATGATCGACCACATGAGTTGAGCAAGCATGGCGGGCTGCCGACGGTGGCCCGACCGGCTGGTCCGCAAATCGAGAGGGGCGCCGCACGGGCGCCCCTTTTTCCTTGTCCGGTTCGCCGCCCGTTACCGACTGCAGGCAAGAAAAAACCCCGCGCAGGCGGGGTTCTTTCAGCCGGCCGGCCCTCAGGCTGCCTGAATGTTCGAGGCCTGCTTGCCCTTCGGACCCTGCACCAGTTCGAACGAAACCTTCTGGCCCTCTTTGAGGGTCTTGAAGCCATTCATCTGGATTGCCGAGAAGTGCGCGAAGAGATCCTCGCCTCCGTCGTCCGGGGTGATGAATCCGTAGCCCTTCGCGTCGTTGAACCACTTGACCGTACCAGTTGCCATTGTCTGCCTTTCCACGATTGTCCTATGCATGACTGGCCGGACCACGCCGGCTGCGCCACGCACCGCCTTGCGGCTGCGACGGACTTGCGCCCGTCGCGCCGTTGCCCGCGCCTCACCGGATCGGGCAATCGCGGCGATTGTTCGGGGAAACGCGCAGCCAAGTCAAGAATCGCCCCCGCACGGGCTCGCGGATTGGCGGGGCGGGCGGGCATGCGCGCAACACCCTACGGGTTGAAGGCTTGAATCGACGCCGATTCGTGCCAGATTGGCGATAAGTGATTCGCGCGGGGCGCTGCAGTCGCGGGGCCGGGCGCGGCGAGCGCGATGCTTACCTTATGATTGGATCGACCGTGACAGAGACGGGCGGTTGCGAGCGGGCACAGGCAGATGAGCGAACGGGTCGGAGACGGCGTCGTAGCCGAGAAGCAGTTGGCTCGGGTCAAGCCGCCACCCATGTATCAGGTGGTGCTGCTCAATGACGACTACACGCCGATGGCGTTCGTGGTTGCGGTCCTGCAACGATTCTTCGGCAAGGGCCTCGAACAGGCCGAACAGATCATGCTCAAGGTGCACCATGAGGGTCGTGGCGTGTGCGGGGTCTATCCGCGCGACGTTGCGGCCACCAAGGTCGAGCAAGTCTGCAGTTTCTCGCGCCAGCACCAGCACCCCCTGCAGTGCGTGATGGAGGAAGCATGATCGCGCAAGAGTTGGAAGTCAGCCTGCACATGGCCTTCGTCGAGGCCCGCCAGGCCCGGCACGAATTCATCACGGTCGAGCACCTGCTGCTGGCGCTGCTCGACAATCCCTCGGCCTCCGAGGTCCTGCGTGCGTGCGCCTGCAACATCGAGGATCTGCGCAAGAACCTGCAGAATTTCATCGCCGACAACACGCCCGTGCTGCCGGCGAACTCCGAAGCGGACACGCAGCCCACGCTCGGCTTCCAGCGCGTGATCCAGCGCGCGATCATGCACGTGCAGTCCACCAGCAACGGCAAGAAGGAAGTCAACGGCGCCAACGTGCTGGTGGCCATCTTCGGTGAGAAGGACTCGCACGCCGTCTACTACCTGCACCAGCAGGGCGTCACGCGGCTCGACGTGGTGAACTTCATCAGCCACGGCATCACCAAGGTCGGCTCCGAGGAGAAGGCCAAGCCGCCCGCCGAGCAGGAGCAGGAGGGCGAGGGCAAGGAGCAGGCCTCGCCGCTCGAGCAGTACACCGTCAACCTGAATCAGCTCGCCCGCGACGGCAAGATCGATCCGCTGATCGGCCGCGAGCCGGAGGTCGAGCGCGTCATCCAGGTCCTGTGCCGGCGCCGCAAGAACAACCCGCTGCTGGTGGGCGAGGCCGGAGTCGGCAAGACGGCGATTGCCGAGGGGCTGGCCTGGCGCATCGTCAAGTCCGATGTCCCGGACATCCTCGGGCAGAGCACGGTCTACTCGCTCGACATGGGCGCGCTGCTGGCCGGCACGAAGTACCGTGGCGACTTCGAGCAGCGCCTCAAGGCCGTGCTCAAGCAGCTCAAGGCCAACCCGCACGCAGTGCTGTTCATCGACGAGATCCACACCCTGATCGGCGCGGGCTCGGCTTCCGGCGGCACGCTCGACGCGAGCAATCTGCTCAAGCCGGCGCTGGCCAGCGGCCAGCTCAAGTGCATCGGCGCCACGACCTACAACGAGTACCGCGGCATCTTCGAGAAGGATCACGCGCTGTCGCGGCGGTTCCAGAAGATCGACGTGATCGAGCCCACGGTGGCCCAGACCATCGAGATCCTCAAGGGCCTGAAGAGCCGCTTCGAGGAGCACCACGGCGTGAAGTACTCGTCGGGCGCGATCACGGCGGCCGCCGAGCTCTCGGCCAAGTACATCAACGACCGCCACCTGCCCGACAAGGCGATCGACGTGATCGACGAGGCGGGCGCCGCCCAGCGCATCCTGCCCAAGAGCCGGCAGAAGAAGACCATCGGCAAGGCCGAGGTCGAGGACATCATCGCCAAGATCGCGCGCATCCCGCCGCAGACCGTTTCGAGCGACGACCGCGCCCAACTCAAGAACCTGGAGCGCAACCTCAAGAACGTGGTGTTCGGACAGGACCCGGCCATCGAAGCGCTGGCCGCCTCGATCAAGATGGCACGCTCGGGCCTGGGCAAGCCCGACAAGCCGATCGGCGCCTTCCTGTTCTCCGGGCCCACCGGCGTGGGCAAGACCGAGGTCGCCAAGCAGCTCGCCTTCACGCTGGGCATCGAGCTGATCCGCTTCGACATGAGCGAGTACATGGAGCGCCACGCCGTGAGCCGCCTGATCGGCGCGCCCCCGGGCTACGTGGGCTTCGACCAGGGGGGCCTGCTCACCGAGGCGATCAGCAAGAAGCCGCACGCCGTGCTGCTGCTCGACGAGATCGAGAAGGCGCACCCGGACATCTACAACATCCTGCTGCAGGTGATGGACCACGGCACGCTGACGGACAACAACGGCCGCAAGGCCGACTTCCGCAACGTGATCATCGTGATGACCACCAACGCGGGCGCCGAGACGCTCAACAAGACCGTGATCGGCTTCACGAACACGCGCGAGTCGGGCGACGAGATGGCCGACATCAAGCGCCTGTTCACGCCCGAGTTCCGCAACCGACTCGACGCGATCATCAGCTTCAAGGCGCTCGACCGCGACATCATCCTGCGCGTGGTCGACAAGTTCCTCATGCAGCTCGAGGATCAGCTGCACGAGAAGAAGGTCGATATCAGCTTCACCGACGCGCTGCGCGCCCACCTGGCCAAGGCGGGCTTCGATCCGGTGATGGGCGCGCGACCCATGGCGCGGCTCATTCAGGACACGATCCGCAAGGCCCTGGCCGACGAACTGCTGTTCGGCAAGCTGGTCAACGGCGGCCGCGTGGTGGTCGATGTCGACGCCGCCGGCCAGGTCCAGCTCGACTTCCCGCCGGGTCCGGCCGAGCCGCAGCCCGAGCGCAATGAGCCGGCGCTATCGGAGTGACGGATCTCACATGAGCTCATGGGCCGCGGACTACCGCGGCCCTTTTCTTTCGGGGCACAATCCGCGCTGACGCGGCCGCGACCGGGCGGCTGCGCCCATCCCGGAGGAGACAAAATGAGAGTCACGATCACGGTGGCCTGCGCCGCCGCCTGCGCGGCGCTGCTGCCCGCGTGGGCCGCAGCCCAGGCGCCGACGCCCGAGGCCGCGCGCGCGGCCCAGTATCTGGCCGCCAACTGCGCCAACTGCCACGGCACCACGGGACAGGCCAAGGGCGCGATGCCCAGCCTCGCCGGACTGCCCAAGGCCACGATCGTCGAGCAGATGAAGGCCTTCCGTGACGGCAAGCGTCCCGGGACGATCATGCCGCAGCTCGCCAAGGGCTACACCGACCAGCAGATCGAGCTGGCCGCCGATTTCTTCTCGCGCCAGCCGGCGGCTCGCTGAGGTCAGCCATGAGTCAGACCCTGTTTACTCGCCGCGAACTGCTCAAGCTCGCCGCCGCCACCGGCGCCATCGGCACCCTCGGTGCCTGCGCCTCGCTCCAGGACTCCAAGACCATCGGCAAGGTGGTGGTGGTCGGCGCAGGCTGGGGCGGCACCACCGCCGCAAAGTACCTGCGCGTCTGGTCCAACGGAACGATCGAGGTCACCCTGGTCGACCCGGCCGAGGCCTTCGTGTCCTGCCCGATCTCGAACCTCGTGATCGGTGGCAGCAAGACCATGGCCGACATCACCATCAGCTACGCCGGCCTGGACAAGTACGGCGTCAAGCGCGTGCGCGACACGGTCACCGCGATCGACGCGGCCAAGAAGGAAGTGCGGCTCGCGGGCGGCAGCACGCTCCCTTATGACCGCCTGATCGTGTCGCCCGGTATCGACTTCATGTACGAGCGCGTGGCGGGCATGACGCCCGCCGCCCAGGCGGCGATCCTGCACGGTTGGAAGGCCGGCCCCCAGACCGTGGCGCTGCGCAAGCAGCTGGTCGACATGCCCGACGGCGGGGTGGTGGTGATGTCCATTCCGGGCGCGCCCTACCGCTGCCCGCCCGGCCCCTACGAGCGTGCCTGCCAGATCGCGTGGTACCTGAAGAACAACAAGCCCAAGAGCAAGCTGATCGTGCTCGACGGCAATCCCGACATGGTCTCGAAGAAGCCGCTGTTCACGCGCGTGTTCAACGAGGACTACAAGGGCATCATCGACTACCGCGTCGGCGCACCCGTCACCGAGGTCGATCTCAAGACGCGCACCTTCGTCACCGAGATCGGCGACAAGGTCTCGGGTCAGGTGCTCAACCTGATTCCGCCGCAGCGCGCGGCTGACATCGCACGCCAGGCAGGTCTGATCACCACCAACGACCGCTGGTGCGACGTGAACTGGATGACCATGGAGTCCACCAAGGTCCCCGGCGTGCACGTGCTGGGGGACGCCACCTTCCCGGCGCCCACCATGCCGAAGTCGGGCCACATGGCCAACCAGCACGGCAAGGCGGCGGCTGCGGCGATCGTCGAGATCCTCAGCGGCCGCACGGTGCTCGCGCCCACCATGGCCAACACCTGCTACAGCTTCGTCAACGAGAGCGCCGCCGTTCACGTGTGCAGCGTGCACCAGTACTCGCAGGCGAAAAAGACCATGGAGCCGGTGGCGGGCGCGGGGGGAATCTCGAGCCAGGACCGCGCGAGCTGGATGCTCGAGGGGCAGTACGCCTTTGGCTGGGCTCAGACCGTCTGGGCCGACATGCTCGCCTGATGTGCAGCGCGGCCCACGGCCGCGGCTTCAAGTCGGCGGGGCCTTCGGGCCCCGCTGGCGTTTCGGCCGGCGGATTCTGTGCCGGCCCTCAGCCGCCGTCGAGGTCGTCGCGGAAGGCGATGCGACTGGCCTGCTCGGGTCGCTTGCCGATGCTTGCGCGGTAGGCGTCGCGCAGCATGGCGAGGTCGCGGCTCCGGTCGCCGCTCATGCGCACAAAGCGCGTGCAGCCGATCCGCCGCGTGGCGAAGTCGATGTAGCCCAGCCCCACCGGCAGGTCCAGGCGCAGCGCCAGGAAGTAAAAGCCCGAGCGCAGCGTGTCGCGGTAGGCGCGCGTGCCCTCGGGCGAGATGCCCAGCCAGCACCAGGGCCGGCTTTGCATCGTGGCGGCAATCTGTTCCACCGCGCCACTGGCGCCGTGGCGGTCGACCGGCATGCCGCCCCAGGCGCGCATCAGGCGGCCCAGCGTCGCCCCCGTGAGTCCCCGGAACAGCGACTCCTTGCCCACGAAGCTGAAGGGCACGTTCACGCTCCACTTGGCGAGCAGGCCCACCACGAAGTCCCAATTGGAGGTGTGCGGGTACACGATCACGATGCCGTGCGTGCCGGGCAGGCCGGGGAACTCGACCTTCCAGCCCGCCAGCCTGAGCAGCGTCCGCGCGAAGGCCGCGAGCGGCCCGCGCGCCGGCGGAATCGGATCGATGGGCAGGGACTCGGGATCGTGGGGCATGCGGCAAGCGGCGCGCTGGAGGCGGTGGAGGAGGGGCGCGGCCGGCGGGCTGCGCGGTGGAAGGGTGGGCCGCCCGCCTCGGGCGGAGCGCTCAGCGCGTGCCGGTCGAGCCGAAGCCCCCGGCGCCGCGTGCACTCGCGGGGAACTCATCGACGAGCTCGAAGCGCGCCTGCACCACGGGCACGATCACCAGCTGCGCGATGCGTTCCAGGGGCGCGATGGTGAAGGCGCTTGCCCCGCGGTTCCAGGTCGACACCATGAGCTCGCCCTGGTAGTCCGAGTCGATCAGGCCGACCAGGTTGCCCAGCACGATGCCGTGCTTGTGGCCCAGGCCCGAGCGCGGCAGGATCATCGCGGCAAAGCCGGGGTCGGCGAGGTGGATGGCCATGCCGGTCTTGATCAACACGGTCTGACCCGGGGCCAGTTCGAGCGGCGCATCGAGGCAGGCGCGCAGGTCGAGTCCCGCAGCCCCGGGGGTGGCGTAGTGCGGGGGCGCGTCACGCAGGCGCGCGTCGAGAATCTTCACTTCGATCTTCATGGCCGGGACTTCTTGAGGCGTTCCAGGCGTCTTGCGCCCCAGACGACGGCGGCGACACCGAGCAAGAAGGGCAGCGGCCCGGCATTCATCGCGCCGCCGCCGATGATCAGGCCGATGCCCACGACGATGGCCACCAGCGACGGGCCGGCCTGACCTCCGGCGTTGAGCCGAGAGAGCAACTGCTGCGCCTGCTCTGCCGTGAGAGCCGGTGCCGGGCCGCCGGAGCCGCTGGAGCTTGCCGAAGGCACGCGCGCGTGCCCCATGCCTTGCGGCTGCTGCAACAGGGCCTTGGCCACGGCCTCGGCCTGCGCGGCAGTGAGCTTGGCGGCGTGCCCGCCACTGCCTGGCGCCGGCACGGCCGGACCGACGGCTTGCGCGACCACGGGCTTTGCCTGCCTCACCGCCTGGGCGCGCAGCAACTGGTCGATGTAGGCCACGAAGTCGCCGCCCGGTGGTTCCTTGGGATCGAGGCTCATGGCGGTTCAGGCGCGTCGTGGCGAGTGCGCATCGAGGCGGCGCGCGATCTCGGCCACCAGGCGGCGCGCCTGCGCGAGCTTGCTCGCCGCGGGCAGGCGGGTTTCGCCCGCCGCGTCGATCAGGGTCAGTTCGGTCTGGTCGGCGCCCAGCGCGTCCTGGGCGCGGTTGGCCACGATCAGCGGGATGCCCTTGGCCAGCCGCTTGGCGCGCGCGTGCTCAAGCACCGCGTCGCTCTCGGCCGCGAAGCCCACGCAGTAGGGCGCATCGGGGCGCGCGGCCACCGCGGCGAGGATGTCGGGGTTGGGCGCGAACTCGAGCGCCGGCGGCGGCGCGCCCTTGGCCTTCTTGAGCTTGGTGCTGCTTGCATTGGTCACGTGCCAGTCGGCCACGGCGGCCACCGCCACGAAGGCGTCCGCCCCCGGCAACTCCGCGTCGACGGCGGCCATCATCTCGCGCGCCGAGCCGACCGCCACGCGCCGCACGCCGTGGGGCGCTGGCAGGGCCGTGGGTCCGGAGACCAGCACCACCACGGCGCCGGCCTCGCGCGCGGCGCGCGCCAGCGCGTAGCCTTGCTTGCCTGACGAGAGATTGGTGATGCCGCGCACCGGGTCGATCGGTTCGAAGGTCGGGCCGGCAGTGATCAGCACGCGTCGCCCCGCGAGCAGCTTGGGCTGGAAGTGGGCGACGATCTCGGCCAGGAGCTGGTCGGGCTCGAGCATGCGCCCGCCGCCCACCTCGCCGCAGGCCTGGGCGCCGGCCGCAGGCCCCAGGATCACCACGCCGTCGGCCACGAGTTGCGCCGCGTTGCGCTGGGTGGCGGGCGCGGTCCACATCTCGACGTTCATCGCCGGCGCCACCAGCAGCGGGCAATTGCGCGCCAGCACCAGGGTGCCGAGCAGGTCGTCGGCCAGGCCGTGCGCGGTCTTGGCGAGAAAGTTCGCGCTCGCCGGGGCCACCAGCATCAGGTCGGCCTCGCGCGCCAGGTCGATATGCGGCATGGCGTTGGGCACGCGCGCGCCCTGCGCTCCCCACTGGTCGGTGGCCACCGGCCGGCCCGAGAGCGCCTGCATCGTGGTGGCGGTGACGAAGTGCTGCGCATTGGTGCTCATCACCACCTGCACGGCGGCGCCTTCGTCGCGCAGGCGGCGCACGAGCTCGCAGACCTTGTAGGCCGCGATGCCCCCGGTCATGCCGAGGAGGACGGACTTGCCGGCGAGTTCCATGGCGGCGAGCTTAGCCCGACTTGCGCACGCGCAGCAGTTCGTCGAGCACCAGCAACACGGCACCGAGCACGATCGCCGAATCGGCCACGTTGAAGGCCGGCCAGTGCCAGCCGCCCCAGTGGAAGTCCAGAAAGTCGATCACGTGGCCGTAGGCCACGCGGTCGATCACGTTGCCCAGCGCGCCGCCCATGATCAGCGCCAGCGCCGTCGAGAAGAGCTTCTGCGCGCCGTGGCGCGCGAGCAGGTAGACGATGAAGGCCGAGGCCCCCAGGCCCAGGATCGTGAAGAAGTGCCGCTGCCAGCCGCTCGCGCCGGCCAGGAAAGAGAAGGCCGCGCCCTTGTTGTAGGTGAGCACGAGGTTGAAGAAGGAGGTGACGGGCTGCACGTCGCCGTAGTCGAAGCGTCGTTCGATCACGATCTTGGTGAGCTGGTCGACCACCAGCACCAGGGCCGCGAGCAGCAGCCACGGCGCGAGCCGCTGCCAGGTGCCGCCCGCGCGTCGCGCGCGCGACGGGGCCGGGCGCGAGGCCATCAGGCCACCGCGCGGGTCTCGCCCGCGCCATACAGGTTGCTCACGCAGCGTGCGCACAGCGTGGGGTGCTCGGCATTCGCGCCGACGTCGTCCACGTAGTGCCAGCAGCGGCCGCACTTGGCGTGGCCGCTGGGGCTCGCCACGATGCTCTCCTCCTCGGGGCTGGCGGCGGCGTGCAGCGTGGCGCGGCTGGTGATGAGCACGAAGCGCAGTTCGTCGCCCAGGGCAGCGAGCGCGGCGTGGCGCTCGCCGTGCAGCGTGAGGTCGACCTCGGCCTGCAGGCTCGAGCCGATCCTGCCGCCTTCGCGTTGCGCCTCGATCTGCTTGAGCACTTCGGCGCGCAGCGCGCGGATCTGCGCCCAGCGGGCGAGCAGGGCCTCGTGGCCGGCCACGCCGGGCAGCTCGTGCCAGGTCTCGGTGAAGATGGTGGGTCGCCCGGGGCTGAAGATCGCGTAGGCCTCCTCGGCCGTGAAGCTCAGGAACGGCGCCATCAGCCGCAGCAGGCTGGTGGTGACGTGCCACAGAGCGGTCTGCGCTGAGCGGCGCGCCAGCGAGCCCGCGCCCGTGGTGTAGAGCCGATCCTTGATGACGTCGAGGTAGAAGCCGCCCAGGTCCTCGGAAGCGAAGGTCTGCAGCTTGGCCACCACCGGATGGAACTCGTAGACCTCGTAGTGCCGCAGCACCTCGGCCTGCAGCTCGGCCGTGCGCGCAAGCACCCAGCGGTCGAGCTCGAGCATCCGCTCCACCGGCACGGCGTCGCGCGCCGGATCGAAGTCGCTGGTGTTGGCGAGCAGGAAGCGCAGGGTGTTGCGCAGGCGGCGGTAGCCCTCGACCACGCGCTTGAGGATCTCGTCGCCGATCGACATCTCGCCCGAGTAGTCGGTGGCCGCCACCCACAGGCGCATGATCTCGGCGCCCATCTTGTCGGCCAGTTCGCGCGGGTCGATGCCGTTGCCCAGCGACTTGCTCATCTTGCGGCCCTGCGCGTCGACCACGAAGCCGTGCGTGAGCAGCGCCTTGTAGGGCGCGCGCCCGTCGATCGCGGCTCCGGTGAGCAGGCTGGAGTGGAACCAGCCGCGGTGCTGGTCCGAGCCCTCCAGATACAGGTCGGCGGGGTAGGCGAGCTGCGCGGCGTGCGAGCCGCGCATCACCGTGCGGTGCGTGCTGCCCGAGTCGAACCACACGTCGAGGATGTCGTTGCTCTTGTCGTACTCCGCGGCCTCTTCGGCCGGCAGGAAGTCGGCCACGCTGGCCCTGGACCAGGCTTCGATGCCGCCTTGCTCCACCTTCTGCGCGGCGGCTTCGAGCAGCTCCATGGTGCGCGGGTGCAGGCTGCCGTCGCTCTTCCTCAAGAAAAACGGCAGCGGCACGCCCCAATTGCGCTGGCGCGAGATGCACCAGTCGGGCCGGTTGGCGATCATGCCGTGCAGCCGCGCCTTGCCCCAGGCCGGATAGAAGGCGGTGGCCTCGATGGCATGCAGCGCGGTGTGGCGCAGGGTCTCGCCCACCGTCTCGGTCTGCATCACGCCGGTGGTGTCGGCCGTGGGCCCGTCCATGCGCACGAACCACTGGCTGGTGGCGCGGTAGATCAGCGGTGTCTTGTGGCGCCAGCAGTGCATGTAGCTGTGGGTCTGCTGGCCGCCGTGCAGCAGATGCCCGGCCACGCGCAGGGCGTCGACGATCTTGGGATTCGCGTCCCAGATCTTCAGCCCGCCGAACAGCGGCAGGGTGGCGGCGTAGATCCCGTCGCCCTGCACCGGGTTGAGGATCTCGTCGTTGCTCATGCCGTTGGCCTTGCACGAGACGAAGTCGTCCACGCCGTAGGCCGGGGCCGAATGCACGATGCCGGTACCGGCGCTCGCATCCACGTACTGCGCGAGGTAGACGGGCGCGGCGCGCGCGTAGCCCGGATCAAGCGCCTCGAGCGGATGGCGAAAGCGCACGCGCTCGAAGTTGTCACCGGTGGCGGTGGCGACGATCCTGCCCCTCAGGCCGTAGCGCTCCAGGCAGGACTCGACCAGGGTCTCGGCCAGGATCAGGTAGCGCTCGCCCGCGTCGACCAGCGCATACACCAGCTCCGGGTGCATGTTCAGTGCCTGGTTGGCGGGGATGGTCCAGGGCGTGGTGGTCCAGATCGCGGTGTAGGTGGGCTTGGCCAGCTCGGTCAGGCCAAAGGTCTCGGCCACGCGGGCGGCGTCGGCCGCATCGAGCAGGAAGGCCACGTCGATCACCGGGCTCTTCTTGTCCTGATACTCGACCTCGGCCTCGGCCAGGGCCGAGCCGCAGTCGAAGCACCAGTTCACGGGCTTGAGCCCGCGGTAGACGAAGCCGCGCTCCATCATCCGCCCGAGCGTGCGGATCTCGTCCGCCTCGGTCTTGAAGGTCATGGTGCGGTAGGGGTCGTCCCAGTCGCCCAGCACGCCCAGGCGCTTGAAGCCCGCCATCTGCAACGCGATCTGCTCGGTGGCGTGAGCGCGCGCCTTGGCCTGGACCTCGGCGCGGGGCAGGCCCTTGCCGAACTTCTTCTCGATATGGATCTCGATGGGCATGCCGTGGCAGTCCCAGCCCGGCACGTACACGGCGTCGAAGCCCGCCAGCGAGCGCGACTTCACCACCATGTCCTTGAGGATCTTGTTCACCGCCGTGCCGAGGTGGATCTCGCTGTTGGCGTAGGGCGGGCCGTCGTGCAGGATGAACTTCGGTGCCGCGGCGCGCGCGGCGCGGATTGCCGCGTAGACCTGGTTCTGCTCCCACTGCCGGACCCAGCCCGGCTCGCGCTTGGGCAGATCGCCGCGCATCGGAAAGGGCGTGTCCGGCAGATTGAGCGGGTACTTGCGGGCGTCGTCGGCGCCGGGCGCCGGCGGCTTCTTGGCTTCAGCCATCGTGGTTCTCCTTGGCCCCCTCGGGCTCTTCAAGGGTGGGGTGTGAAGGGCGGATTTGTCGGTGTTCTCAGGGCGGTGCAGGCACGGTGCCGGGCACCTCGAGCAGCGCCCGGGCGCGCTCGGCGTCGCGCGTGATGGCGGCGACCAGTTCGTCCAGCGTGTCGTAGCGCTCTTCGTCGCGCAGTTTGTGGACGAACTCCACGCGCACCAGCCGGCCGTAGACCTGATCGGCAAAGTCGAACAGATGCACCTCGAGCAGCCAGCGCCCGTCGGCGTTGACCGTGGGGCGCAGGCCCAGGCTCGCCACGCCGGGCAGCGGGGCGGGGCCCAGCCCGTGCACGCGCACGGTGTAGACGCCTTGCAGGGCAGGGCGGCCGCCCGAGCGGTCGCCCGCCACGCGCAGGTTGAGCGTGGGAAAGCCGATGCTGCGTCCGAGCTTGGCGCCGTGCAGGACGCGGCCGCTGATGGTGTAGCCGTGGCCGAGCAACTGCGCCGCGCGGTCGAGCTCGCCCGCGGCCAGCGCGGCACGCACCGCCGAGCTCGAGACGCGCTCGGCGCCGTCGGCCACCACCGGCAGTTCGTGCACCTCGAAGGCTCCGCGCTCGGCGTAGGCCTGCAGCAGGCCGATGTCGCCCGCGCGCCGCGCGCCAAAGCGAAAGTCATGCCCCACCATCAGCCAGCGCGCCTGGCAGGCTTCGATCAGCACCTGCTCGACGAACTGCTCCGCGCTCAAGCCCGCGAAGCGCCGGTTGAAGGGTTGCACGAAGACGCGATCCAGTCCCGTCGCCGCCAGTGCCTGCAGCTTGTCGCGGATGTTGGCCACGCGCGCGGGAGCGGCCTGCGGCGTGAAGAACTCGCGCGGATGCGGCTCGAAGGTCATGGCCGCAGCCAGCAACCCGCGGGCGCGCGCGGCCTCGACCACGCGGCCGAGCAGGGCTCGGTGGCCGCGATGGACGCCGTCGAAGTTGCCGATCGTGAGCGCGCAGGGCGCGCGCTCGGCGGCGGGTGGCGGGCCGCGGAAGACCCTCATGTTGAGCAAGCGAAAGGCCGGTGACCGAAGAGGCGCGAATTATAGGTGGCCACCCGGCAGCCCCTGCCCCGGCGGCACCGCCGCGCGCGGCGCGGCGCGGGCCCACGGCTAGAATCGGCCGATGCAAAACATCGTCATCCTGATCTCGGGGCGCGGCAGCAACCTCGACGCGATCCTGGCTGCCGCGCGTCGCGAGGCCTGGACGGACCGGCATGACGCACGCGTCGCGGCGGTGATCAGCAACCGCCCGCAAGCCGGTGGCCTGGCGGTGGCGCAGGCGCAGGGCATCCCCACCGAGGTCGTGGACCACACAAGCTTCGCCGGCCGGGAAGCCTTCGATGACGCGCTCGCCGCCCGGATCGACGCGCACTCACCACGCTGGGTGCTGCTGGCAGGCTTCATGCGGGTGCTCACGACCGCCTTCGTGCGGCGCTACGAGGGCCGGCTCGTGAACATTCATCCTTCCTTGCTGCCCTCGTTTCCGGGCCTGGCAACCCACCGTCAGGCGCTGGCCGCCGGCGTGCGCGTGCACGGGGCCACGGTGCACTTCGTGTCGGCAGCGGTGGATGCGGGCGCGATCCTGGGTCAGGCGGTGGTGCCGGTGGCGCCCGACGACGACGAGGCCAGTCTGGCCGCGCGCGTGCTGGAGCAGGAGCACCGCCTGTACCCGCGCGTGCTCGAGGCGCTGCTCGCCGGCGCCGCGCGCTTCGAGTCCGGCCGGGTCGCGCTCGATCGCGCGACCGCCGCCTCGCTGACCCTGGTGAACGCATGAGCGGCGCGGGTTCGCGCGGCAAGCCGCCGGGACGCAGCGCCGGTGCACGCCGGTCCTCGGGTCCGGGCAAGCGTCCGGGCAGCGGACGCCAGTTGACGGAGCGCCAGATCGCTGCGGCCAAGCGCCAGGCGGCGGCGCCGCGCCCGCCCAAGCCGGCCCTGCCGGAGGACGCGCGCGGGCCGCGCCTTGCGCCACGCATGAGCGGGGCGCCGCGCATCACGGCGTTGGTGGTGGACGAACTGGCTTACGCGCTGGCCTCGGTGCTGCGGCTCGACGGGCCGGCGGATGCGCTGATGTCGCGTTTCTTCCGTGAGCGACCCAAGCTCGGCGCGCGCGACCGCAGCCTGATCGCCGAGGCCATTTTCCACGCCGTGCGGCGCATGGCCACGCTCAATTGGATCATGCAGCCGGCCGTGCCGGTGCGCGCGCCCCGCCTCGCGGCGCTGGTGACGCTGGCGCGTCAGCACGGGATCGACGCGCTGGAAGAGCGTGCCGTGGGGCGCGATGCTCCCGCTTTGAAGAACGCTCTGGCGGTCAGGCTAGACCGCGCGCCGGTGTCGGTGCAGGCCGAGCTGCCGTCGTGGCTCTTCGATGCGATCGTGGGCCAGTACCCCGACGCCCAGGCGCTGATCGAATCCATGAAGGTAGGCGCCCCTCTGGATCTGCGCGTCAACACCATCAAGGCCAAGCGCGAGGAAGTACTCGCCCAGCTGTCCGCGCACGGCGTGACGGCCGAAGCCACGCGCTACTCGCCCGAGGGCGTGCGACTGTTCAGCAAGCCTGGCCTGACCTCGTGGCCGCTGTATCGCGAGGGCGCGATCGAGGTGCAAGACGAGGGCAGCCAGCTGATCGCGCGGCTGGCGCAGCCCAAGCGTGGCGAGATGGTGTGCGACTTCTGCGCCGGCGCCGGGGGCAAGACGCTCGCGCTGGGGGCACTGATGCGCTCGACCGGGCGGCTCTACGCCTTCGACATCAACGCCAAGCGCCTGGCCGGCCTCACGCCGCGCATGCGCCGCGCGGGCCTGAGCAACGTCCATCCCCAGGCGATCCGGGACGAGCACGACCTGCGCATCAAGCGCCTGGCGGGCAAGTTCGATCGCGTGGTCGTGGACGCACCCTGTTCGGGCAGCGGCACCCTGCGCCGCAACCCCGACCTGCGCTGGCGCTTCGACCAGCCCGAGCTCGAGCGGGTGAACCAGATCCAGCGCTCGGTGCTGGCGTCGGCAGCGCGCCTGGTCAAGCCGGGTGGGCGCCTGGTGTATGCGACTTGCTCGCTGCTCGAGCGCGAGAACCAGGCCGTGATCGGCGAGTTCCTGGAAGCCCACCCCGACTTCCGCGTGGTGCCGGCGGCCGAGGTGCTCAAGGCGCAGGGCATCGTGGTCGAGCACCTCGAGCGCTTTGCTCCCTACTTCGTCATGCTGCCGCACTTGCACGGCACCGACGGATTCTTCGGCGCGGTGCTCGAGCGGGTGCGCGGGCCGGGCCTGCCGTGAGCACGCCCGAGGCGAACGCTGCGCAGCAGGCCGGCGCGCTGCTGGCCGAGCTGCTCGAGGCGATCGAGCAGGGCCTCGCGCGCCCGGCCATCCTCTGGCAGTTCGTGGCCATCGGCGCCGCGCTGGGCCTGGGCTGGCTGGTGAGCCGGCAGCTGACGCGCCGGGCCAAGGCCAAGGTGCAGGAACTGGACGCCAGCGAAGGCGCCGCCGCGCAGGCGGCGAGCCTGTCTTTGCGCGGCGCCGCGCGGCTGGCCTTTCCGGCGGTGAGTCTGCTCCTGCTGGTGGCCTTCACGACGCTGGCGCGCGCACTGCACCTGCTGCCAGCCACCGGGCTGCTGCAGTTCTCACGCCTGGCCTTCGTGCTGCTCGTGGTCTTCGGAACGATCCGACTGGCGGTCTACGTGCTGCGCACCGTGTTCCGCAACGCTCGCTGGCTGGCGAGCGGGGAGCGGGTGATTGCCATCACCTTGTGGGTCCTTGCTGCGCTGTACATCACGGGGTTCCTGCGCGAGATCGTGCAGGCCCTGGAGCACGAGAAGCTGCCGCTGGGCAAGTCCAGCGTGAGCGTGTGGGACCTGCTCATGGGGGTGTTCACGGTGGCGGTCACCGTGTTGCTCGCCATGTGGAGCGCCGCGGCCATCGAGAGCCGGCTGATGCGCTCGCAGCTGCAGCCCAACCTGCGCGTCGTGCTGTCGCGGGTGGCCAAGGCCGTGCTGCTGGTGCTGGCGGTGTTGTTCGGACTGTCGGCGGTGGGCATCGACCTGACCGTGCTGTCGGTCTTCGGCGGGGCGCTGGGCGTGGGCCTGGGCCTGGGTCTGCAGCGGATCGCCAGCAACTACGTGAGCGGCTTCATCATCCTGATCGACCACAGCCTGCGCCTGGGCGATCTGATCACCGTGGACAAGTACTACGGCACGGTCAGCCAGATCAACACGCGCTATACGGTGATCAAGGCGATGGATGGCACCGAGGCCATCGTCCCGAACGAGATGCTCGTGTCCACGCCAGTGACCAATCATTCGTACACCGACAGCTCGGTGCGCGCGGTGGTCAAGGTGTCGGTGGCTTACGACTCGGACGTCGAGCGGGCGATGACGATGATGACCGAGGTGGCGGCCAAGCACCCACGCGTGTTGGCCGATCCGGCGCCCGGGGCTTTCCTCACCGGCTTCGCGGCCGACGGCATCGATCTGGAGCTCGGCGTGTGGATCGGTGACCCGCAAAACGGCACCCTGAGCGCACGCTCCGACATGGCGCTCGAGATCCTGCGCCGCTTCCGCGCCGAGGGGATCGCGATCCCCTTCCCGCAACGCGACGTGCGCCTCGTGTCGGTGCCTTCCGGGCTGGGGACGACCCTCATGGGTTCGGGCCAGGCCCCCGGTAGAATGGAGGCTCCCTGAGGGGGGATCGGCTTGAAGAGCCGGATGGTCGAAACACACAGGCGCCCTGAGCGGGCGCAAGAGGCGGTGGCATGGAAGGCCTGAATCAATTGCTTAGCTTCCTCGACGGAGGACTGCTCGATCTGGCGTGGTGGCAGGTGATCCTGGCGACCCTGGTGATGACCCACATCACCATCGCCGGCGTGACCATTTACCTGCACCGCTCGCAGGCGCATCGGGCGCTGGACCTGCACCCGGCCGTGGCCCTGTTCTTCCGTGCCTGGCTGTGGCTTACCACCGGGATGCAGACGCACGAGTGGGTCGCGATCCACCGCAAGCACCACGCCAAGTGCGAAACCCCCGAAGACCCGCACAGCCCGCAGACCCGCGGCCTCAAGACCGTGTTCTGGCGCGGCGCGGAGCTGTATCGCGAGGAGTCGCGCAACGCCGAGACGATCGCCCGCTACCGCCACGGCACGCCCACCGACTGGATCGAGCGCAACCTGTTCTCGCGCTTCACCTGGCACGGCTGCGGCGTGATGCTGGTGGTCGACGTGCTGCTGTTCGGCGTGCTGGGCCTGGCGGTCTGGGCGGCGCAGATGCTGTGGATCCCGGTGCACGCCGCCGGGGTGATCAACGGCATCGGGCACTTCTGGGGCTACCGCAATTTCGACGCGCCGGATGCCAGCACGAACATCGTGCCCTGGGCTTTCTGGATCGGCGGCGAGGAACTGCACAACAACCACCACACCTTCCCGACCTCGGCCAAGCTGTCGGTCAAGTGGTACGAATTCGACCTCGGCTGGGCCTACATCCGTGCCCTGTCGGCGCTGGGTCTGGCGACCGTGCACCGGCGCGCTCCGGTGCCCAGGATGGCCGAGCCCAAGGCCGCCGTCGATGGCGAGACCCTGCAGGCGGTGATCGCCAACCGCTACGACCTGCTGGCCCGTTACGCGCGCTCGCTGCGCCGCGCCTACAAGGAAGAACTGCGTCGCCTGGGCGACACGCCGGCGGCGCGCGCCGCACGGGACGCGTCGCTCAAGCGCTGGCTCAAGGCCTCGGACGTGGCCAACCTTCCTCAAGCCGAGCGCCAGGCGCTCGACGGCCTGATGGCGCAAAGCCGCGTGATGCAGACCCTGGTGGAGATGCGCGCCGAACTGGCCGCGATCTGGGCGCGCTCGAGCGATTCGCGCGAGCAGATGCTTGCTCGCTTGCAGGACTGGATCGCACGCGCCGAGGCCAGCGGCATCCGCTCGTTGCAGGAGGCGGCGCTGCGCATGCGTTCGTACCGGCTGGTGGCCGCTGCCTGAGGGCGGGGTGTTGGGTCCGGTGGGCGGGACCGCAAGCTAGCGGCGGGCTGGCTCTGCCTCGGTCGGCTCCGCGTGGCGCCGACAGCCGACAGCCAAGTGTGCACCAAGAAAAAGGCCCGGCAATGCCGGGCCTTTTTTCGTGTCGCGAGAACGGCGACTACTTGAGCTTCACTTCCTTGTACGCGACGTGCTTGCGCGCCACCGGATCGAACTTGGAGATTTCCATCTTCTCCGGCGTGGTGCGCTTGTTCTTGGTCGTCGTGTAGAAGTGGCCCGTGCCGGCGGTCGACTCGAGCTTGATCTTTTCGCGGATGCCCTTGGCCATGATCGACTCCTATCAGATCTCGCCGCGCGCGCGCAGGTCAACCAGCACGGCGTCGATGCCGAGCTTGTCGATGGTGCGCAGGCCAGCGTTGGTCAGGCGCAGGCGCACCCAACGGTTTTCGCTCTCGACCCAGAAGCGGCGCGACTGCAGGTTGGGCATGAAGCGGCGCTTGGTCTTGTTGTTGGCGTGCGAGACGTTATGGCCGACCATCGGCGCCTTGCCGGTGACTTGACACACGCGTGCCATCGCAAACTCCTCTCATCAATCTTTCGAAGGGGCGCATCCGCTGCGGCGTCGATCGCTGGGATCCGACAGGCCGAGCCCCGCGCCGCCGTCGGCTGGGGTGGTCTGGCGCACCGCCGACGCATCTGCTGCGGGCGAAACTGCACTAGACCTGATGCAAAGCGCGAAAGTATAAGGCTTTTCTCGGTCGAATGCCAAACCCAGGCAGCCCCGGGCAAGCACGGCCGCTAGAGCAGGCCGCGCTCGGCGAAAGAAACGCTGCGATTGCCCGCCACGACCAGGTGGTCGAGTACGCGCACGTCGACCAGGGCCAGGGCTGACTTGAGCGCGGCGGTGAGCAGCTCGTCGGCGCGACTGGGCTCGGCCAGCCCGGAGGGGTGGTTGTGGGCCAGGATCAGGGCCGCGGCGTTGTGCGCCAAGGCCCGCTTGACCACCTCCCGAGGGTAAACACTGGTCTGCGTGAGGGTGCCGGTGAACAGGACTTCGTCGGCGATCAGCCGGTTCTGGGCGTCGAGGAACAGCGCCAGGAAGACTTCTTGACCCAGGCGCCCGAGGCGCAGGCTGAGGAACTGACGGACCTGCGCGGGCGAATCCAGCGCTGCACGTTGCGCGAGTTCCTCGCCCAGCGCGCGGCGCGCGAGTTCAACCACGGCCTGCAGTTGTGCGAACTTGGCCGGCCCCAGTCCCGGCAAGGCGCCAAAGCGCTCCAAGTCGAGCGCCAGTAGGGCGTTGAGGCCGCCGGCTTCGGAGAGCGCCAAGCGCGCCAGGTCGACGGCGGAGCGTCCCTGGACCCCGGTGCGCAGGAAGATGGCCAGCAACTCGGCGTCGGTCAGCGCCTGCGCGCCGAGGGCGAGCAGGCGCTCGCGGGGGCGTTCACCCTCGGGCCAGTCCTTGATGGTCATGCCTGGGCCCTCCACTAGAATCGTGCGCCATGACGCATTCTTCCCCTGAGGCGGTGACCGAGCCAGCGGCCGTTCGCCCCGGCGCCTACCTCACCCTGCATTACCGGCTGAGCGTGCTCGACCCCGAAGGCGGCGAGCACGCCGTGATCAGCACGTTCGATGGTAAGCCTGCCACCTTGCAGATGGGCACGGGTCAGTTCGCACCCGAACTCGAGGCGCGCCTCGTCGGTCTGGTCGAGGGCAGCGAGGCCGTGCTCGACTTCGCGCCCGAGCAGGCCTACGGGCCGCGTCGTGCGGATCTCGTGCAGACTCTCTCGCGCGAGACTTTCGACGCCAATGCCGAGGCCGGCGGCGACTACGCGGCCGGCGACCCCGTGCGCTTCACCTCGCCGGACGGCAGTGTGTTCTCAGGCGTGCTCAAGGCGCTTGGGCCGCAGAGCGTGACCGTGGACTTCAATCATCCCCTCGCCGGGCGCGCCCTGCGGCTCGCCGTGCGCATCATTGGAGTGCTCTGATGGACGTGGTGCTGGCCCAGCCGCGCGGCTTCTGCGCAGGGGTAGACCGAGCGATCGAGATCGTCGAGCGCGCGCTCGAGGTGCACGGCGCGCCGATCTACGTGCGCCACGAGATCGTGCACAACAAGACGGTGGTCGACGACCTGCGCGCCAAGGGCGCCGTGTTCGTGCGTTCGCTCGACGAGGTGCCGTCCGGTGCGACGGTGGTGTTCTCGGCGCACGGCGTGGCGCGCAGCGTGGAGGCCGAGGCCGAGGCGCGCGCGCTGCGCGTGTTTGACGCCACCTGTCCGCTGGTGACCAAGGTGCACGTCGAGGTGGTGAAGATGCGCGCCGAGGGGCGCGAGATCGTGATGATCGGCCACGCCGGGCACCCGGAAGTCGAAGGCACGATGGGCCAGGTCGAGGACGGCATCCTGCTTGTCGAGACGGTCGACGACGTGGGTCGCCTCGAGGTGAGCGACCCCGCGCGGCTCGCCTACGTCACGCAGACCACGCTCTCGCTCGACGACGCGGCGCGGGTGATCGAGGCGCTCAAGACGCGCTTTCCCCTGATCGCCGAGCCCAAGAAGGCCGACATCTGCTACGCGACCCAGAACCGCCAGGACGCGGTGCGCTTCATGGCCCCGCAGGTCGACGTGGTGCTGGTGATCGGTAGCCAGACGAGTTCGAATTCCAACCGCCTGCGCGAGGTGGCCGAGCGCTTCGGCGTGCCGGCCTATCTCGTGGACCGCGCCGAGCAGCTCGACCCCGCCTGGGTCGCCGATGCAGCACGGGTGGGGGTGACCGCCGGCGCGTCCGCGCCCGAAAGGCTCGTGGAGGAGCTCATCGCGCATTTGCGGGCCCTGGGCGCGCGCAGTGTGCGCACGCTCGACGGTGTGCGCGAAAATGTGACCTTTCCTCTGCCCCGCGCATTGAGCCGGGGCCAAGCCGCAGGAGACGCACAGTGAAATGGCAGGTTTTGGGGGCGACGCTGCTCGCCCTCGGTGTGGCGGTGACGCCGCCAACGGCGCACGCCCAGAAGGTGGTCGAGGGGGTGCGCTTCGATTCCACGCTCGACCTCGGCGGCCAGCGACTGCAGCTCAATGGCGCGGGCGTGCGCAAGCGCATGGTGTTCGACGTGTACACCGCGGGGCTCTACGTGGCGCAGCCCGGCCAGGACGCCGAAAAGCTCGCCGCCCAGGGCGGCGCCAAGCGGGTGGCACTGCGCTTTCTGCGCGAGGTCGATTCGGAGCTGTTCGTGACCTCGCTGCACAACGGCCTCAAGGCCAATCACCGCGAGGACCAGCTGGCCAAGTGGCGCCCGCAGGTCGAGTCGCTCACGGCCACCATCAAGACGATCGCTCTGGCGCGCCGGGGCGACAGCATCAACTTCGACTACATCCCGGCCGAAGGCATCCGCGTCACCGTCAACGGCGCCACGCGGGGCCCCGTGATCCAGGGCGAGGATTTCTACAGCGCCGTGCTGCGCGTGTGGATCGGGGAAAAGCCCGCCGATGAAGGCCTAAAGAAGGGTATCGTCAACGGCTGAACGCGGCGTGCCACGACGCGCCGCGGGACTACCACAAGGAGACGCTCATGCAAGCTTGGTTCAGGAATCTGGCGCTGGCCGCGGGGCTGGCCTTTGCCGCCACCGGCGCCTCGGCGCAAAGCGCGGTGGACGTCGAGGGCATCAAGTTCGCGCCGACGGTCCAGGTTGGCGGCCAGTCGCTGGTTCTCAACGGCGCGGGAGTCCGCAAGAAGTTCGTCATCAAGGTCTACGCTGCCGGACTGTACGTGGCGAAGAAGTCCACCGACGCGGCGAGCGTCATCAACGACAAGGGTCCGCGGCGTGTGAGCCTGGGCCTGTTGCGCGACCTCGATGCCGACACCTTCATCGGCGCCCTGAACGACGGCCTGAAGGACAACCTGAGCGAGACCCAGTTCGCTGCGCTGCGCCCGAGGATCGAGGCGCTGAACGCCACACTGAAGTCGATCGGCGAAGGCAAGAAGGGCGACCTGATCAATTTCGACTACACGCCCGAGGGCGGCACGCGCATCACCGTCAACGGCCAGCCCAAGGGCAACGCCATCGCCGGCGACGACTTCTACGCGGCCGTGCTGCGCATCTGGCTGGGCGACAAACCCGCCGACGCCGCCTTGAAGAAGGCGATGCTCGGCGGCTAGTCCTTCGTGGGCGTGCGCGCGCGGCTGGGCGAGGAACCGGACGCCTCCGCTTTCGACGCCATCGTTGCGGCGCCCTTCGGGGCGCTCGGCGTTCTAGCCCCGGAGGGCGTCGTGCGCGAGATCGTCTTCCTGCGCACCGCGCCGGCCAGGGCGGGGAGCACGGCTGCCGCAGCGGCGGCGGCGCGGCAGATCGCGGCTTACCTCGAGGACCCGCGCAGCGCATTCGATCTGCCGCTCGCGCTTGAAGGCACGCCCTTCAGGCGGCGCGTCTGGCGCGCGATCGGCGCGATCCGCCCAGGCGTGACGCGCACCTATGGCCAGATCGCGGTCGAGCTCGGTTCGGCACCTCGCGCCGTCGGTCAGGCCTGCGGCGACAACCCGCTGCCGCTACTGATTCCCTGCCACCGCGTGGTGGCGGCCGACGGCCCAGGCGGCTTCGCCCACTCGGCCGCAGGCTTCCACCAGAACGTCAAGCAATGGCTGCTCGCCCACGAGGCGCGCGCGCGCAGCTAGGCGGCGCCGAGCTGACCCCGGCGCAGAGCGCGCTGATCGACACTTTCGTCGACGCGCTCTGGCTGGAGGACGGACTGGCGGCCAATTCCCTCGCGGCCTACCGGCGCGACCTCGAATCGGCCACGCGCCATCTTGGCGACACGCCGCTGCTCGCGGCCACCGAGCCGCAACTCGCCGCGTGGTTCGCGGCAGCTCACGAGACCACGCGCCCGGCAACCGCCAACCGCCGGCTCGCCGTGCTGCGCCGCTTCTTCCGCTGGGCCTTGCGCGAGGGTCGCGTGCGGGCCGATCCCACCCTGCGGCTCGCGGCGGCCAAGCGTCCGGCGCGCTTCCCGAAGTCGCTGTCCGAGGGGCAGGTCGAGCAGTTGCTGGCTGCCCCCGACGCGGAGTCGACGCTCGGCCTGCGCGACCGCGCCATGCTCGAAACCCTGTATGCGACCGGCCTGCGCGTGTCGGAACTCGTGGGCCTGACGCTGACTCAGCTGTCCATGCAGGAGGGCCTGGTGCGCGTGATCGGCAAGGGCGCCAAGGAGCGCGTCGTGCCGCTGGGCGAGGAGGCGCGCAGTTGGCTGGAACGCTACCTGGCGCGAGCTCGCCCAGCGCTGCTGGCCGGGCGCACGGCCGAGGAGGTCTTCGTCACCCAGCGCGGCGCGGGCATGACGCGCCAGGCCTTCTGGCAGCTGATCAAGCGCCACGCCGCGGTGGCCGGCATCACGGTGCCGCTCTCGCCGCATGGACTGCGTCACGCCTTTGCGACCCATCTGCTCAACCACGGCGCCGACCTGCGCGTGGTGCAGTTGCTGCTGGGGCACGCCGACATCTCGACCACGCAGATCTACACGCACGTGGCCCGCGAGCGCCTGAAGAGCCTGCACGCACAGCACCACCCCCGAGGCTAGGCGGGCAGCGCCGATACACTCGTCCCATGAGCAAGCACGCCCACGTCAGCGAGACGCCAGCCACGCAGTGGCTGCGCCAGCGCGGCATTACCTTCGAGGAGCTCGTGTACGACTACGTCGAACACGGCGGCACGGCGGTGTCCTCGGCCGCGCTCGGCGTGCCCGAGCACGCCGTGGTGAAGACCCTGGTGATGCAGGACGAGGCGGCCCGACCCCTGATCGTGCTGATGCATGGCGACTGCAAGGTGTCGACCAAGGCGCTGGCGCGCCAGTGCGGCCGCAAGCGCATCGAGCCCTGCACTCCCGAGGTGGCGCAGCGCCACACCGGCTACCAGGTGGGCGGGACCTCGCCCTTCGGCACGCGCAAGCCGCTGCCGGTGTTCGTGGAACGCAGCGTGCTCGATCTGCCCCGGCTCTACATCAATGGCGGCCGTCGCGGCTATCTCGTGGCGATCGAGCCCGCGGCACTGGCCGGGCCGCTGGCCGCGCAGCCCGTCGACTGCGCCTTGCCTGACTAGGATTCGCTCCCGCCATGCTTTCGAGCCTGATCGCCATCGCCGCCGCCTACCTGCTGGGCTCGGTGCCCTTCGCAGTGATCGTCAGTCGCGCCTTCGGCTTGGCCGATCCTCGCAGCTACGGCTCGGGCAATCCGGGGGCCACCAACGTGCTGCGCTCGGGCAACAAGGCCGCCGCGCTGCTCACCTTGCTGGGCGATGCCGCCAAGGGGTGGCTGGCGGTATGGCTGGCGCAGCGCTACGGGCCGGCCCTCGGCCTGGGCGAAGGCACGGTCGCGCTCGTGGCCGTGGCGGTATTCATGGGCCACCTGTATCCCGTCTTCCTGCGCTTCAAGGGCGGCAAGGGGGTGGCGACGGCCGCGGGCGTGCTGCTCTCGCTGCAACCCTGGCTGGGCCTGGCGGTGGCGCTGGTGTGGGCGCTGGTGGCCGGCTTCTTCCGCTACTCGTCGCTCGCAGCCATCGTGGCCTGCGGCTTCGCACCGCTGTTCTATGCACTGGTGTGGGGGCTCGATGGCGTCTTCGTCGCCGTGGCGGTGATCTCCGGCTTCACCGTCTGGCGTCATCGCGCCAACATCGAAAAGCTCATGGCCGGCAAGGAGAGCCGCATCGGCGACAAGGGTGGCGCAGCGCGGCGGCGGCGCTAGGTGCTCGCGACTTCTCGCGTAGCCTCGGTGAGCGGCCAGCGCGGCCGCACGGCGTAGCCGAACTCCGAGGCCAGGCGCAGCGGATCAGCACGACGCAGGCGCGCCAGTCCGGCCAGCGCGATCATCGCTCCGTTGTCGGTACACAGATCCATGGGGGGAAAGTGCACCTTCAGCCCGCGGCGCTTGCCCTCGTCGTGCAGGCGCTCGCGCAACTGGCGGTTGGCTCCCACCCCGCCGGCAACCACCAGGGTTGCCAGGCCAGTGGACTCGAGGGCGCGTAAGGACTTGGCGCACAGCACGTCGACCACCGCGTCGACAAAGGCGCGCGCAATGTCGGCGCGGCGCGCCTCGTCCAGCGGGCGTGCCTTGACGGCGGTGAGCACCGCGGTCTTGAGACCGGAGAAGCTGAAGTCCAGGTCGCCGCTATGGAGCATCGGGCGCGGCAGTTCCACCTGGCCTGGCCGGCCATGCTCCGCGAGCGCCGACACCGCCGGCCCGCCCGGGTAGGGCAGGCCGAGCAGCTGGCCGGTCTTGTCGAAGGCCTCGCCCGCAGCGTCGTCAAGGGTTTCGCCCAGCAGTTCATAGCTGCCCGGCGCGTCCACGCGCATCAGCTGGGTGTGGCCGCCCGAGACGAGCAAGGCCACGAAGGGGAACGCGGGCCGTGGCTCGGCGAGCAGGGGCGAGAGCAGGTGACCCTCGAGGTGATGCACGCCGATCACCGGCTTGCCCAGCACGTAGCCCAGGGCGTGTGCCACGCTCGCGCCCACCAGCAACGCGCCTGCCAGCCCCGGCCCCTCGGTGACGGCGATGGCGTCGATGTCCACTCGGCTGCGGCCGGCAGCTGCCAGCACCTGATCGATCAAGGGCAGTACGCGACGGATGTGGTCGCGCGAGGCCAGTTCGGGCACCACGCCACCATAGGCCCGGTGCATGTCGATCTGGCTGTGGACGGCCTGGGCGAGCACTCCACGCTGGCTGTGCAGGAGCGCGACGCCGGTCTCGTCGCAAGAGGTTTCGAGTCCCAGGATCAGCATCGGGGCAGTGTACGGCAGGGATATCCCGCGGCCGGACGCACGGCCTGGGAACCCCGCATAAGACTCTGAGTTGTCTGGGAAAAGCGAAACCGGCTACAATCCGCGCCTTTCAGCTGGTCTGCCCACGCTTTCAGGTGCCCGATGCCCACTATTCGCGTCAAGGAAAACGAGCCTTTCGAAGTTGCGCTGCGGCGCTTCAAGCGCACGATCGAGAAGAGCGGTCTGCTCACCGAACTGCGCGCCCGCGAGTTCTACGAGAAGCCCACTTCCGAGCGCAAGCGCAAGAAGGCCGCCGCGGTCAAGCGTCACTACAAGCGCCTGCGCAGCCAGATGCTGCCCAAGAAGATGTACTGATCGTCGCCTCACGCCTGCCCCGCGTTCAGGGGCGCGCCGCTGAGCCCGGCTCGCCGCGCACCCTGCCGCAGAACTCCCGATGAGCCTCAAGGAGCGGATCACCGCCGACATGAAGGACGCCATGCGCGCCCGGGATGCGGCGCGCCTGTCCGCCGTGCGCCTGCTGCTCGCGGCGATCAAGCAGTTCGAGGTGGACCAGCGAACCGAGGCCGGTGATGCCGAGGTCGTCGCCATCGTCGGCAAGCTCATCAAGCAGCGCCGCGACGCGGCCGAGCAGTACACCGCGGCCGCCCGCGAAGACCTGGCCTCCAAGGAGCGCGCCGAGATCGAGGTGATCTCGGTCTACCTGCCGCAAGCGCTGGGCGAAGGCGAGATCGCTGCGCTGATCGACGCGGCCATCGCCCAGGCCGGCGTCACGGGTCCGCAGGCGATGGGCAAGGTCATGGGCCTGCTCAAGCCCCAGTTGGCGGGCCGCGCCGACATCGCCCAGGTATCGGCCCAGGTCAAGGCGCTGCTCAGCGCCTGAGCGGCCGCACCCGGCCGGCGGCCGGTCGAGCGGGCACGGTGCCCCGCTTACACTTGGGCGCCCATGATTCCCCAAAGCTTCATTCAGGATTTGCTCGCGCGCGTCGATGTGGTCGACGTGGTCGGCCGCTACGTGCAGCTGAAAAAGGCCGGGCAGAACCTGCTCGGCCTGTGCCCGTTCCACAGCGAGAAGAGCCCCTCGTTCACCGTCAGCCCCTCGAAGCAGTTCTATCACTGCTTCGGCTGCGGAGCGCATGGCAGCGCGATCGGCTTCCTCATGGAGTACCGCGGGCTGGGCTACGTGGACGCGATCCGCGAACTGGCCCAGCAGGCCGGCCTCACGGTGCCCGAGGAGCCCGGCCGCGCGGCGGCGACGGCGCGCGTGGCGGGCCTCACCGACCTCCTGGGTCGCGCGGCGGAGCACTATCGCGCCTGCCTCAAGGAGGCCCCGGCGGCGATCGACTACCTCAAGGGGCGCGGCGTCACCGGAGCGACGGCGGCGCGCTTCGCGCTGGGCTACTCGACCGACACCTGGCAGGGGCTGCGCGATGCCTTCGCGCGCTACGAGGATCCCCGGCTGGTCGAGGCCGGACTGGTGATCGAGGGCGAGGAGGGCAAGCGCTACGACCGGTTCCGCGGCCGCCTCATGTTCCCGATCCGCAACGCGCGCGGCGCGGTGATCGGCTTTGGCGCGCGCGTCATGGGATCGGGCGAACCCAAGTACCTCAACTCGCCCGAGACGCCGGTGTTCCACAAGGGCCAGGAGCTCTATGGGCTCCACGAAGGGCGGGAAGCGATCCGCACCGCCGGACGGGCTCTGGTGGTCGAGGGCTACATGGATGTGATCCAGCTTGCCCAGGCGGGCTTCGAGGAGTCGGTGGCCGCGCTGGGTACCGCGCTCACCACACACCACGTCGCCACCCTGCTGCGCCTGACCGACCACGTGGTGTTCGCCTTCGACGGCGATGCCGCGGGCCGCAAGGCCGCTCGCAGGGCCCTCGAGGCGACCCTGCCAGTGATCGGCGAACGGCAGCGCGCGAGCTTTCTGCTCCTGCCCGAGGGCGAGGATCCGGACAGCCTGATCAAGCGGGGCGGGCCCGATGCATTCCGCGAGGAGCTGGCGCAGGCCCTGCCTCTGTCGCGCTTTTTCCTGCGGACTCTTGCGCAGGGGCGCACGCTCGACGCGCCCGAGGACCGCGCAAGCCTGCTCGCCGATGCCCGGCCCCTGTTGCAGACCATGCCGGCGAATGCCTTGCGCCTGCAACTGACCCAGGAACTCGCCGGCGCGGCGCGCACCGCCCTGGAAGACGTGGAGGCACTGTTCGGACTGCGCCGGCCGCGGCCCGCGCGCGCGCCCAGCGCGCGCCCCACTCGTCACGCCGAGGTCGAGGATCTCAAGCGGCGCATCGTGCAGCACCTGCTGGCCCACCCGGCGCTGGCCCGCGAGTTCAGCGACGCCATCATCGACGAGATCGTGGGCCGGGAAGGCGACGATGCCGACCATCAGATCGTCGAGGTCTGGCGCACGGCCACGGCGGAGGAGGGGGGCATCGCGGTGTCGCCTATCGCCCTCATGGAGGCACTCGGCCGCAGCCCCTGGGCCGCCGACTACCGCCAGCACGCTGCTCGCGAAATGAGTCTGGCCACCAGCGTCGAGACCGCCCGGCGCGAGCTTGGGGCGGCCTTTCTTTCGCTGGAGCTTGCCCGTGTGAGCGGCGAGCTCGAGTCCCTGATCACTCAGGGCCTGAGCGAGCACACGCGCGGCGAGATCCAGCGGCTGAGCGAACGACAGGCTCGCCTCAAGGCCGCGCGCCGCGACGCTGCGGGCAGTCCCTGAGCGGTCACTGGCCGTCTGCGCTGGTATAATCCACCGCTCTTTTCCGGGCCGGACACCTTCGCAGAGTGACCGAGACCGGGCGCCCAGGAGATCACGATCGATCGGTTGGCGCAGGCAGTATCCCCGCAGTCGCGAGCGACAGGCATCGGTGCCCTCCGGACGTGGCCACAACGGCCCCTGGAACGACAGACCGACCAGCCATGCGCCGTCGTTGCCGGACCGGGGCCGCAGAGCGCGCACGCGCCTCCATGTCTTGCATGACCCTACTCGGGCTGCGCACCTTGCCAGGAGCGCAGCCTCGGGTTGATCCCTTGGCCGGGCTTGATGCGGCCGGGTCGGGACGCATGTGGGGCAGGAGTACCGATGCGCGGGTGTGGCCAGAACAAGCCCCGGCTTTCAGCCAGCCGGGATGCGACGGGGTCGACAACGATTCCGCCCAGGATCAGCGAACAGCCAGGTGAATGCATGGTGACGAAGAAGACCGCAGCGAAGGCAGCACCCCGAACCGTCTCGGCCAAGCCGGCCGCCAGGCCAGTCGCCAAGCCCGCCGCCAAGCCGGTCAAGGCCGCGGCCAAGCCGGTAGCCAAGGCTGCCGCCCAGGTCGCCAAGCCGGTGGCGACGCCCGCCAAGCCTGCCAAGCCCGCGGCCGCCAAGGCGCCCATCAAGAAGGCGCCTGCTGGTGCGACGGGCGATATCACCCTGATTCCGGCGGCGCCCCCGACCGCGGTCCCCGCGGTCAAGCCGCTCCGTGGCCGGCCGGGCCGCAAGCCCAAGTCGCAGACCGAAGAGGGCGGCCTCGGCGAGAGCGCGGGGATGGACGTCCTGCCCGACGCTACCGACGACGCGCCCGACCCCAGTGTGCAACTGGTCGAGAAGCTCAGCACGAAGACCAAGGGCAAGGATCGCCGCGCCAAGGAAAAGGCGTTGAAGGAAGCGCTCGCGCGCAGCTATCACGGGGCGGAAGAGGACGTCGAGACCCGTCGTAACAAGCTCAAGGCGCTGATCAAGCTCGGCAAGGAGCGCGGCTTCCTCACGTTTTCCGAGATCAACGACCACCTGCCCGACAACCTGGTCGACGCCGACGCGATCGAGGCCATCTACACGACCCTCGGCGACATGGGCATCCAGGTCTTCGAGGTCGCCCCCGATGCCGAGACCCTGCTGATCAGCGGGACGGTGGCCGCCGCCGGCGGCGACGACGTCGCCGAAGAGGAGGCCGAGGCGGCGCTGTCCAGCGTGGATGCCGAATTCGGCCGCACCACGGATCCGGTGCGCATGTACATGCGCGAGATGGGCTCGGTCGAGCTGCTCACCCGCGAGGGGGAGATCGAGATCGCCAAGCGCATCGAGGACGGCCTCAAGCACATGGTGATGGCGATCTCGGCCTGCCCCACCACGATTGCCGAGATCATCGCCTCGGCCGAAAAGATCCGGGCTGGCGAGGTGCCGATCGACGAGGTGGTCGACGGCCTGGTCGATCCGGCTGCCGAGGACTTCCCGATGGGCGGCTCCTCCGATGACGAGGACGAGGACGCCGAGGAGAGCACCGACATCGGCGCCTCGGGCATGACCGCCGGCCAGCTCGACGAGCTGAAGAACCGCGCTGTCGAGAAGTTCGACCACTGCGCCAAGCTGTTCGACAAGATGCGCGTCGCCTTCGAGAAGGAAGGCTACAAGTCCAAGGGCTACACCAAGGCCCAGGAGTCGATCCAGGACGAACTCATGAGCCTGCGCTTCACGGCCAAGACCGTGGAGCGCCTGTGCGACTCGCTGCGCGCCCAGGTCGACGAGGTGCGTGCGATCGAAAAGCAGATCTACGAGATCACGGTCAACAAGTGCGGGATGCCGCGCACCCACTTTCTCAAGCACTTCCCCGGTCACGAGGCCGACACCCGCTGGACCAGCCGCGAGGCCGACTCGGCCGAGCCCTATGCCGAGATCCTGCGCCGCAATCTGCCCGCCGTGCAGGAGCTGCAGGGCCGCCTCACCGAGTTGCAGACCCGCGTGGTGCTGCCGCTCAAGGACCTGCGCGAGGTCTACAAGCAGATGGCCACCGGCGAGGCCAAGGCCCGCAAGGCCAAGCGCGAGATGACCGAGGCCAACCTGCGCCTGGTGATCTCGATCGCGAAGAAGTACACCAACCGCGGTCTGCAGTTCCTCGACCTGATCCAGGAAGGCAACGTCGGCCTGATGAAGGCGGTCGACAAGTTCGAGTACCGCCGCGGCTACAAGTTCTCGACCTACGCGACGTGGTGGATCCGCCAGGCGATCACCCGCTCGATCGCCGACCAGGCGCGCACCATCCGCATCCCGGTGCACATGATCGAGACGATCAACAAGATGAACCGCATCTCGCGCCAGATCCTGCAGGAGACCGGTCAGGAGCCGGATCCCGCCACCCTGGCGATCAAGATGGAGATGCCCGAGGACAAGATTCGCAAGATCCTCAAGATCGCCAAGGAACCGATCTCGATGGAGACGCCGATCGGCGACGACGACGACTCGCATCTGGGCGACTTCATCGAGGACACCACCACCATCGCTCCGGCCGACGCCGCGCAGTACTCGAGCCTGTCGGGCGTGACCAAGGAGGTGCTGGACTCGCTCACGCCGCGCGAGGCCAAGGTGCTGCGCATGCGCTTCGGCATCGAGATGAGCACCGACCACACCCTCGAGGAGGTCGGCAAGCAGTTCGACGTCACCCGCGAGCGCATCCGCCAGATCGAGGCCAAGGCGCTGCGCAAGCTGCGTCACCCGAGCCGGTCCGACAAGCTCAAGAGCTTCCTGGAAGGATCCTGAGCTTGAACGCAGGCGGCTCTTGCCCGCCCGCTCGACTTTCGGGCGGGCCGTTAGCTCAGCGGTTAGAGCAGGGGACTCATAATCCCTTGGTCGCTGGTTCAAATCCAGCACGGCCCACCAGTTGCACCCCTGCCGCCGCAACCGCGGCCGGCCGTTCGCGCGGACGTTCCGCGCGCCTTCGCGCTGCGCGGCTTGCCGCGACGGCGTATTGAGCAGTTCGCATGTCCGAGTACCACGACTTCAATCACTTCGGCCTCGATCCGCAGATCCTCGCCGCGATCACCGAGATGGGCTACACCACGCCCACTCCGATCCAGTCCAAGGCCATCCCCATCGTCCTCAAGGGCGGCGACGTGATGGGCGCGGCGCAGACCGGCACCGGCAAGACGGCGGGCTTCGGCCTGCCCATGCTGCAGCGCCTGATGCGCCATGCCAGCACCAGCGTGTCGCCGGCGCGCCATCCGGTGCGCGGCCTGGTACTCACGCCCACGCGTGAACTTGCCGACCAGGTGGCCGACAATCTCAGGAAGTACGCGTCCAAGTGCCCGCTGCGCGTGGCCATGGTCTACGGCGGCGTCGACATGCGCCCCCAGACCGAGGCGCTGCGCGCCGGCGTCGAGATCCTGATCGCCACGCCAGGCCGCCTGCTCGACCACATCGAGCAGAAGAACACCAGCCTCTCGCAGGTCGAGATCGTGGTGCTCGACGAGGCTGACCGCATGCTGGACATGGGCTTCCTGCCCGACATCTCGCGCATCCTCAATTTCCTGCCCAAGCAGCGCCAGAGCCTGATGTTCTCGGCGACCTTCTCCGAGGAAATCAAGCGGCTCGCCGCCAACTTCCTCAACGCTCCCGTGCTGGTCGAGGTGGCGCGCCGCAACGCCACGGCCGATACGGTGACCCAGGAAGTGCTGCGCGTGCACGAGTCCGAGAAGACCGACGCGCTGCTGCAACTGCTCAAGACGCGCGGCCCCGACGGCGGGCGGCTCACCCAGGTGCTCGTCTTCGTCAACGCCAAGATCGAGTGTCGGCGGCTCGCGCGTCAGCTGCAGAAGGCCGGCGTCAACGCCGACGCGATCCACGGCGACAAGACGCAGGACGAGCGCATGAAGGCGCTCGAGGGCTTCAAGGACGGCACCATCGAAGTGCTGGTCGCCACCGACGTGGCGGCGCGCGGCCTCGACATCGCCGAGTTGCCGGTGGTGATCAACTACGACGTTCCGTTCCAGGCCGAGGACTACATCCACCGCATTGGCCGCACCGGGCGCGCGGGCGCCTCGGGCCTGGCGATCATGATGATGACCGGCGCGGACGAGCGCGGCGTCGCCGCCATCGAGAAGCTCACCAAGCAGCACTTCGAGCGCGCCGAGCACCAGGCGGAGCGCCGCGACCGCCGCGACCGCCCCGAGCACGGCGAACGCGCACAGCGCAGCGAGCGTCCCGAGCGCACTGAGCGTCCGGAGCGCAGCGAGCGAACCGAGCGTCCGGAGCGCCGTGAACGGGCCGAGCGCAGCGAGCGCGCGCCGGCGCGATCGGGGTCCGCCGACCCCTTCTTCTCGCAGCCCTACGAGCCCAGTGGCGCCGGCGGAGCCGCCGGTGCCCAGGCTCCGGCCCCCAGCACGCCGGAGCGCAAGCCCGCGCGGACCTCGGCGCTGCTCGGCGGGCTCAAGCGCTAGCGCCAGGCTCCGGCGGCCTGCCGGAGCCCGGTGCCACCCAGCGTTCGCCCCAGAGTTCCACGGCGTGCGCCAGCGTCGCCGCCGGCCGGTCGCCGCCGATGCGCGGCAAGCCCAGGTGTGCCAGTGCCCGCGCCAGTTCCCCTGCGACATCTGTCTCGTCGAGTGCGGCAGCGCCGGTCTGCTTCGAGAGCTTCTCGCCGTGCGCGGTGAGCACCAGCGGCACGTGCAGGGTGCGCGGCTGCGGCACGCCCAGCGCCGCCTGCAGCACGCGCTGCCGCGGCGTGTTGTCCAGCAGATCAGCGCCGCGCACCACGTCGCTGATCCCCTGGGCAGCGTCGTCCACCACGACCGCCAGCTGGTAGGCCCACAGCCCGTCGGCTCGCTTGAGCACGAAGTCGCCCACCTCGCTGTGCAGGTCCTGGGTCAGCTCGCCTGCGGCCCGGTCGTGCCATCGCACCTTGGGCCGCGGCAGGCGCAGGCGCCAGGCACGGGCAAGCGCGCCGGGGGGCAGGCCCTGGGCGCAGGTGCCGGGGTAGACCGACTCGGGCAGTCCGAGCGCGCGTGCCGCGGCGGCCACCTCGGCCCGGGTACACGCGCAGGGGTAGGCCTGCCCGGTCGCGATCAGGCGCTCGAGAGCCGCCGCGTAGGCCTCGTGGCGGGTGCTTTGCCACAGCACCGGGTGGTCGCTTTCCAGCCCGAAGGCGGCGAGTTGGCGCAGGATGCGCTGCCCCGCGCCCGGCGCCTCGCGCGGGGGATCGAGGTCCTCGATGCGGACCAGCCACTCGCCGCCCTGGGCGCGGGCGTCCAGCCAACTGGCAAGCGCCGCGACCAGCGAGCCGGCGTGCAGGGGCCCGGTGGGCGAGGGCGCGAAGCGCCCCCGGTAGGCGGCGGCCGGCAGGATCGCTGAGACGGCAGGCAAACTCATGTCGAGCGGATTGTGCCCGCCACCCAACGCCGCGAGCCGCGATACGAAATCGCGACACGGCCGGCGTTGGCGACGCTACAGGCGCCGGGCTAGCATCGCCCAAGCCGGGCACCTTGCGCGAAACAGGCCGCGCAAGGGGTGCCTGCCGTCACCTTCCCGACAATGAAAAAGCGGATCACCGCATCGCCGGAGGACTCACTCGACCGCCTCTCCGCCGCCCGCGATCGCGCCAGGCCTGAGGCGCGCGATCTCCACGACCTGAGCCTGCGCCGCCGACTGCTGCCCCTGAGCTTGCTGCTCGGGCCGGCTGCCGCCGTGCTCGCGCAGATCTCGGGGGGGCAGGCCTGGGTCTGGGGCTGGGCCGTGGCCTGGGTCCTGGCGATCGGTCTGCGCCTCGTGCTGACCCTCGAGGCCGAGCTGGCGTCGCGCTCTGGCCGGGATGCCAGCCTGCTCGACCGCGCCGACCTGCTGCTGCTGGCCGAGCCCACGCTGTGGGGCGTGCTGCTCTGGCAGTGGCCGCCGGGCGCGTCGGCCCTGGGTCTGGCCACGCTGGCCGCAACCAGCATGCTGCTGGCCGCGCTCGACAGTCCCCTGCGCCGCACCCTCTGGCGGCTCTACCTCGCGGGCTGGGCGGCGGTGCTGCTGCTGGGATTGGCGCTCTCGTGGCCTGCCGGTGCACTGCTCGTGATCGGCCTGGGATGGCTGGTCGCCGCCTGGGTGGGCCATCCCCGTCCGGCTCCGCGGGCCGCGGTCCACGCCCAGGCCGAACGCCGCGCCGGATTTCGCCGGGCGCTGGCCCTGATGCCGGTGCCCGTGCTGATGGTGCGCGACGGCCGCATCCTCGAACTCAACGCGCTCGCCGCGCAATGTCTGCGCCAGCCGCTCGAGCGCGTGCGCGGCACGGGCCTGGCGGCCTGGGCCAAGATCGAGCCGCCCGAGTTGCTCGAGGCCGCAGCGGCGCATCGCCCGGGCGAAGGGCGGCTGCAACTGCACAAGGCGACCGACGAGCCCGGCTGGCGCGTGGAACTGCGCCCGGTGCAGGCCGGAGCGGGTGACGCGCCCATGGCACTGGCGCTGCTGCCGCCGCAGTCCACCGATCCGATCGAGAAGGCGCGTGAGTTCGCCCAGTGGTGTGCCGGCGCCGCCGGACTGCCCTGGTACTGCGACGCCCAGGGCGAGGTGCAGCTGCCCCAGGAGTTCGCGGCCTCCGAGCTGCTGGTGCCCGAAGGCTTCCCGCTCGCGCCTTTGCTGACCGAGGCCGTGCGCCCCGGCGTGCAGGCACGCTGGGACGCGGCGCGCGACGCCGGCCTGATGTTCGACGAGACCCTCGAACTCACCGACGTGCAGGGCGAGCGCCAGACGCGGCGCGTCACCGCGATCTGCCAGGCGGCCTCGCCAGGCCGCCCGGTGCTGGGCTGGATCGCACCGCCCCCGGTCGGCGCCCTTCCCGAGATGGCGGGTGCCGCGCGGCTGCTCTCGCGCCTGCCGGTGCTGGTCTGGCTGGTCGACGACAGCGGCCGCCTGATCCTCGCCCAGGGGGCCGATCCGCAGCGCTGGGGACTGCGCGCCGATCCCCATGCCCAGCCTGCCTGGCGCGAGGCCTTCGAGTTCGTCGACGACTCGGGCAAGCAGGTGGGCACGGCGCTGGCCAAGGCGGCGGCGGGTCACGCGGCCTTCGACGTGCTGCACGCGCGCACGGGTCGCAACGGCGGGCGCCTGCTGTTGCGCAGTCACTTCATCCCCTACGTGGGAGCGGGCAGCCAGGCCGTGCTGGTGCTCGACACCATCGCCTCGCCCACCGAGGTCATGGCGGTCGACCGGCTCAAGCGCAGCAAGGCGCAGTACAAGGCCCTGGTCGAGGCCTCGACCAGCCTGGTGTGGGCCTGCGACGAGCGCCTGCACCTGACCTTCGCCAGCCGCCGCGCCGCGCGCGAGATGTACGGCCGCGATGCGCGCGAGCTGCACGGCCTGCCTCTGTCTGCGCTGGCGCCCGTGCACCTGGCCCAGCCGGTGCTGGACAAGGCGCTAGCCGATCTGCGTGCAGGCACTCGGGTGCGCAACCTCGAAGTGGTGCACGAGAACCGTCGCGGGCAGCGCGTGATGGTGTCGATGAGCGCGGTCCCGTTGCGCGGTCCGGACGGACAGTTCGCGGGGGCGATCGGCATGAACGCCGACCTCACCGCGGTCAAGCTGCGCGAGAGCGAGCTGGCCGAGGCCTTGCGCGTCGAGCGCACCGTGCTCGACTCCGCTGGCCAGGCGATTGCGGTGGTCAAGCGCGGCCGCGTGGAGCGCTGCAATGAGGCCTTCCTGCGCCTGCTGGGCGTGAGCAACGAGCAGCTCACCCACCGGCCGATCGAGGAGTGCTTCGGCAGCCTCGAGGCCTGGAGCGACGTGCGCCATGCCGCCGAGCAGTCGCGCGACCTCGATCAGGCGATCGTGCGCGAAGTGGAGTTGCGCCGCGGCGACGTGATGGCCGGCACCGAGGGCGAGACCGCGTGGTGCCAGATCACCGCGCGGGCGATCGGCGACGAGGAGTACGTGCTCGTGCTGGCGGACATCGACGTGATCCGCCGCCGCGAGCAGAGCGCGCGCCACGCGGCGCTGCACGACGAGCTCACCGGCCTGCCCAACCGCCGCCACTTCGCCGAGCGGGTGCGCTCGGCGCTGGCGGCCATCGACATGCTGGGCAGCAACTGCGCGCTGCTGGCGATCGACCTCGACGGGTTCAAGCAGGTCAACGACACCGAGGGCCATGAGGTCGGCGACCGCGTGCTGCGCGAGGTGGCGCGTCGGCTGAGCACGGTGGTGCGCGGCGACGATACGGTGGCGCGCCGTGGCGGCGACGAGTTCGCGGTGCTGCTGCGCCACGTCGACACGCTCGACGGCGTGCGCACGATCGTCGAGCGCGTGCTGCACGCCGTAGCCCAGCCCATCCTCATCGAGGGGCGCGAGGCCGCCCAGGTCACCGCCAGCGTGGGTGTTGCCCTGGCGCCCGAGCAGGGTCGCGAATTCGACCGCCTGTTCCAGCTTGCCGACCTCGCCATGTACGAGGCCAAGCTCAAGGGCAAGAACCGCTACGCCTTCGCCCAAGGCGCCGACGTGAGCCCGGCTACGCCGCCAGCTGTGCGCGCCACGACGCGGCACTGAGGCGCTCGCGCCACCACGCCAGCGCCCGGCCGCGATGGCCGGCACGCCAGGCCAGCGCAATCGGCCCCTCGCGCTTGCCCGCTTCCGTCGCCTTGATCACCAGGCTGCCGCGCGCGAGCTCGGCGCCGATCCGGAAACGCGGCAGGAAGCCCGCGCCCAGTCCGGCCGCCTGCGCGGCGATCTTGGCCGCCATGTTGGGCACGGTGAGCGTCTCGGCGCCGAGCAGGCCGCTGGCGCGCGGCCGCAGCCGCAGGGAAGTGTCGCCCACCACCACCTGGCGATGGCGCCGCAGCTCGGTCTCGGGGATCGGTTCCGCGGCGTCGGCCAGCGGGTGGCCCGGGGCGACGGCAAACACGAACTGCACGGAGCCCAGATCCTCGGTGCGCAGGCTGGCGCCGTGGCGGCTCGCCTCGGGCCGCTCGTACGACGCGCCGACTGCCAGATCGGCGCGGCCGTCGAGCAGCGCGTCCCAGGTGCCGCCCAGCACCTGCTCGCTGAACCGCAGCCGGGTGGGAGCGAGCGCGCTGAACTCGGCGATCAGGGGCACCAGCAATTCAAACGGCAGCAAGGTGTCGACCGCCAGGCGCAACTCGTGCTCCCAGCCGCTCGCCACGTGCTTGACGCGGCGGGCCAGCTCGTCGGTGGCGGCAAGCAGTTGCCGCCCTTCGCGCAGCAGTTCCTCGCCCGCCGGGGTCAGGCGCGCGCGCCGCCCGCTGCGGTCGAACAGCAGCACGTCGAGATCCTCTTCGAGGCGACGCACCGCGTAGGTCACGGCCGAGGGCACGCGGTCCAATTCCGCGGCAGCGCCGGCAAAGGAGCCGCGGCGCTCGATGGCGTCGAGCAGCACGAAGGCGTCGAGGCCGAGGCGAGGATTCATCCGTTCAGTTTCATTGAATGAAGTCGTCAGTCGTGACCCGGTGACGGGCTGGTCCAGAAGTGAAATCATGCATGAATTCGTCGGAAACATCATCCGACGCCACGGCCGCCGATCGGTGAACTACGTTCAAGCGACGGGCCGGAACTCCAGGAGGCTCCATGCTCACCGTCCGCCCCGCCGCCGAACGCGGCTCTTACGACCACGGCTGGCTGCAGACCCATCACAGCTTCTCGTTCGCGGACTACCACGACCCGCGGCACATGGGCTTCGGGCCGCTGCGCGTGATCAACGACGACACCGTGGCTCCCGGGGCCGGCTTCGGCACGCACGGCCACCGCGACATGGAGATCATCAGCTACGTGCTCGCCGGCGAACTTGCGCACAAGGACAGCATGGGCAACGGCTCGGTGATTCGCCCGGGCAACGTGCAGCGCATGAGCGCGGGCACGGGCGTGATGCACTCCGAATTCAATCACTCGGCCAACGCCCCCACGCACTTCCTGCAGATCTGGATCGTGCCCGATCGCCGCGGCGTCACGCCGGGCTACGAGGAGCGTCTGTTCGGCGACGCGGACAAGCGCGGACGACTGCGGCTGATCGCCTCGCCCGACGGGGCCGAGGGCTCGGTCACGATCCATCAGGACGCGCGCGTGTACGCCGGCCTGTTCGACGGCGACGAGTCCGACCGCATCGCGATTGCCCCTGGCCGGCGCGCGTACGTGCACGTGGCGCGCGGCGCGCTCGAGCTCAACGGCCACGTCCTGGGGCCGGGCGACGGCGCGCGGCTCGAACACGAGGCCGAGGTCGCGGTGCGCGCCGGCCGCACAGCCGAGGTACTGGTTTTCGATCTGCCCTGAGCCAGACGGCAACAGGCATTCTTTCCACGCGTCGCACTGCGGCGCCCACCACGCAGGAGACTTTCCGTGAGCAAGATCGTCATCGTCTATCACAGCGGCTACGGCCACACGCGCAAGCAGGCCGAGGCGGTGCACTCCGGTGCCGCGTCGGTTGCTGCCGCCGAACTGATCGCCATCGACGCCCAGGGCGATCTGCCCGCGGGCGCCTGGGACACCCTGGCCGCGGCCGAGGCGATCATCTTCGGCAGCCCGACCTACATGGGCGGCGCGTCCTGGCAGTTCAAGAAGTTCGCCGACGCCAGTTCCAAGCCCTGGTTCAGCCAGGTGTGGAAGGACAAGATCGCCGCCGGCTTCACCAACTCGGCCACCATCAACGGCGACAAGCACTCGACCTTGCACTACTTCATCACGCTGGCGATGCAGCACTCGATGGTCTGGGTGGGCACGGGCATGCTGCCCTCGAACAGCAAGGCGGCCACCCGCAACGACGTCAATTACCTGGGCTCGTCCGCTGGCGCGATGAGCCAGTCGCCCTCGGATTCCAGCCCTGAGGAAGGCCCGCTGCCAGGCGACCTCGAAACCGCGCGCCTGTTCGGCGCGCGCGTGGCGCAGGCCGCGCTGCGCTGGAATCGCGGCAAGTAGGTCCCGCCGAGCGCGGTGGTCGGCACCCTGCCGGCCGCCGCGGCTGGCCCTAGCCGAGCACGCGCCGCAGGAAGGCGGCGATGTCTTGCACCTCTTCCTCGGCCACCGAGTGGCCCATCGAGTATTCGTGCCATTCGACCGGATGGCCCAGGGCGAGCAGTGCATCGCGCGAAGCCTGGGCGCGGCTCATGGCAATGACCGGATCGGCGTCGCCGTGGGCCATGAAGATCGGCGTGCTCGCGGCCGCGCCGTGCCGCTCGGCCGCAAAGATGTCGGCCAGCGGCAGGTAGGTCGAGAGCGCAAGCAGCCCTGCGAGCGGCTCGGCCTGGCGCAGCCCGGTGTGCAAGGTGATCGCGCCGCCCTGCGAGAAGCCCGCCAGCACGATGCGGCTGCGCGGCACGCCGGCGGCGACTTCGCGCTCGATCAGTTGTTCCACCTGCGCATGCGAGCGCCGGATGCCGGTCTCGTCCTCGCGGCGCACCAGGTCCGTGCCCAGGATGTCGTACCAGGCGCGCATCACGTAGCCGCCGTTGAGGGTCACGGGAATCTGCGGCGCGTGCGGGAACACGAAGCGGATCGGCGGAATGCCCAGCCTTGCCAGCTCCTGCACGATGGGCACGAAGTCGTTGCCGTCGGCGCCCAGGCCGTGCAGCCAGATCACCGCGGCCCCGGGCTCGGTGTCGCGCGGTTGCAGTTCGACGGTTTCGAGGCGGGGCTGGCTCATGGCGGTGGCGGCAGGCGAGGGCGTTGATCAAGCGGCGGGGTGGAAGACTCGACCCGGCGCGTGCGGTGTTCAGCGGGCGCGGATGGCGCTCTTGGGGCGGAAGGCCTTGACCACGGCCTCGTGGGTCTCGAGGTAGGGGCCGCCGATCAGGTCGAGGCAGTAGGGCACGGCGGCGAAGATGCCGGGAATCACCGCTTTGCCCTCGGCGTCCTTGAGTCCTTCGAGAGTCTCGGCGATGGCCTTGGGCTGGCCCGGCAGGTTGACGATCAGCGCCGCGTGACCGGTGATCTCGCGCAGCACGCCCACCTGGCGCGACAGGATGGCGGTGGGCACGAACGCAGCCGAGATGCGGCGCATCTGTTCGCCGAAGCCCGGCATCTCGCGCGTGGCCACGGCCAATGTGGCCTCGGGCGTCACGTCGCGACGCGAGGGGCCGGTGCCGCCCGTGGTGAGCACGAGATCGCACCCAAGCTCGTCCACCAGCTCGATCAGCGCCGCCTCGATCTGCGCGCGTTCGTCGGCGATCAGGCGCGTGTGCACCTGGAAGGGCGAGGCCAGTGCCGCAGCCATCCAGGCCTCGAGCGCCGGGATGCCCTGGTCCTGGTACACGCCCGCCGAGGCGCGGTCCGAGACCGAGACCAGGCCCAGGATCAGTTCGTCGGGATGGCGGCGCTCAGCTTTCATCGTCGTCGGGCAGGTAGAGCGAGTCCATGGGCGGCAGTACCAGGGCGTGGAGCAGCCGGTAGAGCTCACGCGCGCTCTTGGGCGGGCGCGCGGCATCGCGCTCGCGGCGCGCGGCGCGCACCAACTGGCGCAATTGCTGGGCATCGGCCGCGGGAAACTCGGCGAGCAGGTCGGTGAGCGCGGCGTCGTCCTCGAGCAGGCGCTCGCGCAGGCGCTCGGCGCGGTGCATCGCGGCCACGGCGGCCTGGCTGTCGCCGGTGACGCGGTCGATCGCCTCGCGCACCGCGGCGCCGTCGAGCGGGCGCATGAGCTTGCCGATCAGCTGCAGCTGGCGGCGGCGCGCCTCGTGGGCGCGCAGGCGGCGGAACTCCGCGATCGCCTCGGCCAGCGGCTCGGGCAGGTCGATGCGCGCCAGCCGCTCGGCGGACAGCTCGCTCAGCCGGTGTCCGAGGGCCTGGAGCTCGTGCATGTCGCGCTTGCGTTGCGACTTGCTGGGCCCGCGTTCGTCGTGTTCTTCGTCGTCGAGAGGCTCGATCATCGTCGGTATGATAGCGATGCGCGGCGCACCGGCTGCGCCTGCGCCTTGCCCCTCCAGAATCCGCCACCGATGAAATCCACCTTCGCCGTATCCGACGAACGCCTGCGCGCGCTGGCGCAGGAGGCGATCGCCCACGCCCGCAGTCTCGGAGCGAGCGACGCCTCGGCCGAGGCGAGCGAGTCCACCGGCCTGGCCGTCACGGTGCGCAAGGGCAGCGTCGAGACCATCGAGCACACGCGCGACAAGGGCCTGGGCGTGACGGTGTACATCGGTCAGCGGCGCGGCCACGCCTCGACCTCGGACTTCGCCCCGGCGGCGGTGCATCAGGCGGTGGCCGCGGCCTACGACATCGCGCGCTTCACCGCCGACGATCCTGCCGCCGGACTGCCCGACGACGACTGCTACGAGCGCGCCCCGCGCGATCTCGATCTCTATCACCCCTGGGCGCTGACGGCCGATGCGGCCATCGAACTGGCCCGGCGCTGCGAGGCGGCCGCTTTCGCGGTCAGCCCGCGCATCGTCAATTCCGAGGGCGCCAGCGTCTACACCTCGAGCGGGCACTTCGTGCTGGCCAACACGCGCGGCTTCGTGGCCGGATATCCGTACTCGCGCCACTCGATCTCGGTGAGTCCGATCGCGCGCGGCAAGGGCGGCATGCAGCGCGACGACTGGTACACCTCATCGCGCGTGCCCGCGCAGCTCGCCGCGCCCGAGACGGTGGGCGACTACGCCGCGCGCCGCACGCTCGCGCGCCTGGGAGCGCGCCGCCTGAGCACGCGCCAGTGCCCGGTGCTGTTCGAGGCGCCGCTGGCCTGCGGACTGCTCGGCAACTTCACGCAGGCCGCCAGCGGCGGCTCGCTCTACCGCAAGGCTTCATTCCTGGTCGACGGCCTGGGCAAGCAGGTGATGGCGCCCCACCTCACGGTGCACGAGGACCCCTACGTGCCGCGCGCCACGGGATCCAGCCCCTACGACGAGGAAGGCGTGCGCGGCCTGGTGCGCGACGTGGTGGAGGACGGCCGGCTCACCGGCTACTTCCTCTCCAGCTACTCGGCGCGCAAGCTCGGCATGAAGACCACGGGCAACGCGGGCGGCTCGTACAACCTGGAACTGCGCTCACGCCTGACGCAGCCGGGCGACGACTTCGAGGCCATGCTCGCGCGCCTGGGCACGGGCCTGCTGGTGACCGAGCTGATCGGCCAGGGCGTGAATTACGTCACGGGCGACTACTCGCGCGGTGCCACGGGCTTCTGGGTCGAGGGCGGCCGCATCGCCTACCCGGTCGAGGAGATCACCATCGCCGGCTCGCTGCCGCAGATGCTCCAGAACATCGCCGCGGTGGGCGCAGACCGCACGGTGCGCGGCTCGAAGATTGCCGGCTCGGTGATCGTCGAGGGCATGACGGTGGGCGGCGCCTGAGCCTGAGCACGGCCGCTCGCCTGTTGCGTTTTCGCCCGCCGACCTGGGCGGGCCGTCGACCGGCCGGCCGTGCGCGGGTCGCACCGCCCAGCCGCTCGTGCTTAGAATCCCAGGCTGCGGAATGGACGGCCGTCCGCACTCGGATCCTCGGCCGGCAAGACCAATCTCAAGACCAATCAATTTGGGAGACAACAAGATGCAGCGTCGTTCATTCATCAAGCAGGCGGGCACGGCTGGCGCCGGCGTGGCTGCCGCGGCCCTCGCGGTCCCGGCCCTGGCGCAGACCGCCGGCATGCCCGAGGTCAAGTGGCGTCTCACCTCGAGCTTCCCCAAGAGCCTCGACACCATCTTCGGTGCCGCCGACACGATCTCGAAGACCGTCGCCGCCGCCACTGGCGGCAAGTTCCAGATCCAGGTCTTTGCCGCGGGCGAGATCGTCCCCGGCCTGCAGGCGCTCGATGCCGTGCAAAACGGCACGGTCGAGTGCTGCCACACCGCGCCCTACTACTACTTCGGCAAGGACCCCACCTTCGCCTTTGCCTGCGCCATTCCCTTCGGCATGAACGCGCGCCAGCAGAACGCCTGGATGTACGAAGGCGGCGGCCAGAAGCTGATGGCCGACTTCTTCAAGGACTACAACATCGTCGCCTTCCCGGCGGGCAATACCGGCGCGCAGATGGGCGGCTTCTTCCGCAAGGAGGTCAAGACCGTTGCCGACATGAAGGGCCTGAAGATGCGTATCGGCGGCTTCGCCGGGACGGTCATGACCAAGCTCGGCGTGGTGCCTCAGCAGATCGCCGGCGGCGACATCTATCCTTCGCTCGAGAAGGGCACGATCGACGCGGCCGAGTGGGTGGGTCCGTACGACGACGAAAAGCTGGGTCTGGGCAAGGTGGCCAAGTACTACTACACGCCCGGCTGGTGGGAAGGCGGTCCCGAGCTGGATCTGTTCGTCAACCAGGCTGCGTGGGCCAAGCTGCCCAAGGAGTACCAGGCCATCGTCGAAGCGGCGTGCGCCTACGCCAACGTGATCATGCTGGCCCGCTACGACTCCAGGAACCCGGCTGCGCTGCGCCGGCTGATCGCCAGTGGCGTGCAGCTGCGCCAGTGGCCGCGCCCGGTGCTCGAGGCCTCTTACGCGGCCGCCAACGAGGTCTACGCCGAAACCTCTGCCAAGAACGCCAAGTTCAAGGCGGTCTACGAGCCCTGGAAGGCCTTCCGCGACGAGCAGATCCGCTGGTTCGGCGTGGCCGAGGCGGGCTTCGACAGCTTCATGGCCTCGACCCTGCGCACCGCAGCGCCCGCCAAGGCGGCGCCGGCTGCCGCACCCAAGAAGTAAGTCGCGGCGCGGCGAACGCCGCATCGCACGAAAGGCCCCGCTTGCGAGCGGGGCCTTTTTTGTTGGAGCGACGCTGCGCCTCGCCAATCTCGGCGCGGGGTGTTGCCACCACCGCACTCAGAGAAGATTCGCGGCGCGGTATCGTGGGCGGCGCTAGGCCGCCTCGGGCTGTGCCGAGCCGGGTTGCGAGAGCGCGAGCAACAGCGCACCCGCGGCCAGCGGCACGAGCAGCAGGCACAGCGCCCAGGTCGGACCGCCGAGCATGGAACTGGCCGCGCCGAAGATCAGCGGGCCGATGGCTGCCGAGAGGCGCCCCGCCACCGCGTTGAACCCAAACAGCTCTGCCGCCTGGCGCGGGGGCACGAGCGAGGCGTAAAGCGAGCGGAACACCGCCTGCAGCGCGCCGAAGATCAGTCCCAGCAGCACGGCTGCGACGGCGGGCACCCAGGTGCCGTGTCCGAACGCCAGCAGCAGGATGGCCAGCGCCAGCACCCCGCTCATCAAGACCAGCGCCCGGCGCTGCCCCCAGCGGTCGGCCAGCACGCCGCAGGCCACGGTGGAGGGCAGGGCGATGGCGTGAAACAGCAGCCCCAGCCAGAGCAGCCCCGCGACTGACAGGCCGAAGCGTGCGCTCAGCACGATGGCGATGAAAAACTGGATCGTCACCACCACGTCGTTGACCAGGAAGAAGGCGAGCAGGACGCGCAGTGCCTCGCGGTGGCGGCGCCAGTGGCGGATGGTCGTGAGCACCGATCGCCACGGGCTGGCTGCCTCGGTGGGCGTCCCGCGTGGCGCCTGCGGACCGTCCTGAGCCAGCAGGCGCAGCGCGGGCACGGCCAGCAGCCCGAATAGCACGCCCGCCGCGGCGAACACCTGGGGCATGGCCGCCAACTGCTCGGTCTTGCCCAGCCCGTGCAGCAAGGCCAGTGCCACGAAGATGGCGCCGATCCCGCCAATCAGGCCGAGCGACCATCCGAGGCCCGAGACCGCGCCCAGGTCCTCGCGCGCGGCCACGTGCACGAGTCGCGCGTCGTACACGCTGATGGCCAGGGTGTAGGCGAGCTGCGCCACAAGAAAGCCCAGGGCCGCGGCCAGTGGGCCGCGGGCCGAGGCCAAGGGCAGCAGCAGCGTGGCCCCCACGCAGACGGTGGTCAGCACTCCCAGCACGCGCACATCCCGGCCGGCGCGGTCGGCCATGGCGCCCGCCAGCGGGCCGAGCACGGCCGCCAGCAGCACGCTCAGGGCCGCGACGCCGCCCCACACCGCATCGGCGTCGGCCTGACCGCGCGCCACCCACTGCACGAAGTACAGCCCGTAGAAGGCCGGCACGAGCGCCATGTAGGTCGAGCTCGCCACGTCGTAGCTGCCCCAGGCGAGCGCGCCGCGGGTGAGCCAGGCGGGGCGCTTCATCGCTGCGGCCTCGCGCTGGCGCCAGGGGTGTCCACGGGCCGGACCGCGGGTGCGCCGGGGCCGATCGGCGGCATCGCTGCAGGCTTGGCCGACAGCGGCCGTCCGGTGGGGAAGTTGGCAGGGAGCGGGAGCACGGACGCAGGCTATCCCAAGCCCGGTCCTGGGCCCAATCCAAAGTCGGCTCGACACAACGCGCGGCGGGCGAAATGCGACGTGACGGGTGCCAAGGCGTGATCGCTGCGCCTAGGGCGCTTGCGACCGCGATCGGCTGGCCGACCCCACTCCGGGTAGACCAAGCGCCCATGGTCAGTGCGGGCCGCGCTGTGTCCCGGTAGCGTTCGGGCGCAAATCGCTTTGCTTGGGGATGGAGGGTGGAGTCCAAGCTAGACGCTGCGCCAGTCCACTCCCTCGCTCGAGCTCATGACCAGCAAGGTCATGCGATGTGGCACCCGTGGCGCGCGGCCATCGACTCGCCGACGCGCGCGATCAGCAACCAGGACCCGAATCGCGGCCAGAGCGCTCTCGATGGTCCAAGCCAGTGGATGACTTCATGCAAGCTTCAAGAACCTGTGTTCGCCGCGCGCCCTTCGCTCCTGTCGTCGTAGCGCTGTCTTTGGGGCTATCTCTGGCGCTGGGCGCGCCCGCCCTTCTGGCTCAGACGGCGGCATCTGCCCCGGCGCCTGCGCCGGCCGCTGCGCCAGAGGTGGGGTCGATGGGGGCGGGCCAGAAGGAGACCGGCAAGATCGCCTGGTACGGCAAGCAGTTCGCGGGCCGTCGTACCGCCAGCGGCGAAGCGTTCGATCCCGAGGCCATGACCATGGCCCACAAGACCCTGCCGTTCGGCACCAAGGTCAAGGTCACCAATCCCAAGAACCAGGCGTCGGTCACGCTGCGCGTCAATGACCGGGGGCCGACTCATCCCGACCGTGTCGCGGATGTGTCGCTGGCCGCGGCTCGCAAGCTCGGCATGGTGCGCGCGGGCGTGATCGATGCCGAACTCGAGGTGGTGGCCGCAGCACCTGCCCGCAAGGGCAAGAAGTAAGCCGTGGCTGCCGTCAGCGGCCGCGTTCGAATCACCCGTGAACGTCAGGAGACAAACATGAGCGTCAACCTTCTTTCCCTGGCCCAACAGGCCATGGGCAACGACTTCGGCAAGATGGCCGCGCAGTTCCTGGGCGAATCGCCCGAGACCACGCAGTCGGCGATGGGTGCGCTGCTGCCCACGGTGCTGGGCAGCATCGCCAGCAAGGGTGCCACTCCCGACGGCGCCGCGAGCCTGCTGTCGCTGATCAACGGCGCCAACCTCGACACCAAGGCGCTGGGCAACGTCGCCGGCATGTTTGGTGACGGCGGCTCGGCGATGAACAGCCTGCTCAAGCTTGGCTCGAGCAGCCTGGTGCCCTCGCTGTTCGGCGACAAGGCGGGTGCCCTGGTCAGCGCGCTGTCCTCCGGCAGCGGCATGAAGACCTCGTCCTCGACCAATCTGCTCGCGATGGTGGTGCCGCTGGTGCTGATGGTGTTGAAGAAGCTGATCGGCGAGCGCGGTCTCAATCCCAGTTCGCTCGCTTCGCTGCTGGGTGGGCAGGGCGAGAGCCTCAAGGCCTCGCTCGACCCGCGCCTGACCGGCGCTTTGGGCTTCTCCAGCCCGGCGGCTTTCCTGTCGGGCCTGGGTGGCCAGGCGGCCGATGCCGCCAAGCGCGCGGGAGCGGCGGTCGCCTCGGGCGCCGGCGCGGCCGCCGCCACCGCGGGGGCTGCGGCAGCTTCGACCAAGTCGGGCTTCATGCGCTGGTTGCCGTGGATCATCGCCGCGGCCGTGCTCCTGCTGCTGTGGAACATGTTCTCGGGCCGCAAGGCGCCTGAGCCCGCTCCCATGCCCAAGCCCGCGGCCAGTGCGCCTGCTGCGGCCCCTGCGGCTCCCGCGCCTGCGATGGCCGCGTTCCCGGCCAAGGTCTACTTCGACGTGGGCTCGGCGGTGGTGGGTGCCGACGGCGCGAAGGCGATCGCGGCGGCCGCCGACGCCGCCAAGAAGGACGGCCTCAAGGTCGCCATCACCGGCTACACCGACAAGACGGGCGACACCGCCAAGAACGAGGAACTGGCCAAGGCCCGCGCCAAGGCCGTGCGCGATGCACTGGTTGCCGCCGGTGTTGCCGAGGCCAGCATCGAGATGCGCGCGCCGTTGTTCGTCGAAGTGGGCGCGGGGGGCTCCGACGCCGAGGCGCGCCGCGTCGAGATCAGCAAGCTCTAGTCGCTGAGGAGTCGGCGGGACCCGAGCCCGTCGCGCCAGGCCTGCCAGCCCTGCGCTCGCAGAACGCAGGCCTGGCAGGCGCCGCACCCATAGCCCCAGGCGTGACGAGTGCCGCGTTGCCCGAGGTAGCAGGTGTGGCTGTGCTCGGTGATCAAGTCCACCAGCGCGGCGCCACCCAGGGCTGCTGCTAGCGCCCAGGTGTCGGCCTTCGACAGCCACATCAGCGGCGTCTCGACCGTCATGCGCGTTCCCAGGCCCAGGCTCAGGGCCACCTGCTGGGCCTTGATCGTGTCGTCGCGGCAATCGGGGTAGCCGGAGTAGTCGGTCTCGCACATTCCGCCCACCAGCACGTCCAGACCGCGCCGCGTGGCGAGTGCGCCGGCGGCCACCAGGAAGAGCAGGTTGCGTCCCGGCACGAAGGTGTTGGGCAGGCCGTCGGCGCGCAATTCGAACTCGCGCGCCTCGATCAGCGCCGTGCCACCGATCTGCGCCAGCAGGCCGAGGTCAAGCAGGTGGTCCTCGCCCAGGCGTGCGCTCCAATGCGCAAAGCCCGCGCGCAGCGCCGTCAGCACCGCGTGGCGCTGGTGGAGTTCGATGCGGTGGCGCTGGCCGTAGTCGAAGGCCAGGGTCTCGACGCGCGCATAGCGCTCCAGTGCCCAGGCCAGACAGGTGCTCGAGTCCTGGCCGCCCGAGAAGAGCACCAGCGCCGAGCGCGCCGAAGCCTGCAGCGGATGCGTGGCGGACATGGTCTGCGTCACCTAGGCACGCGGGGCGCGCGGCGCGCCCCGCGGCGCACGGCTATTTCTTGTCTTCTGAGGCTGGCGGCGGAGCGTAGAACGGATCGCTCGCGGGCTTGGCGTCGCTCGCGGCGCCGTCCTTGCCCGCCTCTCCATCCTTCGCCGCCTCGCCTTCCTTGGGCGCGTCGCCGTAGCCCGGGAACTGCGGCTGCCCCTCCTTGGCTTCGCCCTCGGCCGGCGCGCCTTCGGCGCCGGGCTCGAGCGGCACGCTCATCTCGATCGAGTTGGGATCGACCTGCGGCGACTCGTCCTTGTAGACCATCACCATCTGCGGGAAGGCGATCACCAGGGCCACCATGATCATCTGGATCACGACGAAGGGAATCGCTCCCCAGTAGATCTGGCCGGTGGTCACCGGGGCGGTGAGCTTGCCGGTGAGCTTGTCGACGTATTCGGTCTTGGGCGCCACGCTGCGCAGGTAGAACAGCGCGAAGCCGAAGGGCGGGTGCATGAACGAGGTCTGCATGTTCACGCCCAGCAGCACGCCGAACCAGATCAGGTCGATGCCCAGCTTCTCGGCCACCGGCCCGAGCAGCGGCACGATGATGAAAGCGAGCTCGAAGAAGTCCAGGAAGAAGGCCAGCAGGAACACCAGCACGTTCACGAAGATCAGGAAGCCGATCTGGCCGCCGGGCAGGTCCGACAGCAGGTGCTCGACCCACACGTGACCGTTCACGCCGTAGAAGGTGAGCGAGAAGATGCGCGCACCGACCAGGATGAAGACCACGAAGGTGGTGAGCTTGGCGGTGGTGCTCATCGCCTGCTTGAGCAGGTCGAACGAGAGCCGCTTGCGCGCGGTCGCCATGATCAGCGCGCCGGCCGCGCCCATGGCGCCGCCCTCGGTGGGGGTGGCGATGCCCAGGAAGATCGTGCCCAGCACCAGGAACACCAGCGCGAGCGGCGGGATCAGCACGAACACCACACGCTCGGCGAGGCGCGAGAGGAGCCCCATGCGCGTCACACGGTTGATCACCGCGGCGACGAAGGCAATGCCCATGCCCATCGACAGCCCGACGATGATGCTCAGGTCCAGCGGTGCGTTGGCCGGCAGCTTCCACCATTCGAAGGCCAGCGCGCCCGCGATGGCGACCAGGGTCAGCACGAGCAGCGAACGCGTGCCCGGGCTGCCGTCGGGCTCGCGCAGCGAGCGCGCCTCGAGCGGCAGGGCGGGCGCGAAGCTTGGTTTGACGAGCGTCACCAGGGCGACGTAGCCGCAGTACAGGCCGGTGAGCACGAAGCCGGGGATGAAGGCGCCGGCATACATGTCGCCCACGGATCGGCCGAGCTGGTCGGCCATGATGATCAGCACCAGCGAGGGCGGGATGATCTGCGCCAGCGTGCCCGAGGCGGCGATCACGCCGCTGGCCACCCGGCGGTCGTAGCCGTAGCGCAGCATCAGAGGCAGCGAGATCAGGCCCATCGAGATCACCGAAGCCGCCACCACGCCGGTGGTGGCCGCGAGCAGGGCGCCCACCAGGATCACCGCGTAGGCCAGGCCGCCGCGCACCGGACCGAACAACTGGCCGATGGTGTCGAGCAGATCCTCGGCCATGCCGCTGCGCTCCAGGATCAGCCCCATGAAGGTGAAGAAGGGGATGGCAAGCAGGGTCTCGTTGCTCATCACGCCCCAGATGCGCTCGGGCATGGCCTGGAACAACGTGGGCGCGAGCAGGCCCAGTTCGATGCCGAGCAGCCCGAAGCCCATGCCGATGGCTCCGAGCGAGAACGCCACCGGGTAGCCCATGAGCAGCACGACGACCAGCGCCGCGAACATCAGCGGCGCCATGTTGGCGATCAGGAATTGGGTCATGCCTGCTCTCCGCGGCTCTTGACGATCTCGTCCGCGAGCATTTCCTCGGCGGTCTTCGCGCCTTCCTTGGCGTGCGGATCAGGCCCCGCGCCGACGACGAAGGCGAGCACCTTGATGAGCTCCGAGATGCCTTGCAGCATGAGCAGCCCGAAGCCCAGCGGCACCATCGCGCGTGCGGGCCACAGCGGCAGGCCGCCGGCGTTGGACGACATCTCGTTGTGGGTGTAGGCCGACATGAAGACGGGCCAGGACAGCCAGATCATCATGATCGCGATCGGCAGCAGGAAGACGATCGTGCCGAACACGTCGATCCACCCCTGGGTGCGGCGCGTGAAGCGGCCGGTGACCACGTCGATGCGCACCATCTCGTTGCACTTGAGCGTGTAGGCCGCGCAGAACAGGAAGATGGCCGAGAACAGATACCACTGGGTCTCGAGCCAGGCGTTGGAGGAGCGGTCGAAGGCGTAGCGGATCACCGCGTTGCCGGCGCTGATCAGGGTGACGATCAGCACCAGCCACATCACGATGCGGAAGATGCCTTCGTTGAGTTTGTCGATGGCCTGCGCAAGCGGAAGCAGTGCCTTCATGGGTGTCTCCTGTTTTGGATCGCAAGCAGTGTGCGCCCTGCCCTGGTGCGAGCAAGGGATTCTACTGAGCTTGCGGGAGGCCGGGCGGCCTCAGGCGCCCGCGCGGCTGGCGAGCAGGGCTTGCCAGCGGGCCACCTGGGCGCGCACCTGCGCCGGCGCGGTGCCGCCCAGGTGGTCCCGGGCGGCCAGCGAGCCCTCGACGCTCAGGGCACCGAACACGTCGGCCTCGATGCGCCCGGGCGCGAATGCCTGGAGTTCGGCCAGCGACAGGGCCGCCAGGTCGCAGCCGCGCTCGGAGGCCAGGCGCACCGCGCGGGCCACGGCCTCGTGGGCGTCGCGGAAGGGCAGGCCGCGGCGCACCAGGTAGTCCGCCAGGTCGGTGGCCGTGGCAAAGCCTTCCTCCACCGCACGGCGCATCGCGTCGCGCTGCGGCTCGATCCCCGGCACCATGCCGGCGAAGGCGCGCAAGCTGTCGGCCACCGTGTCGAGCGCGTCGAACAGCGGCTCCTTGTCTTCCTGGTTGTCCTTGTTGTAGGCGAGCGGCTGGCCCTTCATGAGGGTGAGCAGGCCGACGAGGTCGCCGATCACGCGCCCGGTCTTGCCGCGCGCGAGCTCGGGGACGTCGGGATTCTTCTTCTGCGGCATGATCGACGAGCCCGTGGTGTAGCGGTCGGGCAGGCGCACGAAGCCGAAGCGCGGGTTCATCCACAGCACCAGCTCCTCGGCAAAGCGCGACAGGTGCACCATGATGAGGCTGGCGGCGGCGCAGAACTCGATGGCGAAGTCGCGGTCGCTCACCGCGTCCAGCGAGTTTTGCGCCACGCCCTCGAAGCCCAGTTGCGCCGCCACGAACTCGCGGTCGATCGGGTAGGTGGTGCCGGCCAGCGCCGCCGCTCCCAGCGGCAGGCGGTTGATGCGGCGGCGCGCGTCGAGCAGGCGCTCGCGGTCGCGTTCGAGCATTTCGACGTAGGCCAGCAGGTGGTGCCCGAAGCTCACTGGCTGCGCCACCTGCAGGTGGGTGAATCCGGGCATCACCGTGTCCGCCTCGCGGGCGGCCAACTCGACCAGGGCCGCCTGAAGCTCGCCGATCAGGCGCACGAGGCCGTCGAGTTCGCCGCGCAGGAACAGGCGGATGTCGGTGGCCACCTGGTCGTTGCGCGAGCGCCCGGTGTGCAGGCGCTTGCCGGCATCGCCCACCAGCTGGGTGAGGCGGTGCTCGATGTTCAGGTGCACGTCCTCGAGCTCGAGCTTCCAGGCGAACTCGCCGCGCTCGATCTCGTCGCGGATCTGCCTCATGCCGCGCTCGATCGCGCTCAGGTCCTGGGCATCGATCACGCCCACCCGGGCAAGCATGGCCGCGTGCGCGAGCGAGGCCTCGATGTCGGCCAGCGCCAGGCGCCGGTCGAAGTCCACGCTCGCGGTGTAGCGCAGTACGAACTGGGCGACCGGCTCGGCAAAGCGGCCGGACCAGGCGCTGTCCTTAGCGGCCAACGGGTCCGCGGGATGGACAGGAGGCGAGGGGGGCATTGGCATAATGAATTCGCGAGGGCGCGCACGGAGCGCGACGGTAGGACTTCAACTATATCGGGTCGTGAGCAAAGCCCTGTCTTCCCGTCTGCCGACCTCGGCCTCGCGCCAGGAGACGGCCACCCCGGCGCCGCGCCTGCTGGTTCCGGACGGCTGCAACCTGGGTGTCGTGCTGCGCGTGCTGCTGGCGCTGCTGGCCGTCATGGCCGTGGCGAGCGCCGTGGCCGCGCCCGGGCCCGAGGCCGGGTTCGATCTGTTCCTGCGTGCCTCCACCCAGTTGGCGATGGCCGGGCCGGCCACCCTGCTCGCCTGGTGCGTGCTGCGGCGCCGCGCGGGGCACCTGTCGCCCACCGCTCAGCGCGCGCTCGCGTGGGTCGCGCCCATGGTGTTCGCGGCCCTGGCGGCGCGCATGCTCGACGCCGCTGCCTGGACCCTGGCGGCGCAGGCACTGCTGGGGCTCGCCGCCGGGGTGACGGTGCAGTACGTGCTGGAATTGCGCGATCGCGCCTATTCCCCGGCGGTGGCCGAGGCGCGTTTCCAGGCCCTGCAGTCGCGCATCCGCCCGCACTTCCTGTTCAACAGCCTCAACGCCGTGCTGTCGGTGGTACGCACCGACCCGCCCAAGGCCGAGCGCATGCTCGAGTCGATCGCCGAGCTGTTCCGGGCCGTGATGGCCGACACGCGCCGGCTCGTGCCGCTGGCCGACGAGATCAGCCTGTGCCGCGACTACATCGAGATCGAGCAGACCCGCCTTGGTGAGCGATTGCAGGTGGACTGGCAGATCGGGGCCTACCATCCGAACGCGCGGGTGCCGCAGCTGCTGCTGCAGCCCATCCTCGAGAACGCGGTGCGCTACGGTGCCGAGCGCCACAGCGGGGCTGCCGACATCGTGGTGGCGATCCGCCAGCGCGGCTTCAAGCTCGAGATCGAGGTGAGCAACCCGATCGCGGCCGAACGGCCCGAGCGCGAGGGCAACCAGATGGGCTTGGCCAACATCCGCGGGCGGCTGGCGCTGATCTACGACCTCGAGGCGCAACTCGAGACCCGCGTGCACGGCGAGCGTTTCGAGCTGAAAATGGTGCTGCCGGTGGAGCGCGGCGCCTAGGAGGGCAGGATGCTGAAAGTGCTGATCGTGGACGACGAGCCGCCTGCCCGCGCCCGCCTGCAGCAGGTGCTGGCCGATTGCGCTGCGCGCGTGCCCCACCAGGTCGTGGGCGAGGCCGATAGCGGACTCAAGGCGCTCGAGGCCGTGGACCGGCTGCAGCCCGATGTGCTCCTGCTCGACATCCACATGCCGGCCATGGACGGCATCGAGGCGGCGCGCCACCTCGCGCGGCGCCAGCATCCGCCGGCGCTGGTGTTCGTGACCGCCCACGACGACCGCGCCCTCGAGGCCTTCGAGGTGCACGCGCTCGACTACCTCATGAAGCCGGTGCGGGCCGAGCGCCTGGCCGCGGCGCTCGAGCGCGTGCAGCGTCTGCGCACCCACGAGCCGCGCATCGAGCAGCTGGCCCGCGCGGTGGGCTCGGTGCGCACCCACATCCACGTCAGCGAGCGCGGCCGCATGATCCTCGTGCCGGTGGCCGAGGTCGTGTATCTGCGTGCCGAGCTCAAGTACGTGACCATCCGCACGCCCGAGCGCGAGTACCTCACCGAGGAGTCGCTCACCTCGCTCGAGGCGGAATTCGCCGAGGCTTTCGTGCGCATCCACCGCAATGCCCTGGTGGCGCGCGCCGCGATCGAGGGCTTCCAGCGCGTGCGTCCGGCCGAGGAGGGCGAGAGCAGCGAGGGCCACTGGGAGGTGCTGCTGCGCGGCGTGGCCGAGCGCCTGCCGAT
>DAOTEJ010000003.1:0-11684 GCA_035454085.1 Burkholderiaceae bacterium | reverse complement strand
GCAGCGAGGGCCACTGGGAGGTGCTGCTGCGCGGCGTGGCCGAGCGCCTGCCGATTTCGCGCCGCCAGTGGTCCACGGTGAAGGCCGCGGCCGGCCGCTGAAGACGGCGAGCCACGACGCGGCAACGCGGCGGTCTTCGTACCCGCGGCGGCGCGGCCAAAGGCCAAGCGGCGGGCACGACGCGCCTGCCAGGGCGGCGTCGCCCGGCGACGCGAAGCGCTAGCCCGTGTTGCGCAGCCCCGCGGAGATTCCGTTGATGCTCAGGTGGATGGCGCGCTTGATGCGTTCGTCGCTCTGGCCTGAACGGTGGCGCGAGATGAGCTCGACCTGCAGGTGATTGAGCGGATCCACGTAGGGTAGGCGGTGCTGCAGTGCGCGCGCGAGTGCGGGGCTCGCCTCGTGCAGGCGGCGCTGCCCGGTGGCGGCGAGCAGGTGCCCCAGGGTCAGCTCCCACTCCCTGCGGATGCGCGCGAAGATCGCCCGGCCGCGGCGCCGGTCGGGGTCCAGGCGCGCATAGCGCGCGCCGATCGCCAGGTCGGTCTTGGACAGCACCATCTGCAGGTTCGAGGCCAGGGCGCGGAAGAACGGCCAGTCGGTGGCCATGCGGCGCAGCAGTTGCTGGCGCTTGCGGCGCTGCGCCGGGTTCGGCGCTGCGGCGAGCCAGGCCTCGATGCCCGAGCCCACGCCATACCAGCCGGGCAGCAGGATGCGGCTCTGGCCCCAGCCGAACACCCAGGGAATCGCACGCAGGTCCTCGATGCGCCCGGTGCCCTTACGCGAGGCGGGCCGGCTGCCGATGTTGAGCTCCATGATCTCGGCGATCGGCGTGGCCGCGAAGAAGAAGTCGGCAAAGCCCGCCGTGCCGTACACCAGGTCACGATAGGCGGCCTGGGCGTGCGCGGCGATCTCGTCCATCGCCGCCTCGAACTCGGCCGTGGCCTCGCCCGCGCCCGCGGGCGCAAGGCTTGCCTCGATGAAGGCGGCGGCGAGCAGCTCCAGGTTGTGGCGGCCGATGCGCGGATCGGCGTATTTGGCCGAGATGATCTCGCCCTGCTCGGTGAGCCTGAGCTGGCCGCGCACGCTGCCCGCGGGCTGGGCGAGGATCGCTTCGTAGCTCGGGCCGCCGCCCCGGCCCACCGTGCCGCCCCGGCCGTGGAACAGGCGCAGGCGCACGCCCAGCTCGTCGCCCAGCGCCATGAGCTGGCGCGTGGTCTTGTACAGCTGCCAGTTGCTCGCCAGGAAGCCGCCGTCCTTGTTGCTGTCGGAGTAGCCCAGCATCACCTCCTGCAGCGGCGTGGCGCCGGCCGGCAGCAGCAGGCTCTTGATCCCCGGGTGCCCGAGCAGCTCGCGCAGGATGGCAGGCGCGCGCTCGAGGTCGGCGATGGTCTCGAACAGCGGCACCACCATCAGGGCGCAGCAGCGCGCCTCGTCGCCCGCGAGCAGACCGCACTCCTTCTGCAGCAGCGCCACCTCGAGCAGGTCCGAGGCCGACTCGGTGTGCGACACGACATGGCGCTCGATCGCGCGCGCACCGAAGGCGGCGCGCAGCTCGCGCGCGGCGTCGAACACCGCCAGCTCGCCGCGCGTGCGCTCGGAGTAGGCCAGGTGGGCCGAGACCAGCGGGCGGGCGTGCGCGAGCTCGCGCGTGAGCAGGCGCACCCGCTCGGCCTCGCTCAGGCGGCGGTAGTCCGGACAGACCTCGGCCGCGGCGAAGAGCTCGGCCACCACCGCCTCGAACACGTCGGAGCTCTGGCGCAGGTCGAGCGAGGCGCCGTGAAAGCCGAACACCTGCACCGCGCGCGCCAGCGGCGCGAGCTTGAGCCGCGCCACGCGCGCACTGTGGTGGGCGGCGAGCGATTCGCCCACGACCGCGAGGTCGGCGCCGAACTCCGCGGCGCTGCCGTAGGGCGCGGCCTCGCCCAGTGGCGCACGCGCCGCGAGCTCGAGCCCGCGGTCGGACGCGGTGGCCAGCAGGCGCGCGTACACGCCCGTCAGCGCGCGGCGGTAGGGCTCGTCGGCGCGCTGCGCGGAGCGGTCGGGACTGCGTCCGGCCAGCGCCACCAGCGCCTCGCTCGCCGGGCACAGCATCTGCGACATCGACAACTCCGCGCCGAGCTCGTGCACCGCGCGGGCGTAGTGCTCGAACACGGTGTGGGCCTGCGCGGCCATGGCCGCGCGCATGGTCGCGGCGTTGACGTGCGGATGGCCGTCGCGGTCGCCGCCGATCCAGCTGCCCAGGCGGGCGAAGGCGGGCAGGGCGGAGCCGACGGGCAGGGCGTCCTCGAGCACGCGGTACAGGTGCGGAATCTCGGCCAGGAAGGTGCTCGTCCAATAGCTCAGGGCGTTGGCGATCTCGTCGGCCACGGTGAGCTTCTGCGGGCGCAGCATGCGTGTGGCCCACAGGGTTTCGATCGCGGCCAGCAGGGCCTCGTCGATGGCCGCCGCCGCGTGTGGCTCGCCGCCTTGCACGGCGCGCTCGCGCGTCTCGATCAGGCGGGCAATGCTGCGCTCCGCGTCGAGGATGCTCTTGCGTCGCACCTCGGTGGGGTGGGCGGTGAGCACGGGCATGAGACACGCGCCATCGAGCAGGCTGCGCAGCCGCGCCGGCGGGTGGGCGCGCGCCGCACGCACCAGGGGTGAGTCCTGCTGCGCCAGCACACGCACCTGCTGGCGATCCTCGGCAATGTTGGCCAGATGCGAGAAGTAGCTGAAGGCGCGCACTACGACGATGGTCTCGTCGCGCCCCAGACGCCGCAGTCGGGCCTCGAGCGCGCGCGCCGCGCCGGACTCCCCTTCGCCGCGCCGCAGGCGCATCGCCGCCACGCGGATGCCCTCGACCGTGTCGTAGAGCGGCGCGCCGGCATGCTCGCGTAGCACCTCGCCGAGCAGGCGTCCGAGCAGGCGGATGTCTTCGCGCAGGGCGGTGTCGTTGGCGGGGTTCATGCGGCGGCTCACGAGGGGCGGCGGATGACCCCGATGCTAGACTGAGCTCGCTCCAGTCACGCTCCCGCCCGAGAGAAATTCCCCATGAGTGCCCCCGCCCGCTGCGTGATCGCCACGCGCGAGAGTCCGCTGGCCCTGTGGCAGGCCCGCCACGTGCGCGAGATCCTCTCGACCCGCCATTCGCAGACCTCAGTCGACTTGCTCGGCATGACCACGCGCGGCGACCAGATCCTCGACCGCACGCTCTCCAAGGTGGGCGGCAAGGGGCTGTTCGTGAAGGAGCTCGAGCTCGCCTTGCTCGAGCGCCGCGCCGACATCGCCGTGCACTCGCTCAAGGACGTGCCCATGGTGTTGCCCGAGGACTTCCTGCTCGGCGCGGTCATGGAGCGCGAGGATCCGCGCGACGCCTTCGTGAGTGCGCGCCACGCCAGCCTCGAGGATCTGCCCGCCGGCGCGCGGGTGGGCACGGCCAGCCTGCGCCGCGAGTTGATGATCCGCGCGCGCTACCCCCACCTCGCGGTCGAGGCGATTCGCGGCAACGTGGGCACGCGTCTTGCCAAGCTCGACCGCGGCGAGTTCGACGGCCTGGTGATGGCCGCTGCCGGGCTCAAGCGCCTCGGCTTGGCCGAACGCATCCGCCAGATCATTCCGACCGGTGTCTCGCTGCCCTCGCCCGGTCAGGGTGCGCTGGGCATCGAGATCCGCGCCGCCGACCCCGACATGGCTGCTTTCGTGGCGCCGCTCAACGACCCGCACACCCGCGCCGCCACCAGCGCCGAGCGCGCGGTGTCGCGCGCGCTGGGGGGCTCGTGCCAGGTGCCGCTCGCCGCCTATGCCGAGATCGAGGGTGGCCAGATGCGCCTGCGCGCCCTGGTGGGCAACCACCGCACCGGCGCCTGCATCGAGGTCGAGGCGCGCGGCGCCTGGGACGATCCCGAGGTGCTCGCCGCCGAGGCGGTCGCGGCACTGCGCAGCCGGGGTGCCGACGCCCTGCTCGCGGAAGTCCTGCAAGCCTAGCTACATGGCGCGCGGGCCGGTGATCGTCACCCGCCCGGCCCAGGCCGGGGCGAGCCTGGTGCAGCGGCTGCGCGCCGCGGGCTGGGACGCGTTGCACTGGCCGGCCTTCGAGCTGTTGCCGCCCCGTGAGCCGGAGCGCGCGCGCGCGCGCCTGGCGCAGGTCACGCCCGGCGAGCTGCTCGTCTTCGTCAGTCCGACCGCCGTGCGCGCGTGCGCCGACGTTCTGCCGCAGTGGCCGCCGGGCGTGCGCGCGGCGGCGGTGGGCGCGGGCACCGCGCGGGCCTTTCACGCCGCCTACGGCGCGGCGGTCGACTGCCTGGATCCTGCGTCCGCCACCGGCGAGGGGGGCTCCGAGGCCCTGTTCGCGCGCCTGGCGGGCATGCCCTGGCCCAGCCGCGTGCTCATCCTGCGCGCCGAGCAAGGACGCGAGTGGCTGGCCGAGCAACTACAGGCCGCGGGGGTCGCCGTCGAGGCACTGAGCGTCTACCGGCGCGAGCCCCTGCGCCTTGATCCGGCGGCCCGTTCCGAGCTCGCGCGAGTGATGGCCTCGGGCCGCCCACCCGTGCTGCTGGTCACCAGCACCGAGGCGGTCGAAGCCCTGCACAAGGCCGTCGCCGCCATCCCGAGCGCCTGGGACTGGTTGCGCGGTGGCACCGCGCTGGCCATCCACGCACGCATCGCCGCAGCGCTGCGTCAGGCCGGTTTCGCGATTGTCTCTTTGGTGCAAGCCGACGAAGAAGCGGTGCTTGCCAAGCTAGAATCGGACGCACCCGACTAGCCCGCGCCGACTGAGTTGCGGGCGGCCGCGCCGATGAGCGATCCCGTCCTGACTCCGCCGCCTCCTGCGCCGCCCGCGCCGGACCCCGCCCCAGTTCCCGCACCGCCTGCCGCGGGCGCGCGCCGTCGCCGTCGCCTGTGGACGGCGGCCTTCCTGGTCCTGCTCGCGCTGCTCGTGTGGGCGCACTTGGAAATCAATCGCGTGCGCAACGACACCGGTCGGCGCATCGCCACGCTCGAGCAGTTGCTCCTCCAGGGCAAGGAGGCCTCGGCTCGCGCCGAGGCCGACGCGCGTGCGGCCACGCAAAAGCTCGCCGTGCTCGAGGCGCAGCTCGCCGAGGAGCAGGGCCAGCGCGAGGCCCTGCAGCAGCTCTACTCCGACCTATCACGCGGGCGCGACGAAGCCGTCGTGGTCGAGGTCGAACGACTGGTGGCGACCGCGGCGCAGGAGCTGCAGCTGGCCGGCAACGTCAACGCCGCGCTGGCCGCCCTGCAGGCGGCCGATGCAAGGCTCGCCCGCCTCGACAACGCGCGCTTCCTGCCCATGCGCCGGGCGCTGGCCCGCGACATCGAGCGCCTGCGTGCCGCGCCCAGCGTGGACGTGACCGGCATGGCGCTCAAGCTCGATCAGCTGGCCCAGGGTGCCGAGGCCTGGCCGTTGCTCTCGGAGGGCCGGCCCGCCGCGAAGGGTGCTCCGGCCCCGGGCGTGGCGCCGCCGGTGCTGGGGGCCAACGATCTGTGGGGAAGGCTGCGCGCGTGGATCGCCCGCGAGTTCGGCGACCTGGTGCGCATCCGCGAGGTGGCCACTTCCGAGGCTCTGCTGCTCGGGCCGGCGCAGCAGCAGCTCGTGCGCCAGCAACTGCGCCTGCGCCTGCTGGGGGCGCGCCAGGCTCTGCTGGCGCGCAACGATCGCGTGTTCCGTGCCGACCTCGCCGAGGCCGAGGCGCTGGTGACGCGCTACTTCGACGCGACGGCCCCCGCGGTGGGGGCGGCGCTGACGCAGCTGCGCCAGCTCGCCAAGGCGGCGCTCAGCGTGGAAGTGCCGGGCATCGGCGAGAGCGTCGCCGCCGCGCGCCAGCTTCGCGCCGGCGCGAGCGCGCGCTAGGGCGACGATGCGCTGGCTCTTCTGGATCGTGCTGCTCGCCATCGCGGCGGGAGCTCTGGCCTTGCTCGCGCAGGCCGAGGCGGGCAACGTGGCCTTCCTGCTTCCGCCCTGGCGGGTGGACCTGTCGCTCAACCTGTTCCTGGCGCTGCTGTTCGTGCTGCTGCTGGCGGTGTGGCTGCTGTCGCGCTGGGCCCAGGCCCTGGCCGACTTTCCCGAGCGCGTGCGTCTGTACCACGCGCGCCGCGAGGAGATCGGCGCCGCGCGCGCGCTGCGCGAGGCCTTGCGCTTCCTGCTCGAAGGTCGCTTCGCGCGGGCCGAGCGCGCCGCGCGCACCGCGAGTTCCGCGCAGCCCCTGGCTGGCATCGCCGCGCTGATCGGCGCGCGGGCGGCGCATCGCATGCAGGAGTATCCGCGCCGCGACGACTGGCTGGCCGCCGCCGAGTCCGATCCGGAACTGTCCACGGCGCGCCTGGTCACGCGCGCGGAGCTGCTCACCGAGCAGCGCCGCAACGACGAGGCCCTGGCGGCCGTGCAGGAGCTGCAGTCCGGGCGCGGCCGCACCATCCAGGCCAGCCGCATCGCACTCAACGCGCATCTGCAGGCGGGGCACTGGGCCGAGGCGCTCAAGCTGGTGCGCGCCCTCGACAAGCGCGACGCCTTGCATCCCGTGGTGGCACGCCGGCTCAAGCAGTCCTGCTACCGCGAACTGCTGCTCGAGCGGCGCCACGACCCGGCCGAACTCGAGCGCACCTGGCTGGCGATTCCGGCAGCCGAGCGCCGGGTGCCCGGCCTGGCCCTCGAGGCGGCGCGCCTGCTCAACCTCGCGGGCCGGGGGCGTCAGGCGGCCACGGCGATCGAGGCGGCGCTGACCGAGGAGTGGGACGAGGTCAACGCGCCGCGCCTGCTCGACGAGTACTCCCGTGCCCAGGTCTTCCCGTCGCGCGAACAGATCGAGAAGGTCGAAGTCTGGATGCGCACGCCACCGCGCGAGCCCGAGATGCGCGCCGCCTTGGCACGCTGCGCGGGACTGCTGTGCCTGCGTGACCAGCTCTGGGGCAAGGCGCGCAGCTACCTCGACGACAGCCTGCGCACCCAGACGCATCCGGCGACGCTGCTTGCCCTGGGTCGGCTGGATGAGGCAGTGGGCGACGAGGCCAAGGCGGCCGAGCACTACCGGCAGGCCGCGCTCGGATTTGCCAACCTGATGGCCGACGCGGCGCCCTGGCTCAACGCCGCCGGGCGTCCGGTGCGGCGCGAGCAACTGCTCTAGCGGCTCTCAGCGGCGGTCGGGCTCGTCGGGCGGAGGCTCGCCCACCAGGCTGCGGTAGGCGTGCCAGGTGCCGTGCCCGACGATCGGGGCGGCCACCAGCAGCCCGACCATGCCCAGCACCAGCGCGGGCGTGACCAGCAGGATCACGAGAACGGCCCACAGCGCCATCGGCAGCGGGTTGAGCCACACCGCTCGCACATTGGTGATCAGTGCATAGAGCGTGTCCACGCGCCGGTCGAGCAGCATGGGCAGCGAGACCGCGCCTACCGAGATGGCCAGCATCGCAAACAAGCAGGTCACCGCTCCCCACACGAGAAGATAGGGCCAGTTGGCGAGGCTGAAGACCTGTTCGAGCAGTCCGCTGAGCGTGGGAAAGTCGTGGTTCGCGACCAGCGCGAAGAACACGGCGGAGACCCGCCCCCAGATGATGAACACGAAGGCCAGGATCGAGGCGATCCAGGCGATGTTGGCCGGGTTGACGCGCCAACTGGTGAGAGAGTTGATCAGGCTGGGCGCTCGCCCCTGCTCGAGCTCGCGCGACATGGCGTACAGGCCCAGGCATACGAAGGGCCCGAGCAGAAAGAAGCCGGCGATCAGGCTCCAGGCGAACTGCCACTGCCAACGGTAGACGGCGAGCACCGCCAGGCCCATCGCGGCAAAGACCGCGCCGTAGAACGCGCCAGAGAACCTGGTCGCCAGGAAATCTCGCCAGCCGGCCGCGAGCCAGCGGAGGGGCTCGCCGAGGCCGACGCGGCGCACTTCGGGCAGCTTGGGAGGTGCGGCGGGGGAGGGCAGACTGGCGTCGGGACTCATGGGCTTCTCTGTGGGAACTGCGAACCGCGGCGCTTTGCCGCACCGCCGCGACTTTGCTGGAGGCGGGCCACCAGCGTCTATGTGCGGTGCGGCACCGGCGCCCTCCCGGCCGTGCGCAGGTGGCTGCGCCGCTACAATGCCGGCAGTCCTCCAAGCCTCCCCGAGAAAGGACGCGGCGCGAGCCGCGGAGCACGCATGGGTCTAGACAGAGTCGGTGCCGGGCGCGATCTGCCCGAGGATTTCAACGTCATCATCGAGATTCCGGCGCACGCCGACCCGATCAAGTACGAGGTCGACAAGGAAACCGGGGCGCTGTTCGTGGACCGGTTCATCGGCACCTCGATGGTCTACCCCTGCAACTACGGCTACATCCCGCACACCATTTCGGACGACGGCGACCCGGTGGATGTGCTGGTCGTCACGCCATTTCCGCTGCAGGTGGGTGTGGTGGTGCGCTGCCGGCCGTTGGGCGTGCTCAAGATGGAAGACGAGGCTGGAGGAGACTCCAAGCTGCTCGCGGTGCCGATCGTCAAGTGCCTGCCGCGCTACAAGCGCTGGCTGGCGGCCACTGACCTTCCCGAAGAGATCCTGAACACCATTCGCCACTTCTTCGAGCACTACAAGGACCTCGAGGCCGGCAAGTGGGTCAAGGTCGCGGGCTGGGAAGGACCTGACGAGGCGCGCCGCGAGATCCTCGCCGGCGTGGCTGCCTACCAGACCGCCTCGCCCAAGCCGGCCTTCTAGAGCGCCGCCGGGCGCGCGCGCAGCGCGCTGCGCTCGTTCAGTTCCTCGAAGTACTCGGCGGCACCGGTGCGCTCGCGCGCGAGGTAGCGCTCCACCGCGGCATAGAACTCGGGGTGAGCCAGCCAGTGCGCGGAGTGCGTGGTCACGGGCTCGAAGCCGCGAGCGAGTTTGTGTTCCCCCTGCGCTCCGCCCTCGAAAACCGTCAGCCCGGCGCGGATGGCGTGCTCGATCAGCGTGTAGTAGCTCACCTCGAAGTGCAGGCAGTCCACCTCTTCGAGCGCGCCCCAGTAGCGTCCATAGAGCCGGCTGCCGTCGGTGAACGCCAGGGACGCGGCGATCGCCCGTCCTGCGCGGCGCGCGCGCACCATCACGAGCGCCTCGGGCCGCGCCCGGGCGACCCTCAGGAAGAAGTCGAGGTTCAGGTAGGGCCGCGCCCCGCGCGCCGCGTAGGTGCGTGCATGGCAGCGGTGGAAGAAGGCCCAGTCGGCCTCGACCAGTTCCGGACCCGTCAGAACCTCGCACTCCACCCCGGCCTCCCGCACCTTGCGGCGCTCGGCGCGAACCTTCTTGCGCTTGGACTGGGCGAGCGCGTCCAGGTAGTCACCGAAGTCGCGGTAGCCGCGGTTGAACCAGTGAAACTGCACGCCCTGCCGCACCAGGCAGCCTGCCTCGGCGAGCGCGGCGGTGTCGGCCGGATCGGTGAACAGCACATGCAGCGAAGGCAGCCCGCTCGCGCGCGCGTGCTCCACCAGAGCGCGCGCCAGCGCCAAGCGTGCGGCGCCGTCGCGCGCCAGCAGGCGCGGGCCGGGCACCGGGGTGAAGGGCACGGCGCACAGGCTCTTGGGGTAGTAGGCGAGTCCGTGGCGTTCGTAGGCTTCGGCCCAGGCCCAGTCGAACACGTACTCGCCGTAGCTGTGGAACTTGCGGTAGGCGAGCGCGGCCGCCACCACCTCGCCCGCCTGCTCGAGCGCGATCACCTCGGGCTGCCAGCCGGTGGCCGCACTCGCCGCGCCGCTGTCGTGCAGAGCCGCGATGAAGCCCCGCTGCAGGAAGACGCTGCCGGGTGCCTCGGGCAGCAGGGCATCCCACGCGGTCCCCAGCGCTTGCGGGTCGGCAGCGACCCGCGTGCAATAATTTCCGGCCACTCTCCGCCCGTGTATCGATGAACTCCAGAGTCCGCGTCGCGGTCGCCCAGATCAACCCCGTGGTCGGAGATCTCGAGGGCAACAGCCGCCGCCTGCTCGATGCGGCGATGCGCGCCCAGGCCGCGGGCGCGCAGGTGCTGCTCACGCCCGAGCTCTCGCTGGTCGGCTACCCGCCCGAGGACCTGCTCCTGCGGCGGGCATTCTATTCGGCCGCCGACGCCGCGCTCGAGCGCCTCGCGGCCCAGTTGCTGCAGTTCCCCGAGTTGCGCGTGATCGTGGGCCACCCGCTGGCGCGCGAGGGCCGGCACTTCAATGCCGCCTCGGTGCTGCATGCCGGACGCATCGCCGCCACCTACTGCAAGGGCGAGCTGCCCAATTACGCGGTGTTCGACGAGGCGCGCTACTTCACGCCCGACGGTCGGCCCTGCGTGTTCGAGGTCGCGGGCACGCGCTTCGGGCTGGCGATTTGCGAGGACACCTGGTTTGCGGCCGTGCCGCAGCGCGCGAAGGACGCCGGCGCGCAGGTGCTGCTGGTTCCCAACGCCTCGCCGTTTCACCGTGGCAAGCAGGCGCTGCGGCTGGAGCGCATGCGTGCGAATGTCACGAGCGCGGGCCTGGCCCTGGTCTATGCCAACCTGGTGGGCGGGCAGGACGAGCTGGTCTTCGACGGCGCCTCGTTTGCTCTCGACGCGCAGGGCGGTGTCGTAGCCAGGGCGCCGCACTTCGAGACCGCTCTGCTGCTGGTCGATTTTGTCGACGGCGTGCCCCAGGCGGGCGAACTGGCGCCCGAACCGGCAGAGGACGCCGCGGTGTACGCCGCGCTGGTGCTGGGCGTGCGCGACTACCTGGGCAAGAACGGCTTTCCGGGCGCGATCATCGGGCTCTCGGGCGGGGTCGACTCGGCCTTGACGCTGGCCATCGCGGTCGATGCGCTCGGTGCCCAGCGCGTGCGCGCGGTGATGATGCCCAGCCAGTTCACCGCGCAGATCAGCCTCGACGACGCGCGCCAGCTGGCGGCGAACCTCGGCGTGCGCTACGACGTGCTGCCCATCAAGCCCGCCTTCGACGCCTTGCTCGGCACGCTGGCCGACGAGTTCCGCGGCCTGCCGTGGGACACGACCGAGGAAAACCTGCAGGCGCGCATCCGCGGCACCCTGCTCATGGCCCTGTCGAACAAGTACGGCGCCATCGTGCTCACCACCGGGAACAAGAGCGAGACCGCGGTGGGCTATTCGACGCTCTACGGCGATCTCGCGGGCGGCTTCGCGGTGATCAAGGACATCCTGAAGACCCTGGTCTACGGCTTGTGCGACTACCGCAACCGCATCGCGCCGGTGATCCCCGAGCGCATCCTCACGCGCCCGCCCAGTGCCGAGCTCAAGGCAGACCAGACGGACCAGGATTCGCTGCCGCCCTACGCGGTGCTCGACGCGATCATCGAGCGCTACATGGAGCGCGGCCAGACCCGGGCGCAGATCGTCGCGGCCGGATACGACGAGGCCACCACGGCGCGCGTCATCCGCCTGATCCGCGGCGCCGAGTACAAGCGCCGCCAGAGTCCGGTCGGCATCCGCGTCAGCGAACGCGGCTTCGGGCGTGACTGGCGCTACCCGATCACCAATCGTTTCCGCGAAGACGAGGGCTGAGCGCCGCCGCCCCTCGCCCCCGCAGCCTAGAATCGCAGTGAACTCCGGAGCCCACGCCATGAAGCAGATCACCGCCGTCATCAAGCCCTTCAAGCTCGACGAAGTCCGCGAGGCCCTGGCCGAGGCGGGCGTGTCGGGTCTCACCGTCACCGAGGTCAAGGGCTTCGGCCGCCAGAAGGGCCACACCGAGCTCTACCGCGGCGCCGAGTACGTGGTGGACTTCC
>DAOTEJ010000002.1:11710-101908 GCA_035454085.1 Burkholderiaceae bacterium | reverse complement strand
CGCGAAGGCGGCCGCACCGTCGGCGCCGGCGTCGTGGCCAAGATCATCGCCTGACGCAGGGCCCGATCGAAGCAGCAATCGCGGGCCGGCCGCGAGGCCGGCCCCTCGCTCTTTCAAGGACAACCAAATGCAAAACCAACGCATCCGCATCCGTCTCAAGGCGTTCGACTACAAGCTCATCGACCAGTCGGCCCTGGAGATCGTCGACACCGCCAAGCGCACCGGCGCCGTGGTGCGCGGGCCGGTCCCCCTGCCTACCCGCATCCAGCGCTTCGACATCCTGCGTTCGCCCCACGTGAACAAGACGTCGCGCGACCAGTTCGAGATCCGCACCCACCAGCGCCTGATGGACATCATCGACCCGACGGACAAGACGGTGGACGCGCTCATGAAGCTCGACCTGCCGGCTGGCGTCGATGTGGAGATCAAGGTTCAGTAAGGGCTAGGGATTCCCGCCGGCTTGCCGCGCCTGGCGCGAACAAGCTACAATCCAAGGCTTTCAGCGATCTGGTCCAGGTGACCGGACGCGTCGTTTGACAATGGTCCCGGCCAATCGCAGCCGGGGTGGAGAGAACAATGAGTGACAAGCTCGGCCTTGTCGGTCGCAAGGTCGGCATGACGCGCATTTTCACCGACGACGGCGAGTCCGTCCCGGTGACCGTGCTCGACGTGTCGAACAACCGCGTCACGCTCGTGAAGACGGTTGAAACCGACGGCTACAACGCAGTCCAGGTCGCCTTCGGCAGCAAGAAGCCGTCGCGCGTGAGCAAGCCCCTCGCCGGTCAGTACGCCAAGGCCGGAGTCGAGGCGGGCGAAGTGCTCAAGGAGTTCCATGTCGAAGCCACCAAGCTCGCCGAGTTCAAGCCCGGCGCGCCGCTCGGCGTCGATCTGTTCGCCGTGGGCCAGAAGGTCGACGTCACCGGCGTGACGATCGGCAAGGGCTTCGCCGGCGCCATCAAGCGCCACCACTTCTCGTCGAACCGCGCCTCGCACGGTAACTCGGTGACCACCAACGCCCCGGGCTCCATCGGCAATCGCCAGGATCCGGGCCGCGTGTTCCCCGGCAAGCGCATGGCCGGTCACCTCGGCGACGACCAGCGCACGACCCAGAACCTCGTGATCGCCCGCATCGACCCCGAGCGCCAGCTGCTGCTGGTTCGTGGCGCGGTGCCCGGCGCGGCCGGTGGTCGGGTGATCGTGCGTCCCGCGGTCAAGGCATAAGGAGCGGCCATGGAACTGAAAGTCCTGAACGAACAGGGCCAGGCGACCGCCACCGTGGCGGCGTCCGACACGCTGTTCGGTCGCGAGTTCAACGAGGCTCTGGTGCACCAGATCGTGGTGGCCTACCAGGCCAACGCGCGCCAGGGCACCCGTGCCCAGAAGACGCGCACCGAGGTCTCGCACACCACCAAGAAGCCGTGGCGCCAGAAGGGTACGGGCCGTGCCCGTGCCGGCACCAGCGCCTCGCCGGTGTGGCGTGGCGGCGGCCGCGCCTTCCCCAATCGTCCCGACGAGAACTTCACCCACAAGGTGAACAAGAAGATGTACCGCGCGGGCATGACCTCGATCCTGTCTAAGCTCGCCCGCGACGGACGCCTGGTGGCAATCGATAGCCTCACCGTCGACTCGCCCAAGACCAAGGCGCTGGCGCAGAAGCTCAAGGCCATGGGTCTGGAGTCCGCTCTCATCATCACCGACGAGGTCGACGAGAACCTGTACCTGGCTTCGCGCAACCTGAAGAACGTGATGGTCGTCGAGCCGCGCTACGCGGACCCGCTGTCGCTGATCCACTACAAGCAGGTGGTGATGACGAAGCCGGCGATCGCCAAGCTCGAGGAGATGTGGGGATGAGCCAAGATCGTCTTTACAAGGTGCTCGTCGCGCCGATCGTCTCCGAGAAGAGCACGATGATGGCCGACAAGAACGAGCAGGTGGCCTTCCGCGTCCTGCCCGATGCCACCAAGCCCGAGGTGAAGGCCGCGGTCGAGCTGCTCTTCAAGGTGCAGGTCGAGTCCGTGCAGATCCTGAACCAGAAGGGCAAGGAGAAGCGCTTCGGCCGCTTCCAGGGCCGGCGCAATGACGTGCGCAAGGCGTACGTGAGCCTCAAGCCGGGTCAGGAAATCAACTTCGCGCAAGAGGTGAAGTAATGGCGCTCGTCAAGGTCAAGCCGACTTCCCCGGGCCGCCGTCACGCGGTCAAGGTCGTCAACTCGCAGTTGCACAAGGGCAAGCCCTTCGCCGCGCTGACCGAGAAGAAGAACCGCGGGTCGGGTCGCAACAACAATGGCCGGATCACGATCCGGCACAAGGGCGGTGGCCACAAGCAGGCCTACCGCATCATCGACTTCCGTCGCGACAAGGACGGCATCGTCGCCAAGGTCGAGCGCGTCGAGTACGACCCCAACCGTTCCGCGCACATCGCCCTGCTGCTCTACGCAGACGGCGAGCGCCGCTACATCGTCGCGCCCAAGGGTCTGACGGTCGGTGCCGAGCTCATGAACGGCCAGGAAGCGCCGATCAAGGTCGGCAACACGCTGCCCCTGCGCAACATCCCGGTCGGCTCGACGATCCACTGCATCGAGATGCAGCCCGGCAAGGGCGCGCAGATCGCGCGCTCGGCGGGCACCTCGGCGCAGCTGCTGGCGCGTGAAGGGGCCTACGCCCAGGTGCGGCTGCGCTCGGGCGAGATCCGCAAGGTGCTGATCGAGTGCCGTGCCACGATCGGCGAAGTGGGTAACGAAGAAAACAGCCTGCGCGAGTACGGCAAGGCCGGCGCGAAGCGCTGGCGCGGCATCCGTCCGACCGTCCGTGGCGTGGCCATGAACCCGGTGGACCACCCGCACGGCGGCGGCGAAGGCCGCACCGGCACGAAGCGCGCGCCGGTCAGCCCCTGGGGCACGTTGTCCAAGGGCCATCGCACCCGCAAGAACAAGCGCACCGATTCGATGATCGTGCAGCGCCGTCACCGCAAGTAAGGGGGGGCTGAATGTCTCGCTCGCTAAAAAAGGGCCCGTTCGTCGATGGGCACCTGCTGAAGAAAATTGAGGCTGCGTCGGCTACCCGCGACAAGCGTCCGATCAAGACCTGGTCGCGCCGCTCGACCATCCTGCCCGAGTTCATTGGCCTGACGATCGCCGTGCACAACGGGCGCCAGCATGTTCCGGTCTACGTCAACGAGAACATGGTCGGGCACAAGCTCGGCGAGTTCGCGCAGACGCGCACCTTCAAGGGCCACGCCGCCGACAAGAAGTCCGGCCCGGGCAAGAGGTAAGCATGATGGAAACCACTGCAATCGTCCGCGGCGTGCGCCTGTCGGCCCAGAAGGGTCGCCTGGTCGCCGACCTGGTCCGCGGCAAGCCGGTCGACAAGGCGCTGAACATCCTTGCCTTCACGCCGAAGAAGGCCGCGGGAATCATCAAGAAGGCGCTCGAGTCCGCGATCGCGAACGCCGAGCACAACGACGGCGCCGACATCGACGAGCTGCGTATCACCAAGATCCATGTCGAGAAGGCCGCAACGCTGCGCCGCTTCTCGGCGCGGGCCAAGGGACGCGGCGCGCGCATCGGGAAGCAGACCTGCCACATCTACGTGTCGGTCGGCGACGCGAAACCCAAGAAATAGGTGACGCATGGGACAGAAAATCAATCCCACCGGCTTCCGTCTGCCGGTCTCGCGCAACTGGACTTCGCGCTGGTACGCGTCGGGCCCTGACTTCGCTCGCATTCTTGGCGAGGATCTCAAGGTCCGCGAGTTCCTGAAGAAGAAGCTGCGCAGCGCTTCCGTGGGCCGCATCGTGATCGAGCGCCCCGCGAAGAACGCCCGCATCACCATCTACTCGGCGCGTCCGGGCGTGGTGATCGGCAAGAAGGGCGAGGACATCGAGACGCTGAAGTCGACCCTCCAGAAGATGATGGGCGTGCCCGTGCACGTCAACATCGAGGAGATCCGCAAGCCGGAGGTCGACGCGCAGCTGATCGCCGACTCGATCACCCAGCAGCTCGAGAAGCGCATCATGTTCCGCCGCGCCATGAAGCGCGCGATGCAAAACGCCATGCGACTTGGTGCCCAGGGCATCAAGATCATGTCCTCGGGCCGCCTCAACGGCATCGAGATCGCCCGCACCGAGTGGTACCGCGAGGGCCGCGTGCCCCTGCACACGCTGCGCGCGGACATCGACTACGGTTTCTCGGAAGCCAAGACCACCTACGGCGTGATCGGCGTGAAGGTCTGGGTCTACAAGGGCGACACCCTGGGTCGCAACGACGCGCCCGCCGCCGACACCCCGGCGCCGGGTGATCGCGAGGAGCGCCGCCCGCGGCGTCCCGCCGGTGACCGCCCTGGCGCCAAGCCCGGGACGCGTCGCCCGCCGGTGCGCAAGCCCGAAGGCGCGACGACTGCCGCCGCCCCTGCCGAGGCTGCCAAGGACGAGCCCGCCAAGCCCGCGGTCAAGCGCGTTCGCAAGGCCGCCGACCCGGCAGCCAAGCCCGCGCCCGCCAAAGACGGAGAGTAAGCAATGCTGCAACCCGCTCGACGCAAGTACCGCAAGGACCAGAAGGGTCGCAACTATGGCGTTGCCACCCGCGGTGCCAACGTCTCGTTCGGCGACTTCGGCCTGAAGGCGACCGAACGCGGTCGCCTGACCGCCCGCCAGATCGAGGCCGCCCGCCGCGCCATCACCCGTCACATCAAGCGCGGTGGCCGCGTCTGGATCCGCGTGTTCCCCGACAAGCCCATCTCGCAGAAGCCTGCCGAGGTGCGCATGGGCAACGGCAAGGGCAACCCGGAGTACTGGGTGGCCCAGATCCAGCCCGGTCGCGTGATCTACGAGATGGATGGCGTGGACGAGACGCTCGCCCGCGAGGCTTTCGCGCTGGCAGCGGCCAAGCTGCCGGTGAAGACCACCTTCGTCGTGCGCCAGCTCGGCCAGTAAGAGGAGACCGCGATGAATGCGAAGGAACTGCGCGCCATGGACGTGGCTGCGCTCAACAAGGAGCTGCAAGACCTGCTCAAGGCGCACTTCTCTCTGCGCATGCAGAAGGCCACGCAGCAACTGCAGAACACGAACCAGATCCGCGTTACGCGCCGCGACATCGCGCGCGTGCGGACGGTTCTCAGCCAGAAGGCGGCGGCCAAATGAGCGACGCAAAGATCGAGAAGACCTCCCTCACCCGCACGCTGGTGGGCAGGGTCGTGAGCAACAAGATGGACAAGACGGTCACCGTCCTGGTCGAGCGCAAGGTCAAGCACCCGCTCTACGGGAAGATCATCGTTCGCTCCAGGAAGTATCACGCCCACGACGAGACCAACGCGGTCAACGAGGGCGACACCGTCGAGATCGCGGAAACCCGCCCCGTGTCCAAGACCAAGTCCTGGACCGTGACTCGCGTCGTCGAGGCCGCCAGCGTCATCTAAGGGGAAGCGCTGCCCTTGTGCGGCGCACCTCGTTTCGGTTATCATCTAAAGCTTCCCCGCTGATGCAGTGATGCCAGCGGGGAGTTCCCGGAGCCGATCCGGGCGCCACCACCCCGCGACGCGGGGCCTCCCCGGCGGCGCGCGGGCCGGTTCTTCATCCCGGACGGGACCAAGACTGTCCGCGCTGCCAATGCGGCTCGGAATAAGTTGGGACTTGAAGCCATGATTCAGATGCAGACGATGCTGGACGTCGCCGATAACACCGGCGCGCGCTCAGTGATGTGTATCAAGGTGTTGGGCGGCTCGAAGCGCCGCTACGCCAACATCGGCGACGTCATCAAGGTGACGGTCAAGGATGCCGCCCCTCGGGGGCGCGTCAAGAAGGGCGAGGTCTACAGCGCGGTGGTGGTTCGCACCGCCAAGGGACTGCGTCGCCCCGACGGCTCGGCGATCACGTTCGACGGCAACGCCGCCGTGCTGCTCAACAACAAGCTGGAGCCCATCGGCACCCGCATCTTCGGCCCGGTCACGCGCGAACTGCGCACCGAGCGCTTCATGAAGATCGTGTCGCTGGCGCCCGAAGTCATTTAAGGAGGCGCGCGATGGAACGCATCCGCAAGGGCGACGAGGTGGTGGTGATCGCCGGCCGCGACAAGGGCAAGCGCGGCACCGTGCTGGCCCGCATCGACGAGCGTCACGTGACGGTCGAGGGCATCAACGTGGTCAAGAAGCACGTGCGCCCCAACCCGATGAAGGGCGTTGTCGGCGGCATCATCGACAAGACGATGCCGATCGACCAGTCCAATCTGATGCTCTTCAATCCCGCCAGCAGCAAGGGCGACCGCGTCGGCTTCAAGGAAGTCGACGGCAAGAAGGTGCGCGTCTTCAAGAGCAACGGCGCCGTGGTCGGCGCGAAGGCGTAAGGGGCTGACATGTCTCGATTCCACACCCTGTACCGCGAGAAGATCGCTCCCGAGCTGGTCGGCAAGTTCGGCTACAAGTCGATCATGCAAGTGCCGCGCATCACCAAGATCACCCTCAACATGGGTGTCGGCGAAGCGGTTAACGACAAGAAGATGATCGATAACGCCGTGGGCGACATGGTCAAGATCGCCGGCCAGAAGCCGGTCGTGACCAAGACCCGCAAGGCGATCGCGAACTTCAAGATCCGCGAGAACCTGCCGATCGGCTGCATGGTCACGCTGCGCGGCGAGCGCATGTACGAGTTTCTCGACCGCCTGGTCACCGTCGCCTTCCCGCGCGTGCGCGACTTCCGCGGCGTGTCGGGCCGGGCATTCGACGGTCGTGGCAACTACAACATCGGCCTGAAGGAACAGATCATCTTTCCCGAGATCGAGTACGACAAGATCGACGCGATCCGTGGTCTGAACATCAGCATCACCACCACTGCGAAGACCGACGACGAGGCCAAGGCCCTGCTCGCCGCCTTCCGGTTCCCGTTCCGCAATTGAGCGAGGTGTGAATTGGCAAAACTCGCACTGAAGAATCGCGAAGCCAAGCGCGAGGCGCTGGTCAAGAAGTTCGCGAGCAAGCGCGCTGGCCTCAAGGCCATCATCGACGACTCAACCCGCTCGATGGAAGAGCGCATGGACGCGCGCCGCAAGCTGGAGGCGCTGCCGCGTGACGCCAGCCCTTCGCGGCAGCGCAACCGCTGCGCACTCACCGGCCGCCCCCGCGGCACCTTCCGCAAGTTCGGCCTGGCCCGCGGCAAGATCCGCGAGGCGGCAATGCGCGGCGACATTCCCGGCCTGGTCAAGGCCAGCTGGTAAGCGAGGAGATCAACAATGAGCATGAGTGATCCGATCGCCGACATGCTGACCCGCATCCGCAACGGCCAGCGCGTCGAGAAAGCGGAAGTGGCGATGCCGTCGTCGAAGGTCAAGGTGGCCATTGCCCAGGTCCTGAAGGACGAGGGCTACATCGAGGGCTACACGGTCGACAGCAAGGACGGCAAGCCCGAACTGCTGGTCGGGCTCAAGTACTACGCGGGCCGTCCGGTGATCGAGCGCCTCGAGCGCGTATCGCGTCCCGGTCTGCGCGTCTACAAGGGTCGTGACCATATCCCGCAAGTCATGAACGGCCTGGGTGTGGCCATCGTCTCGACGCCCAAGGGCGTGATGACGGACCGCAAGGCCCGCGCTGCCGGCATCGGCGGCGAGGTCCTGTGCTACGTCGCCTGATGCCCGGAGGAATGACATGTCTCGAGTAGCACGTATTCCGGTCACGCTGGCCAAGGGCGTCGAAGCCCAGGTCACGGCGACCGAGATCACGGTCAAGGGGCCGCTGGGCACGCTCAAGCAGCGCGTCTCGCCGCTGGTGAAGGTCGCCCTCGACGGCGGCCAGGTGAGCTTCGGCGTCGCCGACGAGTCGCGCGAGGCCAAGGCCATGAGCGGCACGATGCGCGCGCTGGTCGCCGCGATGAACACCGGCGTGAGCGCCGGCTTCGTGAAGAAGCTGACCCTGGTCGGCGTGGGCTATCGCGCCCAGGCCGCGGGCGACACGCTCAACCTGTCGCTTGGCTTCTCGCACCCCATCGCGCACAAGATGCCCGAGGGCGTGAAGGTCGAGACGCCGACGCAGACCGAGATCCTGATCAAGGGCGCCGACAAGCAGAAGGTCGGTCAGGTCGCGGCTGAAGTCCGCGCGTACAAGTCCCCCGAGCCCTACAAGGGCAAGGGCGTGCGCTACGCGGACGAGGTCGTGATCCTCAAGGAAACCAAGAAGAAGTAAGGGGCGGAGGCAACGATGATCGACAAGAAAGAAAGCCGTCTGCGTCGTGCGCGCGCCACGCGCGCCCGCATCGCCCTGCAGAAGGTGAACCGTCTGACGGTTTACCGCTCGAATCTGCACATCTACGCCAGCATCGTCTCGGCCGACGGTGGCCAGGTGCTCGTCTCGGCCTCGACCAACGAGCCCGAGTTGCGCGCCAAGCTGGCTGCCGAGAAGGGCCGCGGGGGCAATGTCTCCGCCGCCAAGCTGGTCGGCGCCCGGGTGGCCGAGAAGGCCAAGGCTGCTGGCATCGAGTCGGTCGCGTTCGATCGCGCCGGCTATCGCTATCACGGCCGCGTCGCTGCGCTGGCCGAGGCCGCGCGCGAAGCCGGCCTCAAGTTCTGAGGAACGAGCTCATGGCTAAGGTTCAACCGAAGGGCGTGATGTCCGAAGAGCGTGACGACGGCATCCGCGAGAAGATGATCGCGGTCAACCGCGTCACCAAGGTCGTCAAGGGCGGCCGCATCCTCGGCTTTGCCGCGCTGACCGTGGTTGGCGACGGCGACGGTCGCGTCGGCATGGGCAAGGGCAAGTCGCGCGAAGTGCCGGTGTCGGTGCAGAAGGCGATGGAGCGCGCCCGCCGCGGCATGGAGCGCGTGCCGCTCAAGAACGGCACGATCTTCCACGCCGTCGCGGGCCGTCACGGCGCCTCGAAGGTGATCCTGGCTCCCGCGGTCGAGGGCACGGGCGTGATCGCCGGCGGCCCGATGCGCGCGATCTTCGACGTCATGGGCATCCGCAACATCGTGGCCAAGTCGCACGGCTCGACCAACCCCTACAACATGGTGCGGGCCACGCTCAATGCGCTGTCCAACCTGCGCACCCCCGCGGAAGTCGCCGCCAAGCGCGGCAAGTCCGTCGAGGAACTGCTCGGCTGAGGCCGAGGCGGAGTCCACACATGTCCAAGAAGACTCTCAAAGTCACCCTGGTGAAGAGCCCCATCGGCTGCAAGTCCGACCACCGCGCGACGGTCGTCGGCCTGGGCCTGAAGAAGCTCCACCAGACCCGCGAGCTGGAAGACACCCCGGCGGTGCGCGGCATGATCACCAAGGTCGCGTACCTCGTGCGCGTGGCCTGATCGAGGAACACACACCATGCGCCTGAACAATCTCAAGCCCGCTGCGGGCTCGAAGAGCGCCCCCCACCGCGTCGGCCGGGGCATCGGCTCCGGCTGGGGCAAGACCGCGGGTCGCGGCCACAAGGGCCAGAAGTCCCGGGCCGGCGGCTTCCACAAGGTCGGCTTCGAGGGCGGTCAGATGCCGCTGCATCGTCGCCTGCCCAAGCGCGGCTTCACCTCGCTGACGCGCAAGTACGTCGAGGTCGTGCGCCTGTCGGACCTGCAACGGATCGCCATCGAGGAAATCGACCTCGGCGTGCTCAAGCAGGCCGGCGTCATCTCGACCCTCGCGCAGGACGCCCGAGTGATCCTTTCGGGCGAACTCTCGCGCAAGGTGACGGTGCGCGGCGTGGGCGTCACCAAGGGTGCCAAGGCTGCCATCGAGGCGGCCGGCGGCACCGTGGTGACCGCGTAAGGACCTGACGGAACCCTAAGTGGCGACCAGCTCCCCCACCCTCGGCAGCACCGGGAAGTACGGCGACCTCAAGCGGCGCCTGGTCTTCCTGCTGCTGGCACTCGTCGTCTACCGGATCGGCACCCATGTGCCGGTGCCGGGGATCGACCCCGAGAGCCTGCGCCAGCTCTTCCAGCAGCAGAAGGGCGGCATCCTCGGCCTGTTCAACATGTTTTCGGGCGGCGCGCTGTCGCGTTTCTCGGTGTTCGCGCTGGGCATCATGCCGTACATCTCTGCGTCGATCATCATGCAGATGCTCACGTACGTGATGCCGCAGCTCGAGGCCCTGCGCAAGGAAGGCGAGGCCGGCCGCCGCAAGATCACCCAGTACACCCGCTACGGCACGCTGGGTCTGGCGATCTTCCAGGCGATGGGCATCGCCGTGGCGCTGGAGTCGCAGCCCAACCTGGTGATCGATCCGGGCCTGATGTTCCGCTTCGTGTGCGTCGTCTCGCTGGTCACCGGCACCATGTTCCTGATGTGGCTGGGCGAGCAGATCACCGAGCGCGGGCTGGGTAACGGCATCTCGATCATCATCTTCGCCGGCATCGTCGCGGGCCTGCCCACGGCCATCGGCGGCCTGTTCGAACTGGTGCGCACCGGCGCCATCAACCCGCTGTCGGGCCTGTTCATTGTCGTCGTCATCCTGCTTGTCACCGCTTTCGTGGTGTTCGTGGAGCGCGGCCAGCGCCGCATCACGGTCAACTACGCCAAGCGTCAGGTGGGCAACAAGATCTACGGCGGCCAGAGTTCGTACCTGCCGCTCAAGCTCAACATGTCGGGCGTGATCCCGCCGATCTTCGCCTCGTCGCTGATCCTGTTCCCGGCCACTCTGGCGGGCTGGTTCACCACCGGCGACGCCACGCGCTGGATCCGCGATCTGGCCGCGGCGCTGTCGCCCGGGCAGCCGCTCTACACCCTGCTGTACGCCGCGCTGATCATCTTCTTCGCGTTCTTCTACACCGCGCTGGTCTTCAATCCCAAGGAGACCGCCGACAACCTGAAGAAGAGCGGTGCGTTCATTCCCGGCATCCGTCCGGGCGAGCAGACCGCGCGCTACGTCGACAAGGTGCTGCTGCGCCTGACCCTGGCCGGCGCGATCTACCTGACCTTCGTGTGCCTGGTGCCCGAGTTCCTGAACCTGCAGTTCAGCGTGCCGTTCTACTTCGGCGGCACCTCGCTGCTGATCGTGGTGGTGGTGACCATGGACTTCATGGCGCAGGTGCAGGCTTACATGATGACGCACCAGTACGAGTCCTTGCTCAAGAAGACCAACTTCAAGGGCTTCGGCCCTGGCCAGTTGCCGCGCTGAGGGAACATGGCCAAGGACGACGTCATCCAGATGCAGGGGGAGATCCTCGAGAACCTCCCGAACGCGACCTTCCGCGTGAAGCTCGAGAACGGCCATGTGGTACTCGGCCACATCAGCGGCAAGATGCGCATGCACTACATCCGCATCCTGCCGGGCGACAAGGTGACGGTGGAGCTCACGCCCTACGACCTTTCGCGCGCACGCATCGTTTTCCGTGCCAAGTAGCACGGGCTGGAGAAGAAAATGAAAGTCAACGCTTCGGTCAAGAAGATGTGCCGCAAGTGCAAGATCATCAAGCGCCATGGCGTGGTGCGTGTCATCTGCGCCGATCCGCGTCACAAGCAGCGTCAAGGCTAAAGAGGTAACACGATGGCTCGTATCGCCGGCATCAACATTCCGCCGAACCAGCACGCCGAGATCGGCCTGACCGCCATCTACGGTATCGGCCGCGCCCGTGCGCGCCACATCCTCGACGCGGTCGGGGTGGCGCACACCAAGAAGATCAAGGAGCTCAACGACGCCGAGCTCGAGCGCCTGCGCGAGGCGATCGGACGCTTCACCGTCGAGGGCGACCTGCGCCGCGAGGTCCAGCTGTCGATCAAGCGCCTGATCGACCTGGGCACCTACCGTGGCCTGCGCCACCGCCGCGGGCTGCCCGTGCGCGGCCAGCGCACGCGCACCAACGCGCGCACGCGCAAGGGCCCGAAGAAGGCCGGCGTCGCCCTGAAGAAGTAAGACGAAAGGACCACCATGGCTGGCAAGAACCCATCCGCGCAGCAGGTCGCTGCCCAGCAGCGCGCGCGCAAGAAGGTCAAGAAGGTCGTGACCGACGGGATCGTGCACGTGCACGCCTCGTTCAACAACACGATCATCACGATCACCGACCGCCAGGGCAACGCCTTGTCGGCCTCGAGCTCGGGCGCGCAGGGCTTCAAGGGCTCGCGCAAGTCGACCCCCTTCGCGGCCCAGGTGGCTTCGGAGCAGGCCGGCCGCATCGCCCTCGAGTACGGACTCAAGAGCGTCGAAGTGCTGATCAAGGGCCCGGGCCCCGGTCGCGAATCCTCGGTGCGTGCGCTCAATGCGCTCGGCATCCGTGTGAGCTCGATTCAGGACGTCACGCCCGTGCCGCACAACGGCGTGCGCCCTCCCAAGCGCCGTCGCGTCTGAGCGCCCGAATGGGACTCGACAACCTGTGATTCCCCAAAGTGTCCGCGCGCCGCGCGCGCGGACTTAATGCGGCGTGTCGCCGCAGGATACGTGAGGTAGAAAAATGGCCCGCTACACCGGACCCAAGCTCAAGCTTTCGCGTCGCGAAGGCACCGATCTCTCGCTCAAGAGCGCCCGCCGCGCCTACGACTCGAAGGCCAAGGCCGACAGCAAGCCCGGCCAGCACGGCCGCATCTCCGGCGCGCGCCAGTCCGACTACGGCACCCAGCTGCGCGAGAAGCAGAAGGTCAAGCGCATGTACGGCGTGCTCGAGCGCCAGTTCCGCCGCTACTTTGCCGAGGCCGAGCGCATCAAGGGCAACACCGGCGAGAACCTGCTCGGCCTGCTCGAGTCGCGCCTGGACAACGTGGTCTACCGCATGGGGTTTGGCTCGACCCGTGCCGAGGCGCGTCAGCTCGTGTCGCATTGCGCGATCCAGGTCAACGGCGAGAAGGTGAACATCCCCTCTTATCTGGTCAAGGCCGGCGACGTGATCGCCGTGCGCGAGAAGTCCAAGAAGCAGGGACGCATCGCCGAGTCGCTGTCGCTTGCCGAGCAGGGCGGATTCCCCTCATGGGTCGACGTCGACCCCAAGAAGCTCGAGGGCAAGTTCAAGTCCAAGCCCGAGCGCAGCGAGATCGCCCAGGAAGTCAACGAGTCCCTGGTGGTCGAGCTCTACTCGCGCTGATCATCCTGCGATGCGCGGCGCCGGGGGCAAGGCCCGGGCGCCGCGTTCGGTTTCAGGCAGCTTTCCGGGACCGCTGCGCCGAGTGTCCCGCCGACCGTCCAGCAGCCTTATCGGCGTAACGAGCCGAGGGTATTGAAAGGATCGTCATGTCCAGCACCGCACTACTCAAGCCTCGCAGCATCGATGTCGAGGCCACCGGCCCCCACGCCGCCATCGTCACGATGGAGCCCTTCGAGCGCGGCTACGGCCACACGCTCGGCAACGCGCTGCGCCGCATCCTGCTCGGCTCCATGGTCGGCTACGCGCCCACCGAGGCCCAGATCGCCGGCGTGGTGCACGAGTACTCCACGCTCGCCGGCGTGCGCGAGGACGTGGTCGACATCCTCCTCAACCTCAAGGGCGTGGTCTTCAAGCTCGAGGGTCGCGACGAGGTGATGCTCACCATCCGCAAGGAAGGCGAGGGCGTGGTCACGGCCGCCGACATCGAGCTGCCGCACGACGTCGAGATCGTCAACCCCGAGCACGTGATCGCCCACCTCACCGGTGGCGGTCGTCTCGAGATGCAGATCAAGGTCGAGAAGGGCCGCGGCTACGTGCCGGGCAATGTGCGGGCCTTCCGCGACGACCACAGCAAGACCATCGGCCGCATCGTGATGGATGCCTCGTTCTCGCCGGTCAAGCGCGTCGCCTACGCCGTCGAGGCTGCCCGCGTCGAACAGCGCACCGACCTCGACAAGCTGGTCATGACCATCGAGACCAACGGCGCGGTGGGCCCGGAGGAAGCGGTGCGCAACGCGGCCCGCATCCTGATGGACCAGCTCACCGTCTTCGGCGGTCTGGAAGACACGGCAGCCGGCATGCCCGGTCTCGGCGGCGGCCTGGGTGCCGGCCGCGGTCCTGGCGGCGTCCACGCCCAGGTCGATCCGATCCTGATGCGTCCGGTCGACGACCTCGAGCTCACCGTGCGCTCGGCCAACTGCCTCAAGGCCGAGAACATCTTCTACATCGGCGACCTGATCCAGCGCACCGAGAACGAGCTGCTCAAGACCCCGAACCTGGGTCGCAAGTCGCTCAACGAGATCAAGGAAGTGCTCGCCGCGCGCGGCCTGACCCTCGGCATGAAGCTCGAGAACTGGCCGCCCGCCGGGCTCGACCGCTAACCAAACCGGCGGCGCGGGCCACTGCGCCGCCACCCCCACCCGCCCGCCCGCACAGGGATAGAAGAGACGGGAACAACACCGCCCGACAGGGCACTGCAAGTAGAAAGGAAGCACCATGCGTCACGGACACGGATTGCGGAAGCTCAACCGCACCACCAGCCACCGGCTGGCGATGCTGCGCAACATGATGAACTCGCTGCTGCGCCACGAGGCCATCAAGACCACGGTCCCCAAGGCCAAGGAACTGCGCCGCGTGGTCGAGCCCATGATCACCCTCGGCAAGGAACCCACCCTGTCGAACAAGCGCCTGGCTTTCAGCCGCCTGCGCGATCGCGAGATGGTGGTCAAGCTGTTCGACGAAATCGGGCCGCGCTACAAGGCGCGCAACGGCGGCTACACGCGCATCCTGAAAATGGGCTTTCGCGTCGGCGACAACGCGCCGATGGCCTACATGGAACTCGTGGACCGGCCCGCGCCCGCCGAGGACGCAGCCGCCAAGGACGCCGCCTGATCCCGCCGGCAGCGCCCGCGCTATCCTCAAAGGCCCGCCTCGCGCGGGCCTTTTTGCTGGGCAGCCACCCGGTGCGACGAGGTGATCATGAGCGGCATCCTGATGGTCCACACCACCTGCCCGGACGAGGCCAGCGCCGCGCGCATCGCCGCGCATCTGGTCGAGTCGCGGCTCGCGGCCTGCGTGCGCCAGTCGGCCCCGGCGACCTCGCTCTACCGCTGGCAGGGCGCACTCGAGTCGGCCACCGAGGTGGCGCTCGCCATCAAGACCACCCGCGAGCGCTATCCGGAACTCGAAGCCGCGATCCGCGCCCTGCATCCCTACGAACTGCCCGAGATCCTCGCCACCGAGGTGAGCGTCGGCTTCGGGCCCTACTTGCGCTGGATCGTCGACGAGACCCAGCCACCGCTGCTGGCGTGAGCGCGGTGGACGGCCTGCGCCTCGACAAGTGGCTGTGGGCGGCGCGCTTGTTCAAGACGCGCGCCCTGGCGCACGAAGCGCTCGAACTCGGCCGCGTGCGGAGCGACGGCGTCGCGCTCAAGCCCTCGCGTGCCGCGCGCGTGGGCGAGACGCTCGAGATCCGTCGCGGCGAGGAACGCTGGGTCGTCAAGGTGGTGGGGCTGTCGGCGCAGCGCGGCCCGGCCGCGGCGGCGCAGGCACTCTATGAGGAAACACCGGAAAGCCGCGCCGAGCGCGAGCGCAAGGCCCAGTCGCGGCGCTACGCGGGCGAGCCCTCCGCCGTGCTCAAGGGGCGTCCCACCAAGCGCGAAGGCCGGGAGTTGCGTCGCCTGCGGGACGAGGGGCGCGGCGACTAGGTTCGCGGGGGACGCGCCGGGGGTGGCGCGGCGCGGTGGCGCCTGAACCATCGGCGCACGCGCAGGCGCAGCGGCTGGTCGCTGATCACGCGCCGCGTCCAGAAGTAGATCAGCAGCATCACCGCCAGCGCGAGCATCGCCCACAGCACGAGGTAAAAGCCGTCCTCGCGCGCCACCAGGGGCAAGTGCGCGAAGTTCATGCCGAAGATCCCCGCGATCAAGGTGAGCGGCGCGAAGATCGCGGTGATCACGGTGAGCGTGCGGATGATCTGGTTGGTCCGGTGGGTCGTGGCGGAGAAGTGCAACTGCACCGCCGACTCGGCCGAGGACTCCAGCCGGCGTGCGTGCGACAGCACCCGCTGGATGTGCTCCATCACGTCGTTGAGCCGGACCAGGAAGGCGTCGCTGTGCTCCGCCTCGGGGGTCGACTCGAGGTACTCGTCGCGCATCTCCTGCAGGGCGTCGTACTGGCCCTCGCACAGGTTCTCCAGCTTGCGGATCTCGATGCGCGCTTCGAGCAGTGCCGACCAGTCGGCGAAGGGCCGGCGCGGGTCGAGCAAGGCGCGCTGCCAGCGGTCGAGCCGCTCGGTAAGCGGCTCGCGCAACTCCAGGTAGCGGTCGACCATGCCGTTGATCAGTCGCAGCATCAGCTCCTGCGGGTGAGCCGGCGCGCGCGCGCGATCGGGCCGCTCGGCCGCGCCCGACCGCGGCTCGAGCAGCCGGGTGAGGGCCTGCGCCACGGTGCGGCTCGCCGGGTTGTGCACCGTGACCAGCGCGCGCTCGAACTCGAAGAAGGTGATCGGGCGGGTGACGATCTCCTGCAGTGCGCGGTGCCCCGTGCCCGGCTCGCGCTCGGCGAGCGGCGCCCGCTCGCCCGCGGCCAGCTTGCGGAACACGAGCATTCCGTAGTGCTCGGTGGCGTCGTAGTAGGAGGGATGCTGCAGGTTCACCGCGTCCTGCAGGTGCAGTTCGAACAGGCGGTGTCCGGTCAGCGCCTCCACCGCATCGGCAAACGCCTGAGGCTCGGCCGCCACCTCCTCGTGCGTCGCATCGAGCCAGACCCAGCCGCCCTCGGGCAGGGCCGCCGGTCCGGCCGACTCGACCGCCCCGGCGGGCGTCACGACGATCCAGCGCATGGGCCTAGGGCGTCTGGCGCAGCCAGCGGGCCGCCTCGAGCGCAAAGTAGGTGAGGATGCCGTCCGCCCCCGCGCGCTTGAAGGCGAGCAGCGACTCCATCACCCCCTTGCGCTCGTCGAGCCAGCCATTGGCGGCCGCGGCCTTGAGCATCGCGTACTCGCCGCTGACCTGGTAGACGAAGGTCGGAGCGTGGAACTCGTCCTTCACGCGGCGCACGATATCGAGGTAGGGCATGCCGGGCTTGACCATCACCATGTCCGCGCCCTCGGCCAAGTCCAGCCCCACCTCCCACAGCGCCTCGTCGGTGTTGGCCGGATCCATCTGGTAGACCGCCTTGTTGCTCTTGCCAAGGTTGCCGGACGAGCCCACCGCGTCGCGGAAGGGGCCGTAGAAGGCACTGGCGTACTTGGCCGAGTAGGCCATGATGCGTGTGTGGATGCAGCCCGCCGCCTCAAGCGTGCTGCGGATCGCCCCGATGCGCCCGTCCATCATGTCGGAGGGAGCCACGATGTCGACGCCGGCCTGCGCCTGCACCAGCGCCTGCTCGCGCAGCACCGCCACGGTCTGGTCGTTGAGCACGTAGCCGGTGTCGTCGATCAGACCGTCCTGGCCGTGGGTGGTGTACGGATCGAGCGCCACGTCGGTCATCAGACCAAGCTCAGGGAAGCGCGCCTTGAGTGCGCGCACCGCGGTGGGCACGAGTCCTTCGGGGTTGGTCGCCTCGCGCCCGTCGGGGGTCTTGAGGCTCTGGCTCACGACCGGGAAGAGCGCCATCACGGGCACGCCGAGGCGAACGCACTCATCGGCCACCGACAGCAGCAGGTCGAGCGAGACGCGCTCCACGCCGGGCATCGAGGCCACCGCCTCGCGACGGCCGCTGCCCTCGAGCAGGAACACGGGGTAGATCAGATCGTCCGCCGTCAGGCGGTGCTCGCGCATCAGGCGGCGCGAGAAGTCGTCGCGGCGCATGCGTCGCATGCGCGCGGCCGGAAACTGACCGAGGATCTGCATTCGGGAAACTCCCATCGCTTGCGTTCGAAACTTGCGGGCCGGGCGGCGAGTCTCAGGCCCTGACGACCTGCGTCGTCTCCCGCTTCTCCTCCCTGAGCGGGAGCCTTCTGCAAGGAAGGCTTTGAGCCCCGGGCCCGCCTCGGGGCTTGTTTTTTCGGGATCTTACTGAGCGGACGCGGGGGCGCGGTTGAGCCACCGCAGCAGCACCTCGCGCAACTCGTCCACCCCTTCGCGCTTCAGGCCCGAGAAGAGCTGCGCGCTTGCCTGCGGACCGAGGCGGGCGACGCGCTCGGTGGCGAGCTTGATCGCGGCGCGCTTTTCCATCGTCTTGAGCTGATCGGCCTTGTTCAGCAGCAGATGCAGCGCCAGGCGACGGGGCGCCAGGAACTCGATCAGCGCCTCGTCGGCCGGCAGCAGCGGGCGGCGCGCGTCCATCACGATCACCAGTCCCATCAGGGGCTCGCGGCTGCTCACGTAGCCGCCCACCAGCGCGTCCCAGGTGGCGCGGGCGCTGGGATCGGCCCGCGCGAAGCCGTAGCCGGGCAGGTCAACCAGCTGGCCCACCGGCTCGCGCTCGCCCTGCGCATTCTTCGCGCTCAGCTCGAAGAAGTTCAGCAGCTGGGTGCGGCCCGGGGTCTTGGACGAGAAAGCCAGCCGGGTCTGGCGCGTCAAGACGTTGATCACGGTGGACTTGCCGGCGTTGGAACGTCCGGCGAAGGCGATCTCCGGCACCCCGGCGGGCGGCAGCCCGGTCAGGTCGGCGACAGAGAGCAGGAAGCGGGCGGAATCGAAGAGGCTCAAGGGGAGGGAGGGCGTCGCGCGAGGCGCGCCACGTCAGGGCGGGCGATTGGGTAAAATACCGGAGTTCGCGGCCAGGGGGCCGCGCTTTTTTGCATCTTCAAGGGCAAGCGATGAAACGCAAGAGCTGGCAGGGACTGCTGACCGTGACCGTGGGCGTGCTGGGCGCCGCGTCGGCCTTCGTCGCCGCAGCGCAGACCGCGCCGGCGCCCAAGGTCGACCTGGCCAAGGGTCGCCAGGTCGCCGAGACGGTGTGCGCGGCCTGTCATGGCGCCGACGGCAACTCGCTCGCGCCGGTCAACCCGAAGCTCGCGCAGCAGCACGCGGAGTACCTCGTGAAGCAGCTCAACAACTTCGTGGTTCAGCCGGGCCAGAAGAAGGCTGCGCGCGAGAACGCCATCATGGCCGGCTTCGCCGCGCAGCTCTCGCCCGAAGACCGCAAGAACGTGGCCTACTTCTACGCCAGTCAGACCATCAAGCCTGGCGTCGCCACCGACAAGGCCACGCTCGAGATCGGCCAGCGCATCTGGCGCGCCGGCGTGCCGGAAAAGGGCCTGCCCGCCTGCTCAGGGTGTCACAGCCCCGACGGCTCGGGCATCCCCAGCCAGTACCCGCGCCTGGGTGGACAGTACGCCGAGTACAGCGCCGCGCAGCTCAAGGCCTTCCGCGACGGAACTCGCGCCAACAACGTGCCGATGCAGCAGATCGCCGCGAAGATGAGCGACGCCGAAATCAGGGCGGTGACCGACTACATCCAGGGCCTGCGCCGCTAAGGTCAGGTCTTCATTCGTTGCAACAGGGGCGCCACGGCGCCCCTGTTGTTTTTGTGTGCAGGCCGCGCGGTGCGCGCGGGTGGGCCCCGCGACTTCGGAGCGAAAGCCCCCGCGGCCCTCAGCTGCGGCCGAACACCTCGTTGAGCTGCTGGGTCACGCGCACGAAGGTGGTGCGCTTGGTCAGCTCCTTGAGCCGGCGCGCGCCCACGTAGGTGCACGCCGAGCGCACGCCGCCGAGGATCTCCTGGACGGTGGCTGCCACCTCGCCGCGGTAGGGCACCAGCACTTCCTTGCCCTCGGCGGCGCGATACTCGGCCACGCCACCGGAGTACTTGGCCATCGCCGAGCGGCTGCTCATGCCGTAGAAGCGCTTGTAGCGCTCGCCGTCGCGCTCGACGAGTTCGCCGCCGCTCTCGGCATGGCCGGCCAGCATCCCGCCGAGCATGACGAAGTCGGTGCCGCCGCCGAAGGCCTTGGCGATGTCGCCCGGGGTCGTGCAGCCGCCGTCGGCACAGATCAGGCCGCCCAGGCCGTGCGCCGCGTCGGCGCACTCGATCACCGCGGACAATTGCGGGTAGCCCACGCCGGTCATCTTGCGCGTGGTGCACACCGAGCCGGGACCGATGCCCACCTTGACGATGTCGGCGCCCGAGAGGAGGAGTTCCTCGGTCATCTCGCCGGTGACCACGTTACCGGCCATGATCACCACGCCCGGCGCCAGCGCGCGGATGCGCTCCAGGAACTTCACGAAGCCCTCGTGGTAGCCGTTGGCGACGTCGATGCACACGTACTGCAGCGCCTCGCCCGCGCGCTCGAGCACCTGCCGGAACTTGGTCTCGTCCGCCCGGGTTACCCCCATGGAATAGAACGCCGCCGACTTGCGTTCCAGCGACTGGAAAAAGCTCACATACTCTTCGACGCTGTAATGTTTGTGCAGCGCCGTCGACAATCCATGGCCGGCCAGTGCTCTGGCCATCTCGAGCGTCCCGGTGGTGTCCATGTTGGCGGCGATGATCGGAATCCCCTGGTACTTCACCGGGGCATGGCGGAACGCGAACTCGCGCGAGATGTCCACGTCCGAGCGCGACGTCAGCGTCGAGCGCTTGGGGCGGATAAGCACGTCCTTGAAGTCGAGCTTGAGTTCATGTTCGATATGCATGACCTTGCCTCCTGCCGTTGGCGCCCGGATGCTGCGGGCGTGAAAAACGCCGGAGCCTCGTGAAGAGTCCGGCGTTGCTGGAGTCTACCCCTGCGGGCGCGCCCCTCGTCGCCCCGAAACACCGTCGGGCCGCGCCTGGCCTCGACTCTGGAGAGTCCTGATGCGCCAGCGTCTGCTCAAGTTGGAAGGCCAAGCCGCCCTGCGGTCGTCCGAGATCACTGCGCAGGAGGTCTTCCTGCGCCGGCGCGAACTGCTGGCGGCTGCCGGGGGCGCCGCGCTGCTCGCCGGCCTGCCCGCGGCCGCGCAGGCGCAACTCACCGGCACGCCGCTGACGTCCGCGCCCGGGCCGTTCTCTTCCATCCAGAAGCCCACCGCCGCGAGCTTCGTCACCGAGTACTGCAACTTCTACGAGTTCGGCACCGAGAAGTCCGACCCCAGCAAGTTCGCCCCCAAGATGCTCAAGCCCCGGCCCTGGACCGTGGCGGTCGAGGGCGAAGTGCGCAAGCCGCGCGTCTTCGGCATCGAGGACCTGCTCAAGCTCGCTCCCATGCAGGAGCGCGTCTACCGCTTCCGCTGCGTCGAGGCCTGGTCGGCGGTGGTGCCCTGGATCGGCTATCCGTTGGCGGAGCTGATGCGCGCGGTCGAGCCGACCTCCAAGGCCAAGTTCGTCGAGTTCGTGACCCTGGCCGATCCGAAGCAGATGCCCGGCCTGCGCTCGCCAGTGATCGACTGGCCCTACCGCGACGGGTTGCGCATCGACGAGGCCGCCAACGAGCTCACCTTGCTCACCTTCGGCATGTACGGCCAGATCCTGCCCAACCAGAATGGCGCGCCGCTGCGCATCGTGGTGCCGTGGAAGTACGGCTTCAAGGGGCCGAAGTCGATCGTGAAGATCCGCTTCGTGGAGAAGCAGCCCCTGGGTTCGTGGGAGCAGTCCAACCCGCGCGAATACGGGTTCTACTCGAACGTGAATCCGGCGCGCGACCACCCGCGCTGGTCGCAGGCGAGCGAGCGTCCGCTCGGCGAGGGCTTGTTTGCGCGGCGGCAGCCGACGCTGCCCTTCAATGGCTACGCCGAGCAGGTCGCCAGCCTCTACGCGGGCATGGACCTCAACCGCTACTACTAGGCGGACCGTGGGCGCTGAGCGCGGCTGGCCGCGCCTGTTCAGTTTTTTGCCGGCGGCACTGCCGGCGCGCACGCTGGCCGCGGTCAAGGGGGCGGTCTTCGTCGCGGCGCTCTACGAGCTCGCGCGGCTGCTCTTCCTGGGCTTCACTGGTGCGCTGGGCGCCAACCCCGTCGAGACCGTCGAGCGGGGACTGGGCACCGCGGCGCTGGTGCTGCTGCTCATCACGCTGGCGATCACGCCGCTGCGCTGGCTCACCGGCTGGGCCTGGCTCGTGCGGCTGCGTCGCATGCTGGGCCTGTACGCGTTCTTCTACGCCGCGCTGCACGTGGCGGCCTACGTGTGGCTGGACCAGTGGTTCGACCTCGCTGCGATCGTCGACGACATCCTCAAGCGCCCCTACCTCAGCTTCGGGGCCGTGGCCTTCGTCCTGCTGATTCCCCTGGCGGTGACCTCGACCAACGCCTGGGTGCGGCGCCTGGGCGGGCGCAACTGGCAGAGACTGCACCGGCTGGTCTACCTGATCGCCTGCCTGGCCATCCTGCACTACTGGTTCCACAAGCTTGCCAAGAACAACATCGCCGAACCGGCGGTGTATGCGGCGATCCTGGGTCTGCTGCTCGGCGCGCGCCTGGTGCACTGGCACAACGCGCGGCGCGGCGCCTGAGCGCGGCGGGCTAGGGCAGGCGCGACTCGAGCGCGTAGAGCGACTCGAGCGGCTCGCGGCTGCGCACGCACCAGGCGGTGGCGCCGTCGACCATGACCTCGGCTGCGCGGCCGCGGCTGTTGTAGTTCGAGGCCATGCTCATGCCGTAGGCGCCCGCGCTCGTGATGGCCAGCAGATCGCCGGGCTCGAGCGCCAGGGCGCGCTCGCGCGCGAGCCAGTCACCCGATTCGCACACCGGACCGACGAGGTCGTAGCTGGGCGCCGGGCCTGCGCGCGGGCGCACCGGCACCACACCCATCCAGGCTTCGTACATGGCCGGTCGCGCGAGGTCGTTCATCGCCGCGTCGACGATCGCGAAATTCTTCGTCTCGCCGGGCTTGAGGTACTCGACCCGCGTCAGCAGCACGCCCGCGTTGCCGACGATCGAGCGCCCGGGCTCGAACATCACGCTCATCTGGCCCAGGCCGCGCGCGTCGAGCCGCGCGAGCAGCGCTCGCACCAGCTCGCCCGTGGCGGGCGGCTGCTCGTCGCGATAGCGGATGCCCAGTCCGCCGCCGAAGTCCACGTGCTGCAGGCGGATGCCCTCGAGAGCGAGCTGCTCGACCAGGTCGAGGATGCGCTCGGCCGCGTCGACGTAGGGCTGGATCTCGGTGATCTGCGAGCCGATGTGGCAGTCGATGCCCACCACCTCGATCGACGGCAGGGCGTGCGCCGTGCGGTACAGCGCCAGGGTCTCGTCGTAGGCGACCCCGAACTTGTTGTCGCGCAGACCGGTGGAGATGTAGGGATGGGTGCGCGCGTCGACGTCCGGATTGACGCGCACCGACACGCGCGCGCGCATGCCCATCCGCGCCGCCACCGCGGCCACGCGCTCGAGCTCGGGCACCGACTCCAGGTTGAAGCACATGACCCCGGCCGACAGCGCCTGCTCGATCTCGCGGCTGCTCTTGCCCACGCCCGAGAACACCACCTTGCCCGGGTCGCCGCCGGCGGCGATCACCCGGGCGAGCTCGCCACCGCTGACGATGTCGAAGCCCGCGCCCAGGCGGGCCAGCACGTCGAGCACCGCCAGGTTGGAGTTGGCCTTCATCGCGTAGCACACCAGCGCGTGCCGCCCGGCGAGCGCGGCGGTATAGCCGCGGAACGCGGCCTCGATCGCGGTGCGCGAGTACACGTAGGTCGGCGTGCCAAAGCGCTGCGCGATGTCCTCGAGCGCGACATCCTCGCAGCACAGGGCGCCGTCGCGCCAGGCGAAGCCCGTGCTGCCGGGCAGTTCGGGATTCATTGCTGCTTCGGGGGGGAGGTAGGCGTGGCCGAGTCGGCAGCCGGCGCGACCGGGGCAGGCGGGATCTGGGCGGGCGTGGCCGGGGCGGGCGTGGCCGCAGGCGGCACGACCGGGGTAGGCAGCAGATACAGAGGCCCCTTCTGGCCGCAGCCGGCCAGGCCCAGGGCCGTCGCTAGAATCGCCGCCACCGATCGCATCATGCGGGCCAATCTAACATGACCGACAGCGAGTTCCTCGAGCAGGCCGAGGCCACCCTCGACGCCATTGAAAGTGCCGTGGAGGGCACGGGCATCGACATCGAGATCGAGCGCAGCGGCAACGTGCTCACGCTCGAGATGCCCGACGGCTCGAAGGTGATCGTCAACTCGCAGGCGCCGATGCGGCAGTTGTGGGTCGCGGCGCGCAGCGGAGGCTTTCACTACGCGTTGCGCGAGGGTCTGTGGGTCGACACGCGCGACGGCAGTGAGCTCTTTGCCGTGTTGTCGCGCATCGTCTCGGCGCAGGGCGGCAGCCCCGTGATCCTGCGGCCGCGCTGAGCGCGCCTGCCGACTGCGCGCGCCCTAGAAGATCTGGTCGCGCACCGTGTCGCGCTTGGCCTTCTCGTCCGGCGGCAGCGCATCTTCCAGGCCCACGCTGGCCACGCCGTGGCCTGGCTGGTGCTCGGCGTAATAGAGCTCGTCGCCCACCACCACCACCCCCTCGGGCATGGCGCGCTGGACCTCGGGCTGGCCCGCCAGCGCCTTGCCCATGTAGCCGATCCAGATCGGCAGCACGAGCCCGCCGCCGGTTTCGCGCTCGCCCAGCGGCTTGGGCTGGTCGAAGCCCATCCAGCCCACCGCCACCACGTTGCCGCCGTAGCCCGCAAACCAGGCGTCGTGCGAGTCGTTGGTCGTGCCGGTCTTGCCGCCCAGGTCGCCGCGCTTGAGGGTGGCGCCTGCACGGGCCCCGGTACCGCTGCGCGTGACCTCGTTGAGCAGGCTGTGCATCACGTAGGCGTTGCGCGGGTCGATCGCGCGGATGCTCTCGTCGCCCGCGGACCGCGGCTGGGCCTCCATCAGCACCTTGCCGTTGTTGTCGGTGACCTTGCCGATCAGGAAGGGCTGGACGCGAAAGCCACCGTTGGCGAGCACCGCATAGGCGCCCAGCATCTGCCACGGCGTGACCGAGCCGGCGCCCAGCGCGGTGGTGAGGAAGGGCGGATGCTTGTCGGCCTCGAAGCCGAAGCGGGTGATGTAGTCCTGGCCGTACTTGGTGCCGATCGCCTGCAGCACGCGGATCGAGACCAGGTTCTTGGACTTGGCGAGCGCCTGGCGCAGGCGCATCGGGCCCTCGAACTTGCCGTCGTAGTTCTTGGGCTCCCAGACCTGGCCGCCGGTCAGGCGCGGGTCGATCGAGATCGGCGCGTCGTTGACCAGGGTGGCCGGCGAGAAGCCCTTGTCGATCGCGGCCGAGTAGATGAAGGGCTTGAAGCTCGAGCCCGGCTGGCGCCAGGCCTGGGTGACGTGGTTGAACTTGTTGAGACCGAAGTCGAACCCGCCCACCAGCGCGCGCACCGCGCCGGTGCGTGCATCGGCCGCGACGAAGGCCGCCTCGACGGTGGGCACTTGCGCGATCTCCCACGCGCCCTTGTCGCCGCGCGCCAGGCGCACGACCGCGCCGGTCACGAGCTTGCGGGCCGGTTGCGCCTTGGGCGAGAGCGACGGCGCGGCGAACTTCAGCCCGTCGCCCTTGACCTCGACCTGCTCGCCGCCGCCGATGGCCACCTTCACGGCCGTGGGGCCCGCCTCGAGCACCACGCCGGGAATCAGGTTGGGGCTGTCGATCGCCTCGACGAGCGCGTCCTCGATGCGCTGGTCGCGCGAATCCGCCGCGGCGATGTCGATGAAGGCCTCGGGCCCGCGGTAGCCGTACTTGCGGTCATAGGCGAGGATCTGCGCGCGCACGGCGGCGTAGGCGGCTTCCTGGTCGGCCTTGAGCAAGGTGGTGTAGACGTTCAGGCCGCGGGTGTAGGTCTCGTCGCGGAACACCTCGAAGACCAGCTGGCGGGCCAGTTCGGCGGCGAACTCGGCGTGCAGGCGGTCCCGGACCGCGGGGTCGGTCAGCGGCGTGTTGCGTGCCTTGAGCGGCTGCGCCAGCGCCGCCTCGAGGGTGGGCTGGTCGATGTAGCCCAGCGTGCGCATGCGCCCAAGCACATAGCCCTGGCGCATCTTGGCGCGCCGCGGGTTGACGATCGGGTTGTAGGCGCTGGGAGCCACCGGCAGACCGGCGAGCATCGCGGCCTCGGCCACGTTCACGTCCTTGAGCTTCTTGCCGAAGTAGGCCTGCGAGGCGGCGGCAAAGCCGTAGGAGCGCGCGCCCAGGAAGATCTGGTTGGCGTAGATCTCGAGGATGCGGTCCTTGGACAGCGTCGACTCGATCTTGTAGGCCATCGCGATCTCGTAGAGCTTGCGGATGTAGCTGCGCTCCGAACTGAGGAAGAAGTTGCGCGCCACCTGCATCGTGATCGTGCTGCCGCCCTGGCCGCGTCGGCCGGTCAGGAAGTTCGAGGCCGCCGCGCGGGCGATGCCCGCATAGTCGACGCCGCTGTGCTGGTAGAAGCGGTCGTCCTCGGCGGCGAGGATGGCCTGCTTGACCACCTCGGGGATCTCGCCGATCGGCACGAAGTCGCGCCGCTCCTCGCCGAACTCGCCGATCAGGGCGCCGTCGGCGGTCCACACGCGCAAGGGAATCTTGGGCCGGTAGTCGGTCACCGCGTCGATCGGCGGCAGCTGCGCATAGACGATCGCGAACACGAAGACCACCAGCAGCAGGCCCGCGAGCGCCAGGCCCCCCAAGGCGAGGGCCAACTTGCCCAGCACGCCCAGGACCGGGTGGCGCCGGGCGGCGGCGGGAGAGCGAGCGTCGGTCGAATCCTGGCGGTGGTCGGCTGTCACGCGAAAACAACGGAGCGGAGGGAGGGGGCGCGCACTTGAGGGATACGGTGAACAAGACTGCGCGGCGTGGCCAATTATAGGGACGACGCCTTGCGCGGCCGGGGTTTACGCGCGATTCACTGTCGCGCTGCACCGCTCTCATGAGGCCCAATCCCGCAAAGGGGTCAGGTGTCTCGCGCAGATTGGGGTTGAGCCGGTTTAAGGGGTATTGCTAGGATTTCACGGACCCTGCAAGCACCTTGCCGTAAGTATTGGAAAGATAAAGGAAAGCAGGGAATGAGCCGATTCCTGGAAACACGTATCGGGATCCCCCGCGCAGACGTCTGCTCGTGCCCGCCGGCCCACGCCGCTGGCCGACCTGACAGGGAGTGAACCTTGGCATTCGAACTGCCATTTTCCGCCAAAGCGACGCCGCTGATCGGGCTAGATATCGGCTCGTCGAGCGTCAAGCTGGTGGAACTGACCGAAACCGGCAAGGGCAACCTGCGGCTGGAGCGCTACGCCATCGAGCCGCTGCCGCGGGGCGCCGTGGTCGACGGCAACATCGACAAGATCGATGTCGTGGCCGAGGCCGTGCGCCGCGCCTGGCGCAAGTCGGGCGCCAAGATCAAGAACGTCGCGATGGCGCTGCCAGCCTCGGCGGTGATCACCAAGCGCATCGCCCTGCCCGCCAGCCTGCGCGAGGAAGAGCTCGAAATGCAGGTCGAGAGCGAGGCCAACCAGTACATCCCCTTCGCGCTCGACGAGGTGAGCCTCGACTTCCAGGTGCTTGGCGCGATTCCCAATTCGCCCGACGACGTGGAAGTGCTGATCGCCGCCTCGCGCAAGGAAAAGGTCGAGGACCGCGTCGCCGTGGCCCAGGCCGCGGGACTCAAGCCGGTGGTGGTCGACGTCGAGTCCTACGCCTCGCGCGCCGCGATCGAGCGGATCATCGAACAGCTGCCCAACGGCGGTGACGGTCTGGTGATCGCCGTGTTCTACATCGGCGCCAACACCACCAGCGTCACGGTGATGCACGACGGGGACGCGATCTACGAGCGCGAGCAGCCCTTCGGTGGTCAGCAGTTCACCAACGACATCGCCCGCGCCTACGGCATTCCCGCCGAGGAAGCCGAGGCCAAGAAGCGCGCCGGCGAGCTGCCTGCCGACTTCGAGGCCACCGTGCTCAAGCCCTTCATCGACACCGCGGCGCTCGAGATCACCCGCGCGCTTCAGTTCTTCTTCACCTCGACGCCCTACACGCGAGTCGACCAGATCATGCTGGCTGGCGGCTCGGCCGTGCTGCCGGGTCTGCCCGAGGCCCTGATGGAGCGCACCCAGGTGCCGACCTCGGTGATCTCGCCCTTCAAGGGCATGGATGTGTCGCCCAACGTGCGCGACAAGCAGTTGCGGCTGGACGCGCCGGCGCTGCTCGCGCCCTGCGGCCTGGCGATGCGGAGGTTCGAGGCATGAGCATCCGCATCAACCTTCTGCCGCACCGCGAGGCGCGGCGTGAACTCGCCAAGAAGACCTTCTACGGGCTGACCTTGGCCGCCTTCCTCGCGGGCCTGGGCGTCGTGTTCCTGGTGTGGTCCGTGCTCCAGGCCAACATCTCCCGACAGGAGACGCGCAACGAGTACATCCGCGCCGAGAACCGCAAGCTCGACGCGCAGATCAAGGAGATCGCCACGCTGCGCCAGGAGATCGACGCACTGCGTGCCCGCCAGCGCGCGGTCGAGGATCTTCAGGCCGACCGCAACCTGCCCGTGCACCTGCTGGCCGAACTCGTGAAGCAGACTCCCGAAGGCGTGTTCCTCAGGAGCCTCAAGCAGGAAGGCAACAAGGTCACCATCAACGGCTGGGCGTCCTCGAACGAGCGCGTCTCGGAGTTCCTGCGCAACATCTCGGCCAACGCGACCTACGTGGAGAAGCCCGACCTCATCGAGATCAAGGTGGCGGCGCAGACCCCGGCCGGCGTCAACCGTCGCGTGTTCGACTTCGGGCTGAGCTTCCTGCTCAGGCCCACCCAGGAACGCAAGGAGCTGCAGGCGCAGAACCAGACCCAGGGCCAGGGCGCCAGGCGTCCTGCCGGCGCCGCGCCCGCACCGACGCCTGCCCCCGCGCCTGCCGCGCCGACGAAGTGAGCGAGACGACCAGATGGCGAAGAAAGACGTAAACGACCTCCTCGCGCAGTTCCGGGGCCTGACGCTCGAGCAGGTCGGCTCCTGGCCGATTGCGCCCAAGGTGGCGGTGTGGTTGGGCGTGATCGTCGTGGCACTCGTGGCCGGCTGGTTCCTGGTGTGGAGCGGCCAGGTCGATCGCCTCGACCAGTTGCGTGCCGACGAGGTCAAGCTGCGCGACGAGTACCGCGGCAAGCTGCAGCAGGCGATCAACCTCGACGAGCTCAAGCGCCAGCGCGAGCAGGTCAGCCAGTACGTGCTGACGCTCGAGAAGCAGCTGCCGAGCAAGTCCGAGATGGACGCGCTGCTGTCGGACATCAACCAGGCCGGCGTGGGACGCGGGCTCGACTTCGAGCTCTTCAAGCCCGGCCAGCTGGCGGTCAAGGAGTACTACGCGGAACTGCCGATCAGCATCAAGGTGGCCGGCAAGTACCACGACCTGGGCGCCTTCGCGGCCGACATCGCCGCGCTGCCGCGCATCGTGACGATCAACAACGTGAACATCGCGCCCGGCAAGGCCGGGGGCCTGTCGATGGACGCCACGGCCAAGACCTACCGCTACCTCGACCCCGAAGAGATCGCCGAGCAGCGCAAGGCCAAGCAGGCGGCGGCAGCGGCCGCGAAGGGTGGCAAATGAGCAAGCACGCACGACTCCTGCTCGCGCTTCCGGTTGCCGCGCTCCTGGCCGCGTGCTCGTCCGCGGACGAGACCGAGATCCGCAAGTGGATGGACCAGACCCGCGCCGGCATGAAGCCCACCACGCAGCCGGTGCCCGAGCCCAAGCAGTTCACGCCGCAGAAGTACGACGGCAAGGCCGCGGTCGACCCCTTCGACGCGCAGAAGATGCTCGTCGCAGTGGCCCGCCAGGCCGCGGCCCGGGCCAGTGCCAGCGCGCTCAAGCCTGATCTCGACCGCCGGCGTGAGCCGCTCGAAAGCTATCCGCTCGACCAGCTGAAGATGGTCGGCATGCTGCGTCAGGGCGGCGCCAACGTCGCGCTGGTCGACGTCGGCGGCCAGACCCACATGGTGCGGGTGGGCAATTATCTTGGCCAGAACTTCGGCCGTGTCAGCCGCATCACCGAAACCGAAACCCAACTGAACGAGATCGTGCAGGACGCCGCCGGCGAGTGGGTCGAACGCCCCGCCAAGCTGGAACTTCAGGTCGCCGCGGCCAGCGCCCAAGGGAGCAAGCGATGAGCAAGTCATTCCGTAGCCTCTTCACCGCCGGATTCGTGGCGGCGCAGGGCGTCCTGGGGGTCGCGCTCATCGCGCCTGCCGCTGCCGTCGCGCAGACTGCTCCGGTGGCGGGCGAGAACGCCATCGAGCGAGTCGAGGCGACCCGCACCGCGGCGGGCGTCGTGCTCAACATCCGGCTCAAGGCGCCGCCCAAGGGCGCGCCCGCGAGCTTCTCGATCGCCAACCCGGCGCGCATCGCGCTCGACCTGCCCGACACGGTCAACGCCAGCGGTTCGAACCTGTTCGAGCTCAACCAGGGCGACCTGCGCTCGGTCAACGTGGTGCAGGCCCAGGGGCGCTCGCGAGTGGTGCTCAACCTGCGCCAGTCGACCACGCACAGCATCAGTGTCGAAGGCAATTCCGTGATCGTCGCGCTCGGGGCCATGAGCGATTCGACGCGCTTCGGCGCCGCGCCTGCGGCGGCCGCAGCTGCCAGCACCACGGTGGCGGCAGCGCCCGCGAGCGCGCCGTCGGCCGCGGCCGCGGGGCCGCGCAGTCTGCGCAACCTCGACTTCCGCCGGGGCACCGAGGGCGAAGGCCGCGTGGTGGTGGACCTCAGCGATCCCAACACCACGGTCGACATCAAGCAGCAGGGCAACTCCCTGGTGGTCGACTTCATCAACACCCAATTGCCCGAGAACCTGCGCCGCCGCCTCGACGTGACCGACTTTGCCACGCCGGTGACCCAGGTTGCCGCGAACCAGCAGGGCAACAACGCCCGGCTGGTGGTCACGCCGCGGGGAGCCTTCGAGCACAACGCCTACCAGAGCGACAACCGCTTCGTGCTCGAGGTCAAGCCGGTCAAGGAAGACCCGACCAAGTTGTTCCAGGGCTCGCGCCAGGGCTATCAGGGCGAGCGACTGAGCCTGAACTTCCAGAACGTCGACGTGCGCTCGCTGCTGCAGGTGATCGGCGACTTCACGAACACGAACATCATCACCAGCGACTCGGTGGGCGGCACCATCACCCTGCGCCTGAAGGACGTGCCCTGGGACCAGGCGCTCGACATCATCCTGCAGGCCAAGGGTCTGGACATGCGCAAGAACGGCAACGTGATGCTGATCGCGCCGCGTGACGAGATCGCCGCCCGCGAGAAGCTCGAGCTCGAGTCGCGCAATCAGATCGCCGACCTCGAGCCGGTGCGCTCCGAGGCCTTCGTGATCAACTACCAGCGGGCCGAGGACGTGCGCAAGCTGCTCACCGATCCGCAGCAGCGTCTGCTGTCCAAGCGCGGCTCCGCCACCTTCGACCCGCGCACCAACCAGCTGTTCGTGCAGGACACCGCCGCGCGGCTCGAAGAGGTGCGCCGCCTGATCGCGCGCATCGACGTGGCCGTGCCTCAGGTGCTGATCGAATCGCGCATCGTCGAGGCCGACGACCGCTTCGGCCGCAGCCTGGGCGTGCGCTTCGGCTTCGGGCGCATGACCAACACCGGCGCCTCGAGCGGCAACAACATCATCACCCCGGGCAACCCGGCTCCCGGCGGAACAGCCGGCGGGGTGGGCATCCTCACGCCCAACTACGTGAACCTGCCGGCCCAGGCGATCAACGGATTCGTGCCCGGTTCGTTCGCGCTGACTCTGTTCAACTCCGCGCTGACCAGCATCCTGAACCTGGAAATCAGCGCGCTCGAGGCCGACGGCCGAGGCAAGGAGATCTCGAGTCCGCGCGTGGTCACCGCCGACAAGGTCAAGGCCCTGATCGAGCAGGGCACCGAGATCCCGTACCAGCAGGCCACCTCGTCGGGAGCCACCTCGGTGTCGTTCCGCAAGGCCGTGCTCAAGCTCGAGGTCACGCCCCAGATCACTCCTGAAGGCGCGATCTTCCTCGACGTGCAGGTCAACAAGGACAGCCGCGGCGAAGAGACCATCAACGGCCCCGCGATCAACACCAAGAGCGTCAAGACCCAGGTGCTGGTGGAAAACGGCGGCACGGTGGCGCTCGGCGGCATCTACCAGCAGGAAGACACGACCACCGTCACCGGCGTGCCCTACCTGCAGGAACTCCCCGTGGTGGGCAACCTGTTCAAGACCACCAACACCTCGCGCGCGCGCCGGGAACTGCTGATCTTCATCACCCCGCGCATCGTCTCGGAGCGCGTGTCCGGGCTGCGCTGATCTGCGCGGATCGGCTCACGAGGGCTGCCACGAGGCAGCCCTTTTTTTCGGCCGCAGCGGATGCATTACCCTTGCGGCCATGGTCTGCGCGCCCGCCTCGATCTTTCTCGTCGGCATGATGGGTGCCGGCAAGTCCACTGTCGGACGCCTGCTGGGCCAGGCGCTGGGTTGGAACTTCGTCGATGCCGACCGGGAACTCGAGGCGCGCAGCGGCGTCGCGGTGAGCACCATCTTCGAGCTCGAGGGAGAAGACGGCTTCCGCCAGCGCGAGGCCGCCCTGCTCGACGAACTGACCCGCATCCCGCGCTGCGTGCTGGCCACCGGCGGTGGCGCGGTGCTGCGCGAGGACAACCGCCGCGCCCTGCACGAACGCGGCTTCGTGGTCTACCTGAGGGTCGGGGTCGACGAGGTCCTGCGCCGCACGCGGCGCGACACGAGTCGGCCGCTGCTGCAGACTGCCGATCCCCGCGCGCGCGTGCAGGAACTGCTGGCCAAGCGCGAGCCGCTCTACGAATCGGTGGCCCACCTGACGCTGGTGTCGGCCGCGACCAACCCGCGACGCATGGTCGAGCGCGTGCTGGCTGCACCGGCACTGGCGGGCCTGCGCGAATCCACTTCTCACGGCTTTCCAGATGATCACGCTTGACGTCGGCCTGGGCGAACGGGCCTATCCCATCCACATCGGCGCCGGGGCGCTGGAGCGGCTGCCCGAGCTGCTGGCGGGCGCGCGCCCGACGCGCATCCTGGTGGTCACCAACACCACGGTCGGGCCGCTCTACGGGTCTGCGGTTCAGGCGCTCAGTGCGGCGGTGGCGCCCACGGCCCTGCTGGCCCTGCCCGATGGCGAGCAGCACAAGGATTGGCCCGGGATCGCCGCGGTCCTGGAGGCGCTGGTGGCCCTCGGTGCAGACCGGCGCAGCCTGATCGTGGCGCTCGGTGGCGGGGTGGTGGGCGACATGGCGGGCTTCGCGGCGGCGATCTACATGCGCGGCATCCGCTTCGTCCAGGTGCCCACGACGCTGCTTGCCCAGGTCGACTCCTCGGTGGGCGGCAAGACGGGGATCAATCTCGCGTCCGGCAAGAACCTCGTGGGGGCGTTTCACCAGCCCATCGCCGTCCTGGCCGACACGGCCACGCTCAACACCTTGCCGGCGCGCGAGCTGTCCGCCGGATTGGCCGAAGTGCTCAAGCACGGCGTGCTGGCCGATGCCGGCTACTTTGCGCAGGTCGAGGCCGCACTGACCCGCCTGCGCGCGCTCGAGCCGACGGCACTGGCCGCGGCGGTCGAGGGTTCCTGCCGCATCAAGGCGGCCATCGTTGCGCGCGACGAGCGCGAGAGCGGGGAGCGCGCCCTGCTCAACCTCGGCCACACCTTCGGTCACGCCATCGAGACCCTGGCGGGCTACGGCACCTGGCTGCACGGCGAGGCGGTGGGCTGCGGCTTGTGCCTGGCGGCGGATCTGTCGCGGCGCCTGGGCATGATCGGCGCGGCCGAGGTCGAGCGGATCGAGTCTGCGGTGATGCAGGCCGGCCTGCCCACACGCATCGCCGGACTGGGGATGGACGCGGCAATCGCCGCCATGCGCGGCGACAAGAAGTCCGAGGCTGGCCAGATCCGCTTCATCCTGATCGAGCGCATCGGGCGCGCCGTGCAGCGCGTGGTGCCCGACGAGGCGCTGCGTGCCACCTTGACCGCGGGAGGCTACGCATGATCCGCCGCGACGCCGCCAGCCTTGCACCCTACGCCGCGCACGCCGCCGACAGCCGCGGCCGGGTGCATCCCGAGCCCGAGGCCGCGACGCGCACCGCCTTTCAGCGCGATCGCGACCGCATCGTCCACTCGAGCGCCTTCCGCCGGCTGGAGTACAAGACCCAGGTCTTCGTGAACCACGAGGGCGACCACTTCCGCACGCGGCTCACCCACTCGCTGGAAGTGGCGCAGATCGCGCGGGCGCTCGCCGCCGGACTGCGGCTCAACCAGGACCTGGCCGAGGCGATCGCGCTCGCCCACGACCTGGGGCACACCCCCTTCGGGCACGCGGGTCAGGACGCGCTCAACGATTGCATGAAGCCCTATGGCGGCTTCGAGCACAACCTGCAGTCGCTGCGCGTTGTCGACGAACTCGAAGAGCGCTATGCGGCCTTCGACGGCCTCAACCTCAGTTTCGAGACCCGCGAGGGCATCCTCAAGCACTGCTCGGCCGAGAACGCGCGCCGCCTGGGGGAGCTCGGCCGGCGCTTCCTCGACAAGCGCCAGCCCACGCTCGAGGCACAGATCGCCAACCTGGCCGACGAGATCGCCTACAACAACCACGACATCGACGACGGCCTGCGCTCGGGTCTGATCTCGCTCGAGCAGCTCGAGGCCGTGCCGCTGTTCGCGCGCCACAGCGCGGCAGTGCGCGCCGCGCATCCGGGTCTTGCGCAGCGCCGGCTGATTCACGAGACCGTGCGCGGCATGATCAACTCCCTGGTGGGCGACGTGCTGGCGCAGTCCGGAGCGCTGATCGACGCGCAGCGGCCGGCCGACATCGAGGCGGTGCGCGCCGCGCCGCCGCTGATTGCCTTCTCGGCGCCGCTGCGCGCCGAGGCCGACGCGCTCAAGCGCTTCCTGTTCGAGCACCTCTACCGCCACTACCAGGTGATGCGCATGACCAGCAAGGCGCGGCGCATCGTTGCCGAACTGTTCGATGCCTTCATGGACGAGCCGCGCCTGTTGCCGGACGATCACCAACTGCGCGCCGCGCGCGACAAGCCGCGGGCGATCGCCGACTACGTGGCCGGGATGACCGATCGCTACGCGATGAAGGAGCATCGGCGCCTGTTCGCGGTGAGCGAGGGGTGAGGCGCGCAGGCCAGAGGCGCCACGCGGGAGAAGCGGCGTGGCGCGCCTGAGCCGATGGGCTGCGCCCGGCCTGCCGCACTTCGTGTTGCAGCGTGGCCGCGGGCACGAGCCTGTCTTTGCCCAGATCGAGGACCGGCGGCTGTACCTGGGCTGGCTGCGCGAGGCGGCTTTGGGCCTGCGCGTGGCGGTGCACGCCTACGTGCTGCTGCCGGGCGAGGTGATGCTGGTGGCGACGCCGCCCGGCGCGGACGACTTGGGCCGGCTGATGCAGACGGTGGGAGGGCGCTACGCGCGCCACCACAACCGACGCCATGGCCTGCGCGGTGGCCTCTGGGACGGCCGCTTCCGGGCCTGTGTGTTCGATCCCGAAGCACACCTGCTCGCCGCCATGCGGTTTGTCGAGGCCGCGCCCCAGCGCGCGGGCCTGGTGAGCGACGCCGCCGACTACCCCTGGTCGAGCCTGCCGCACCACCTGGGCCGAGCGATCGATCCCGTGGTGAGTGATCCCGCCGTCTACTGGGCACAGGGCAACACGCCGTTCGAGCGTCAGGCGCGCTATCGCGCGGGGCTGGACGCCGGCTCGCCCGCGGGCTTCGGGGAGCGTCTGCTCGCCGCCGCGACTCGAGGCTGGCCTCTAGGAGACGCGGCTTTCCTGCTCGGCTTGGGGTCTGCGGACGCCCGCCCAGTGGCGCCGAGGCCGCGCGGGCGGCCAAGAAAAGCATAGGCAGATCAAATCATTAGACTGTGTCCCCATTTATGCGTCGGCGCGTCAGCGCCGTCCTGATAATTGGGGTCAGACACCATTTCTTTTGATTGATGCGGGTGCTGCGGCGCAGTAGAGTGTCGCAGCCTCGGCCGTGTCCGCGCCGAGGGCCGATCACGGAGCTGCCATGTCGCTCGACTCGTCCCTGGAACACAGCGCCGCCCACGGCCTGTACGCCCCTGACCGCGAACACGACGCCTGCGGCGTCGGATTCGTGGCGCACATCAAGGGGCGCGCCAGCCACGCCCTCGTGCAGCAGGCCTTGCTCATCCTGCAGAACCTCGACCACCGCGGCGCGGTGGGGGCTGACCCGCTGTGTGGTGACGGCGCGGGCATCCTGCTGCAGATCCCCGATCAGTTCTATCGCGAAGAGATGGCCCGCCAGGGCGTGAATCTGCCGCCGCCCGGAGAGTACGGGGTGGGCATGATCTTCCTGCCGCGCGAGCACGCCTCGCGCCTGGCTTGCGAGCAGGAACTCGAGCGCACCGTGCGCGCCGAGGGCCAGGTGGTGCTGGGCTGGCGCGACGTGCCGGTGGATCGCGCCATGCCCATGTCGCCGCTGGTGCGCAGCCGCGAGCCCGTGATCCGCCAGATCTTCATCGGGCGCGGCAACGACGTGATGGTGCCCGACGCGCTCGAGCGCAAGCTCTATGTCATCCGCAAGAGCGCGAGCCACAAGATCCAGAACCTGCGGCTGCAGCACGGCAAGGAGTACTTCGTCCCGTCGATGTCCACGCGCACCGTGGTCTACAAGGGCCTGCTGCTGGCCGATCAGGTCGGCCGCTACTACGAGGACCTGCGCGACGCGCGCGTGGTCACCGCCATCGCCCTGGTGCACCAGCGCTTCTCGACCAACACCTTCCCGAGCTGGGAGCTCGCGCACCCGTACCGCCTGGTCGCGCACAACGGCGAGATCAACACGGTCAAGGGCAACTTCAACTGGATGCGCGCGCGCGAGGGAGTGATGAGTTCGCCGGTCCTGGGGCGCGACCTCGAGAAGCTGTATCCGCTGATCTACGAGGGCCAGTCCGACACCGCCTGTTTCGACAACGCGCTCGAGCTCATGCTCATGAGCGGCTATCCGCTCGCCCAGGCGGTGATGATGATGATCCCCGAGGCCTGGGAGCAGCACACCCTCATGGACGAATCGAGGCGCGCGTTCTACGAGTACCACGCGGCGATGATGGAGCCCTGGGACGGCCCGGCCGCCATCGCCTTCACCGACGGCGTGCGCATCGGTGCCACGCTCGACCGCAACGGCCTGCGGCCGGCGCGCTACGTGGTCACCGACGACGAGCTGGTGATCATGGCGTCCGAGGTGGGCGTGCTGCCCATCCCCGAGAGCCGCATCCAGAAGAAGTGGCGCCTGCAGCCCGGCAAGATGTTCCTGATCGACACCGAGCAGGGCCGCATCATCGACGACGCCGAGCTCAAGGCCCAGCTCGCGGCGAGCAAGCCCTACCGAGAGTGGATCCGCCGCATCCGCGTCCGGCTCGACGACCTGCCGCAGGGCGAGGCCGCCGACACCGCGCCCGGCGCGTCGCTGCTCGACCGCCAGCAGGCCTTCGGCTACACGCAGGAGGACGTGCGCCTGCTCATGCAGCCCATGGCCGACACCGGCGAGGAAGCCATCGGCTCGATGGGCAACGACAGCGCGCTGCCCGTGCTCTCGAGCAAGAACAAGCCGCTGTACAACTACTTCAAGCAGCTCTTCGCCCAGGTCACCAACCCGCCGATCGACCCGATCCGCGAGCAGCTCGTGATGTCCCTGGTGAGCTTTGTCGGGCCGCGCCCCAACCTGCTCGACATCAACAACATCAACCCGCCGATGCGGCTCGAGGTGGCGCAGCCCGTCCTTGACCGCAAGGACATGGCCAAGATCCGGGCCATCGCCGGCTACACCTCGGGCAAGTTCCGCTCGCTCGAACTCGACATCACCTACCCGCTGGCCTGGGGCAAGGAAGGCGTCGAGGCGCGGCTGGCCTCGCTGTGCGCGCAGGCGGTCGACGCGGTGCGCGCCGGGCACAACATCCTGGTGGTGACCGACCGCGCGGTCGCGGCCGATCGCGTCGCCATTCCCGCGCTGCTCGCCACGAGCAGCCTGCACCAGCACCTGATCGCCGCGGGCCTGCGCACCTCGACCGGCCTGGTGGTCGAGACCGGCAGCGCGCGCGAGGTGCACCACTTTGCGCTGCTCGCGGGCTACGGCGCCGAGGCCGTGCACCCCTACCTCGCCCTCGAGACCCTGCGCAGCCACTACGCGGCGGCTCCCGGCGGCATCGACGCCGAGAAGGCGGTCAAGAACTACGTCAAGGCAGTCGGCAAGGGCCTCAACAAGGTCATGTCGAAGATGGGCATCAGCACCTACATGAGCTACTGCGGCGCCCAGATCTTCGAGGCCGTGGGCCTGGGCCAGGACCTGGTGGGCAAGTACTTCCGCGGCACCGCCAGCAAGGTGGGCGGGATCGGACTGTTCGAGGTCATGGAAGAGGCCGTGCGCATGCACCAGGCGGCCTTCGGCTCCGACCCGGTGCTGGCGCACATGCTCGACGCCGGCGGCGAGTACCAGTGGCGCGTGCGCGGCGAGGAGCACATGTGGACGCCGGACGCGATCGCCAAGCTCCAGCACTCCACGCGCAGCAACTCCTACCAGAGCTACAAGGAGTACGCGCAGATCATCAACGACCAGAGCCGCCGCCACATGACGCTGCGCGGCCTGTTCGAGTTCAAGGTGGACCCCAAGCGCGCCATCGCCGTCGACGAGGTCGAGCCCGCGCGAGACATCGTCAGGCGCTTCGCCACCGGCGCGATGTCGCTGGGCTCGATCTCCACCGAGGCTCACGCCACGCTGGCGATCGCCATGAACCGCATTGGCGGCAAGAGCAACACGGGCGAGGGCGGCGAGGACGAGCGTCGCTACGAAGTCGAGATGCGCACCGGCGCGAGCGGCATCAAGGCCGGCGACACACTGGCCAGCGTGATCGGCGCCGACCGCGTGGTGGCCGACGTGCTCCTGGCCGAGGGCGACTCGCTGCGCAGCCGCATCAAGCAGGTGGCCTCGGGGCGCTTCGGCGTCACCGCGGAGTACCTGGCCAGCGCCGACCAGATCCAGATCAAGATGGCCCAGGGCGCCAAGCCCGGCGAGGGCGGGCAACTGCCCGGCCACAAGGTGAGCGAGTACATCGCCAAGCTGCGCTACTCGGTGCCGGGCGTGGGCCTGATTTCGCCGCCTCCGCACCACGACATCTATTCGATCGAGGACCTGGCCCAGCTGATCCACGACCTGAAGAACGCGAACGACCGCGCCAGCATCAGCGTCAAGCTGGTCTCGGAGGTGGGTGTGGGCACGGTGGCCGCAGGCGTGGCCAAGGCCAAGGCCGATCACGTGACCATCAGCGGCTACGACGGCGGCACGGGCGCGAGCCCGGTGAGCTCGATCAAGCACGCCGGCACGCCCTGGGAACTGGGCCTGGCCGAGACCCAGCAGACCCTGGTGCTCAACCGCCTGCGCGGCCGCATTGCCGTGCAGGTCGACGGCCAGATGAAGACCGGCCGCGACGTGGTGATCGGTGCGCTGCTCGGTGCCGACGAGTTCGGCTTCGCCACCGCGCCGCTGGTGGTCGAGGGCTGCATCATGATGCGCAAGTGCCACCTCAACACCTGCCCGGTGGGCGTGGCCACGCAGGATCCCCTGCTGCGCGCCAAGTTCAAGGGCCAGCCCGAGCACGTGGTGAACTACTTCTTCTTCGTGGCCGAGGAAGTGCGCGAACTGATGGCCAGCCTGGGCATCCGGCGCTTCGAGGAACTGATCGGCCGTGCCGACCTGCTCGACACCAAGCGCGGCATCGAACACTGGAAGGCCAAGGGCCTGGACTTCAGCCGCGTCTTCTACCAGCCGTCCATGCCCCCCGAGGTGGCGCGCCGCAAGTGCGAGGAGCAGGACCACGGCCTGGCCAAGGCGCTGGACCACAAGCTCATCGAGCAGAGCCGCCCCGCGCTCGAGCGCGGCGAGCGGGTGAGCTTCATCACGCCGATCCGCAACGTCAACCGCACGGTGGGGACGCTGCTCTCCGCCGAGGTGGTGCGCCGCTACGGCCACGCCGGCCTGCCCGACGACACCATCCACATTCAGTTGAACGGCACCGCCGGCCAGAGCTTCGGCGCCTTCCTGGCGCACGGCATCACGCTCGACCTGGTGGGCGACGCCAACGACTACACCGGCAAGGGCCTGTCGGGCGGGCGCATCATCGTGCGCTGCCCCAACGACTTCCGCGGCATGGGCACCGACAACATCATCGTCGGCAACACCGCCCTCTACGGCGCCACCAGCGGCGAGGCCTTCTTCAACGGCGTGGCGGGCGAACGCTTCGCCGTGCGCCTGTCGGGCGCCTCGACGGTGGTCGAAGGCACCGGCGACCACGGCTGCGAGTACATGACCGGCGGCACGGTGGTCGTGCTGGGCGGCACGGGGCGCAACTTCGCCGCCGGCATGTCGGGCGGCATCGCCTACGTGTACGACGAGGCGGGCGACTTCGCCGCGCGCTGCAACACCGCCATGGTCGCGCTCGAGACCGTGCTGCCGGCGAGCGAGCAGCAGGAGCGCATCGAGGAGGCGATCTGGCACCTGGGCGAGACCGACGAGTTCACGCTCAGGCGCCTGGTCGAGGCCCACTTCCGCGCCACCGGCAGCCTGCGCGCGCGCACCATCCTCGACCAGTGGGCCAGCCAGCGCGGCCGTTTCGTGAAGGTCTTTCCGCACGAGTACAAGCGCGCCCTGCGCCAAATCGCCGAGGCGCGCGCCAAGCCCGCCGCCCAATCCCAGAAGATCGCCGCGTAAGGACGCACCATGGGCAAGATCACCGGATTCATGGAGTTCCAACGGCTCGAAGAGGCCGCCGAGGCGCCCGCCGCGCGCAAGCAGCACTGGCGCGAGTTCGTGGCGCACCTGACCGACGAGCAGGCCAAGGTGCAGGGGGCGCGCTGCATGGACTGCGGCATTCCCTTCTGCAACAGCGGCTGCCCGGTCAACAACGTCATCCCCGACTTCAACGACCTCGTCTACCAGGGCGACTGGAAGACGGCGCTCGAGGTTCTGCACTCGACCAACAACTTCCCCGAGTTCACCGGCCGGGTCTGTCCCGCGCCGTGCGAGGCCGCCTGCACGCTCAACCTCGAGAACAGCCCGGTGGGGATCAAGTCGATCGAGCACGCCATCATCGACCGCGGCTGGGCCGAGGGCTGGGTCGTGCCCCAGCCGCCTGCCGCGCGCACGGGCAAGAAGATTGCGGTGGTGGGCTCGGGCCCCGCGGGCCTGGCTTGCGCCCAGCAGCTGGCGCGCGCCGGCCACGAGGTCACGGTCTTCGAGAAGAGCGACCGGGTGGGCGGCCTGCTGCGCTACGGCATCCCCGATTTCAAGATGGAGAAGTCGCACATCGACCGGCGCATCGAGCAGATGCAGGCCGAGGGCGTGAGCTTCCGCACCGGCGTGCGCGTGGGCGCGGCGCTGCCGCCCGGCGTACCCGATCTGTCGCGCGAGGCTATCTCGCCCGAGGCGCTGGCCGCGCAGTTCGATGCGGTGGTGCTCGCCGCGGGCGCGGAGGTGCCGCGCGATCTGCCGGTGCCGGGGCGCGAACTCAAGGGCGTGCACTTCGCCATGGACTTCCTGCCTCAGCAGAACCGCGCGGTGGCCGGCGACAAGGTGAAGGAGCAGATCTCGGCCAAGGACAAGCGCGTGGTGGTGATCGGCGGCGGCGACACCGGCAGCGACTGCGTAGGCACCAGCAACCGCCAGGGCGCGGTCAGCGTCACCCAGTTCGAACTGCTGCCGCAGCCGCCGGTGCAGGAGAACAAGGCGCTGACCTGGCCCTACTGGCCGATCAAGCTGCGCACCTCGAGCAGCCACGACGAAGGCTGCGAGCGCGACTGGGCGGTGACCACCAAGGCCTTCAAGGGCGACGCCAAGGGGCGGGTCACGGCGCTCGAGTGCGCCCGTGTCGAGTGGCAGAAGGATCCGGCCACCGGGCAGATGAAGATGGTCGAGCTCGAGGGCTCGCGCTTCGAGATTCCGGCCGATCTGGTGTTCTTTGCGATGGGATTCGTCTCGCCTGTGGCCACCCTGCTCGAAGCTTTTGGGGTGGAACGCGACGGCCGTGGCAACGCGCGTGCCGGCACCGAGGAGTTCGCCGGTGCGCCGCTGCCCTATGCCACCAGCGTGCCCAAGGTTTTCGCCGCGGGCGACGTGCGCCGGGGCCAGAGCCTGGTGGTCTGGGCGATCCGCGAAGGTCGCCAGTGCGCCCGGGCCGTGGACGAGTACCTGATGGGGGCCTCGGTGCTGCCGCGCTGAGTTGCGCGAGTCGGCGCGAGCTGCGTTTGCCGCCCATGCCACGCATCCACGCCAAGCACATCGTCGTGGGCATCGAGTCGATCGACGCGCTCGGCCACGTCAACAACCGCGAGTACCTGCGCTGGATGGAAGAGGCGGCGCTCGAACACACGGCGGCGCAGGGTTGGCCCACCGAGCGCTACCTCGCCCAGGGCCAGGCCTGGGTGGCCGGCTCGCATCAGCTCGAGTACCTGCGCCCTGCGCGCGAGGGCGAGGCGCTGGTGCTCCACACCTGGGTCGAGGCGCTCGCAGGCAGCCAGTCGCGGCGCCGTTACGCGGTGCTGCGCGGCCGCGACGGCAAGTTGCTGGCGCGGGGCCAGACCCAGTGGGTCTACGTCGATCTCGCGAGCGGCCGAGCGATTCCCATACCGCCCGAGGTCGCCGGCGCCTTCGAGCCGGTGCCCGAGGGCGACGAGGCCCTGATCGCCCTGGGGCTGGCGCGGCGCGCGAGGCCGACGCGCCCGGTACCGCCATCCTGAGCCCGCGGCGCGGGCCGCCTCGCCACTGATCCGCGCGAGGGGGCCTATGCGAGAATCCGCCCCCGGTTCACGCGCGGCGCATCGGCGCCGCGCTTGCTTTGCGTCCCCTGCATGAGTGCCGCTGAACAACCCTTCCTCGCCGTCGAACGCCTGAGCTTCGGTTACGAACGCCGCAGCATCCTGCACGAGGTGTCGCTGCGCTTCGACCGAGGCCGCGTGGTGGCGATCATGGGCGGCTCGGGCATGGGCAAGACCACCCTGCTCAAGCTCATCGGCGGGCTGCTCACGCCGCAGGCGGGGCGCATCGTGCTCGACGGCGAGGTGCTCGACCCGCGCGATCGGGAGCGCCTGTTCGTCCAGCGCCGTCGCATCGGCATGCTGTTCCAGTTTGGTGCGCTGTTCACCGACCTCACGGTGTTCGAGAACGTGGCCTTCCCGCTGCGCGAGCACGCGCGCCTGCCCGAGCCCATGCTGCGCGACCTCGTGCTGCTCAAGCTCAACGCGGTGGGTCTGCGCGGAGCGGCGGGGCTCAAGCCGGCCGAGATCTCGGGCGGCATGGCGCGGCGCGTGGCACTGGCGCGCGCCATCGCGCTCGACCCCGAGCTCATCCTCTACGACGAGCCCTTCGCCGGGCTCGACCCGATCTCGCTGGGCGTGACCGCCAACCTCATCCGCCGCCTCAACGACGCACTGCACGCCACCTCGATCGTCGTCACCCACGATGTGGTCGAGACCTTCCTGATCGCCGACTACGTCTACGTGATCTCCAGCGGCCGGGTGGCCGCCCAGGGCACGCCGGCGCAGCTGCGCGCGTCCACCGACCCCTTCGTGCGCCAGTTCATCGACGGCGCGGCCGACGGCCCCGTGGCCTTCCACTATCCGGCGCGCTCCCTGGCGCAGGACCTGGGGCTGCGCGCGTGAGCCTGGTCGACCGCCTGCGCTGGCTGGGGGCCCGCTCGCTCGACTGGCTGCGCGCGATGGGGCACGCGGCGCTGTTTTGCCTCGCCTTGCTGCGCGCGCTGCCGTCCGCCCTGCGGCGTCCCTGGCTGGTCATCGCCCAGGTGCACTTCATCGGCAACTACTCGACCCTGATCATCGTGGTGTCGGGCCTGTTCGTGGGTTTCGTGCTGGGCCTGCAGGGCTACTACACCCTGTCGCGCTATGGCTCGGAAGAGGCGCTCGGTGTGTTGGTCGCCCTGTCGCTGGTGCGCGAACTCGGGCCGGTGGTGGCGGCGCTGTTGTTCGCGGGGCGCGCCGGAACCTCGCTGACCGCCGAGATCGGCCTCATGAAGGCGGGCGAGCAACTCGCCGCGATGGACATGATGGGCGTCGACCCGGTACGCCGCGTGCTCGCGCCGCGCTTCCTGGGCGGCGTGATCTCGCTGCCCCTGCTGGCGGCGATGTTCTCTGCGGTGGGCGTGGTGGGCGGTTACGTGGTGGGGGTGCTGATGATCGGCGTCGATGCCGGCAGCTTCTGGTCGCAGATGCAGTCGGGCGTGGACGTATGGAAGGACGTGGGCAACGGCGTCATCAAGAGCGTGGTGTTCGCGGTTGCGGTGACCGCGGTGGCGCTCTACCAGGGCTGGGAGGCGCGCCCCACGCCCGAGGGCGTGGCCCACGGTACGACGCGCACGGTGGTGATTTCTTCGCTGCTCGTGCTGGGACTGGATTTCGTGCTGACGGCGCTGATGTTTTCAACGCCGTGAATTGAAGACTCACCCACTGAGCGCCTGTGGCGCCTTCCCCTCACGGGGGCGCCGCCGGCGGCCGGGCAGAGCCGGTTTTGCGGCGGCCCTGGGCTTCGGGGTGTTGCGGGTCGTGCAGGGCAGGACGGTACAACCGAGAGCGAGATGACTATGGGACGCAAGGCAGTGGAACTGTGGGTGGGGATCTTCGTGCTGGCCGGGGGGCTGGCGCTGCTGTTCCTCGCGCTCAAGGCGGCGAACCTGGCGAGCTTCTCGACCGGGCCGAGCTACACGGTGCTGGCGAAGTTCGACAACGTGGGCGGCCTCAAGCCGCGCGCACCGGTCAAGAGCGCCGGCGTGGTGGTCGGCCGGGTGACCTCGATCGGCTTCGACAACCAGAGCTTTCAGGCGCAGGTCGCGCTCGATCTCGACACGCGCTACCAGTTCCCGCTCGACACCTCGGCCAAGATCCTGACCTCGGGGCTGCTGGGCGAGCAGTACGTCGGGCTGGAGGCCGGTGGCGACGACAAGAACCTCAAGGCCGGCGACACGATCCGCATGACCCAGTCGGCGGTGGTGCTCGAAAGCCTGATCAGCCAGTTCCTGTTCAACAAGGCGGCGGAGGCCACACCCGCTGCGGGCAAATAGGGGGCGGCGGCACCGCTAGACTTGCCCCATGAACTCGCGCCCCCTCCCGAGCCGTCCCGACCGTGCGCCTGCCGCCCGCGGCTGGCGCTTGCTTGCCGCCTTGCTCATGGCCGGCGGCGCCCTGGCGGGCTGCGCCACCGTGCCCGCCACGGCGGGCCAGGATCCGCGCGATCCGCTGGAGCGTGCCAACCGCCAGGTATTCGAGTTCAACCAGGCGATCGACCGCGCCGCCATCCGGCCGCTGGCGCAGGCCTACGTGGACTACGTTCCCGACCCCGTGCGCGAATGCGTGAACAATGCGTTCTCCAACCTGCGCGAACCCTCGAACGCGGTGAACAACCTGCTCCAGGGCAAGCCCAGCGAGGCCGCCCAATCGGCCGTGCGGCTGATCATGAACTCGACCTTCGGTCTGGCGGGCTGCTTCGACGTGGTGGGCGATACGGGCGTGCCACGCCATCCCGAGGATTTCGGCCAGACCCTGGGCGTGTGGGGCTTTGGCGACGGGCCCTACCTCGTGCTGCCCCTGCTCGGGCCGTCCAGCGTGCGGGACACCACGGGCCTGGGCGTCGAGACGGTGCTCGACCCCAACTTCTACATCGGCGTGCCCTCGATCGAGTACTCGCTGTTCGCCGCCCGGGTGTTCAATCAGCGGGCCAACCTGCTGCCGGCCGACGCCCTGCTCGATACCGCGCTCGACCGCTACCTCGCGGTGCGCGACGCCTACCTGCAGCGGCGCCGCAACCTGGTGTACGACGGCTTCCCGCCCATGGAGCTCGACCCCGACATGGCGCCCGAGCCGCCGGCGGGCGAGGGTTCTTCCGATCCTCCCAGGACGGCGCCGACGCGTTGAAATGCGGGTGGCGCACGCCTGTGTGCCCCGCCTCCCCCACGGACCTGCCATGAAGCTCATCCCGCGACTGTTCCGACTCCTTGCCCTCGTGGGCGCCAGCCTGATGGCGCTTCCTGCCGCCGCGCAGTCCGGCGCCGCGGCGCCCGAGGCCGTGGTGCGCGAGGTCTCGACCTCGGTGCTCGATGCCATCCGTTCCGACAAGCAGCTTGCGTCGGGCGACCTCGCCCGCATCCAGAAGCTGGTCGACGAGAAGGTCCTGCCCTACACGGACTTCAACCGCATGACCCAGCTGGCGGTGGGTCGCGGCTGGCGCAACGCCACGCCCGAGCAGCGCGCCGCGCTCACCGTCGAGTTTCGCCAGCTGCTGATGCGTACCTACTCGGGTGCGGTCTCGCAGGTGCGCGACCACAAGATCGAGGTCAAGCCCGTGCGCGCCCAGCCGTCGGCGGACGAGGCCGTGGTCCGCACCGAGCTCGTGGCCTCGCGCGGCGAGCCCATCCAGCTCGACTACCGCCTCGCCAAGACCGACGCTGGCTGGAAGATCTACGACGTGAACGTCGCCGGCGTGTGGCTGGTCGAGAACTACCGTGCCCAGTTCGCCCAGGCGATCAACGCCGGTGGGGTCGATGGGCTGATCAAGCAGCTCGCCGACCGCAACCGCGCACTCGAAACCGCGGCCGCCAAGGGCTGAGATGCGCATCGAGGCCGCAGCCGTCACCCTGGCCAACGCCCCGGCGCTCGCCGCCGCCGGCGCCGCCGCGCTGGCGGCCGGCGACTGCGAGTTCGACTTCGGCGCCGTGCGCCGCGCCGATTCGAGCGCCGTGGCGCTGCTGCTCGACTGGCAGCGCAGCGCCGAAGCGGCCGGCCGCACGCTGCGCCTTCTGAACCTGCCGCCCGCGGTGGCCGAACTGGCCGACCTCTACGGCGCGGCGGCGCTGCTCGGCCTCGAGCCCGCAGGGCATCTGCCCGCGGGACATCCCCAGCCCTGAACGTCCGCGGGAACGGCCTCCTTACAATGCGGGGCGCGCGTTCCCGACGCGCCCACCCCTCATGCCGCCGCCCGCCATCCTCGTTTCCCGCGTCTCGAAGCGCTACGGAGCCGTCCAGGCCCTGACCGAGGTCGACCTGCGCGTCGAGCAGGGCGAATTCTTCGGTCTGCTCGGCCCCAACGGCGCCGGCAAGACCACGCTCATCTCGATCATCGCGGGCCTGGCGCGGGCCGACAGCGGCGTCGTGCAGATCATGGGCCACGACGCAGTGCGCGACTTTCGCGCCGCGCGCCTGGCGCTGGGCGTGGTGCCGCAGGAGCTGGCCTTCGATCCCTTCTTCACGGTGCGCGAGACCCTGCGCTTCCAGAGCGGCTACTTCGGCATCGCGCGCAACGACGACTGGATCGACGAGATCCTCGCCAAGCTGGGCCTCGCTGCCAAGGCCGACGCCAACATGCGCTCGCTGTCGGGCGGCATGAAGCGGCGCGTGCTGGTGGCCCAGGCCCTGGTGCACAAGCCGCCGGTGATCGTGCTCGACGAGCCCACCGCCGGTGTCGACGTGGAGTTGCGCCGCAATCTTTGGGACTTCATCCGCGAGCTCAACGCCGCGGGCCACACCATCGTGCTCACCACCCACTACCTCGAGGAGGCGCAGGCGCTGTGCACGCGGCTGGCCCTGCTCAAGGCCGGTCGGGTGATCGCGCTCGAGGAAACGCGCAGCCTGCTGCGGCGCTTCTCGGGCCTGCAGATGCGCGTGCGCCTGCCGGGGGCGCTGCCCGCGGCGCTGGCGCCCCGGGCGCTGGGCCGCGCCGGTGACCTGCACACGCTGCGCCTTGCGGCGCCCGACGACATCGCGCAGGTGCTCGCCGCGCTCAAGCAGGCCCAGATCACAGCCGAGGACGTGGAGGTCGGCCCCGCCGATCTCGAGGACGTGTTTCTGCAACTGACTTCGGACCGGCAGGCCGCATGAGCTTCGCCTACGACGGGCGCGTCGCCTTTCTCACCCTGCTGCGCAAGGAGCTGCTGCGCTTCTGGAAGGTCTCGGTGCAGACGGTGGCCGCGCCGGTGCTCACCGCCGTGCTCTATCTGCTGGTGTTCGGCCAGGTGCTGGAGTCCCGCGTCGAGGTCTTTCCCGGGGTGTCCTACACGGCCTTCCTGATCCCCGGCCTGGTGATGATGTCGGTGCTGCAGAACGCCTTTGCCAACGCCTCGAGCTCGCTGGTGCAGTCCAAGATCATGGGCAACCTGATCTTCGTGCTGCTGCCGCCCTTCTCGCGCGGGCAGCTCGGCGCGGCCTACATGGGCGCGGCGGCGGTGCGCGGCCTGGTGGTGGGCCTGGGGGTGTTCGCGGTCACCGCCTGGTGGGCGCCGCCCGGGTTCGCCGCGCCGCTGTGGATCCTGGGCTTTGCCGTGCTGGGTGCGGTGATGCTGGGCGCGGTGGGCCTGATCGCCGGGCTGTGGGCCGACAAGTTCGACCAGATCGCCGCCTTCCAGAACTTCCTGATCATGCCCGCCACCTTCCTGGCGGGCGTGTTCTACTCGGTGCACGGACTGCCCGCGTTCTGGCAGAAGGTCTCGCACCTGAACCCGTTCTTCTACATGATCGACGGCTTTCGCTACGGCTTCCTGGGCCAGTCGGACGTCGATCCCTGGATCTCGCTTGCCATCGTGGGCACGAGTTGCGTGGCGGCGGTCGCCATCGCGCTCGCACTGCTGGCGCGCGGCTACAAGCTACGTCTCTGAGGAGCGCGATGAGCGCAAGCACCACCGACATCGAAGCCTGGATCGGCGCCGCCCTGCCGGCCGAGAAGATCGAAGTGCAGGGCGACGGCCACCACTTCTACGCCCTGATCGTGAGCCCGGAGTTCGAGGGCAAGTCGCGCCTGGCGCGCCAGCGCCTGATCCTCGATGCGCTGCGCGCGCGCATCGACAGCGGCGAGATCCACGCGCTCTCGTTCACCGGCACCCTCACTCCGGCGGAGTACGCCGCGCGAGGCCGCTGATGGACAAGCTGCGCATTGCCGGCAACGGCCCGCTGCGAGGCGAGGTGCGCGCCTCGGGCGCGAAGAACGCCGCCCTGCCCATCCTGGCGGCGGCGCTGCTCAGCGACGAGGAGCTGGTGCTCGACAACGTGCCCCAGCTGGCCGACATCAGCACCATGTCCCGGCTGCTGCGCGGCATGGGCGTGGCCTGGGAGCGCGAGGGCGACAGCGTGCGCCTGCGCGCCGCGGCGCTGACTTCGACCGAGGCCCCCTACGAGCTCGTCAAGACGATGCGCGCCTCGATCCTCGTGCTCGGGCCGCTGGTGGCGCGCGCCGGCCAGGCGCGCGTGTCGCTGCCTGGCGGCTGCGCCATCGGCGCGCGGCCGGTGGACCAGCACATCAAGGGGCTGCAGGCCCTGGGGGCGGAGATCGCCATCGAGCACGGCTACGTGGTGGCCCGCGCCTCGCGCCTGACAGGCACGCGCATCGTCACCGACATGGTCACCGTCACCGGAACCGAGAACCTGATGATGGCCGCCGTCCTGGCCCGGGGCGAGACGGTAATCGAGAACGCAGCGCGCGAACCCGAGGTCGTCGACCTGGCCGAGTGCCTAAACGCGATGGGTGCACGGGTGCGCGGAGCGGGCAGCGACCGCATCGTCATCGAAGGCGTGGAGCGCCTGCACGGCGCGCGCCACGCGGTGATGCCCGACCGCATCGAGACGGGCACCTTCCTGGTGGCGGCCGCGGCCACCGGTGGCGAACTCACGGTCACGGGGGCGGCGCCGCGCTCGCTCGACGCGGTGCTCGAGAAGCTGCGCGAGGCGGGCGCCTCGATCGACAGCGGCGCCGACTGGATCCGCATCGCCATGCGCGGCCGGCCGCGCGCGGTGAGCCTGCGCACGGCTCCCTACCCGGCCTTTCCCACCGACATGCAGGCGCAGTTCATGGCGCTCGACGCGATCGCCGAGGGGGTGGGGCGGATCAGCGAGACGATCTTCGAGAACCGCTTCATGCACGTGCCGGAACTGCAGCGCCTGGGAGCTGCGATCGACATCGACGGTCACACCGCGATCGTGCACGGCGTGCCGCGCCTGTCGGGTGCGAGCGTGATGGCCACCGACCTGCGCGCCTCGGCCTCGCTGGTGATCGCCGCGCTCGCCGCCGAGGGCGACACCCTGATCGACCGCATCTACCACCTCGACCGCGGCTACGACCGCATGGAGGTGAAGCTTGCCGCACTGGGCGCGCGCATCGAGAGGGTCAAGTGATCACGCTCGCGCTGTCCAAGGGCCGCATCTTCGACGAGACCCTGCCGCTGCTCGCCGCGGCCGGCATCACGCCCGCCGAGGACCCCGAGACCTCGCGCAAGCTGATCATCGGCACCAGCCGCGCGGACCTGCGCATCGTGCTGGTGCGCGCGTCCGACGTGCCCACCTACGTGCAGCACGGCGCCGCCGACCTGGGCGTGGCCGGGCAGGACGTGCTCATGGAGCACGGCGGCGACGGGCTGTACCTGCCCGTGGATCTGGGCATCGCGCGCTGCCGGCTGTGCGTGGCCGTTCCCGAGGGCTTCGACTACGCCGCCAGCGTGCGGCGCGGCGCGCGCCTGCGCGTGGCCACCAAGTACGTGCGCACCGCGCGCGAGCACTTCGCGGCCAAGGGCGTGCACGTCGATTTGATCAAGCTCTACGGCTCGATGGAGCTGGCACCGCTCGCCGGCCTGGCCGACGCCATCGTCGACCTGGTCAGTTCGGGCGGAACACTGCGCGCCAACCGCCTGGTCGAGGTCGAGCAGATCGCCTCGATTTCCGCGCGTCTGATCGTCAACCGCGCGGCGCTCAAGCTCAAGCGCGAGGCACTGCGTCCACTGATCGAGCACATCGAGTCCGCCGCGCGCCCATGAAGATGCGACAGCTCTCCACCCGCGACCCGGGTTTCGACGCGGCCTTCGCCGATCTCGTGGCGGTCGACACCGCCATCGACGCCGGCATCGAGGCGCGCGCCTGCGCCATCGTCGATGACGTGCGCGCGCGCGGCGACGCTGCCCTGCTCGAGTACACGAACCGCTTTGACCGCATGGCCGCGCCCTCGGTGGCCGCGCTCGAGATTCCCGCCGACGAGATGCGCGCCGCGCTCGAGTCGCTGCCCGCCGCGCGCCGCGCTGCGCTCGAGGCCGCCGCGCGGCGCATCGGGGCCTTCCACGAGCATCAGCGCGCGCAGAGCTGGACGCTCACCGAGGACGACGGCACCGAGCTGGGGCAGCGCGTCACGCCGCTCGACTCGGTGGGTCTGTATGTGCCCGGCGGCAAGGCGGCGTATCCGTCCTCGGTGCTGATGAACGCGCTGCCCGCGCACGTGGCCGGGGTCGAGCGCATCGAGATGGTGGTGCCCACGCCCGACGGGGTGCGCAATCCGCTGGTGCTTGCCGCGGCGTGTCTGGCCGGGGTGTCGCGCGCCTGGGCGATCGGCGGGGCGCAGGCGGTGGCGGCGCTGGCCTACGGCACGCAGACCATCGCCGCGGTCGACAAGATCGTCGGCCCGGGCAATGCCTACGTGGCGGCTGCCAAGCGCCGCGTCTTCGGCGCCGTGGGCATCGACATGATCGCCGGGCCGAGCGAGATCCTGGTGATCTGCGACGGCAAGACCGATCCCGACTGGATCGCGATGGACCTGTTCTCGCAGGCCGAGCACGACGAGCTCGCGCAGGCGATCCTGCTCACTCCCGACGCGGGGTTCATCGCGCGGGTGCAGGCCTCGATCACGCGCCTGCTGCCCGGCATGCCGCGGCGCGAGATCATCGAGGCGAGCCTCGCCGGACGAGGGGCGCTGATCCTCGCCCGCGACCTCGAGGAGGCCTGCGCGGTGGCTGACCGCATCGCGCCCGAGCACCTCGAGATCTCGACCGACGAGCCGCAGCGCTGGGCCGCGAAGATTCGCCACGCCGGCGCGATCTTCCTGGGGCGCCACACGAGCGAATCGCTGGGCGACTACTGCGCCGGGCCCAACCACGTGCTGCCCACCTCGCGCACCGCGCGCTTCTCTTCGCCCCTGGGGGTCTACGACTTCCAGAAGCGCACCAGCCTGATCCGCGTCTCGGCCGAGGGCGCGCGCAGCCTGGGGCGGATCGCCGCGGAGCTCGCCGATGGCGAGAGCCTGCCGGCGCACGCCGCGGCGGCGCGCTACCGAATCGGGCCCGCCGAATGAGCGCGCGAGTGGATCCGCTCACCTTGATCCGCCCCGAGGTGCGCGCGATCTCGGCCTACGCCGTGCCCTGCGCCGAGGGTCTGATCAAGCTCGACGCGATGGAAAATCCTTACCGCCTGCCGGCCGCCCTTGCCGCGGCCCTGGGCGAGCGCCTGGCGCAGGTGGCGATCAACCGCTACCCACCGGCCGAGCCTGCCGCCTTCAAGCGGCGGCTGGCGCAGGCGATCGGCCTGCCGGCGGGGCAGGCGCTGCTGCTGGGCAACGGCTCGGACGAACTCATCCACCTGCTGATCCAGGCCTGTGCCGTGCCCGGCGCGGTGGTGATGGCGCCCGCCCCGGGCTTCGTGATGTACGAGATGAGTGCACGCTTCGACGGCTGCCGCTTCGTGGGCGTGCCGCTGCGCGCCGACTTCTCGCTCGACCGCGCGGCGCTGCTCGCGGCCATGGCCGAACACCGGCCCGCGGTGCTGTTCGTGGCGTGGCCCAACAACCCGACCGGCAAGCTCTTCGACCGTGCCGACGTCGAGGCGCTGCTCGATGCCGCGCCCGGCCTGGTGGTGATCGACGAGGCCTACCTGCCCTTCGCGCGCGACACCTGGCTGCCGCGCCTGGGCAGTGATGCGCGCCTGCTGGTGCTGCGCACCTTTTCCAAGCTTGGCCTCGCCGGCCTGCGCCTGGGCTACCTGTGCGGCGACGCGGCGCTGTTGCGCGAGGTGGACAAGCTGCGACCGCCCTACAACGTGAACTCGCTCACGCTTGCCGCCGCCGACTTGCTGCTCGATCACCTCGAGGTGCTCGAGGCCCAGGCGGCCGCGATCCGCGCCGAGCGCGACCGTGTCGGCGCCGCGCTCGCCGCTCTGCCCGGGGTCGAGACCTTCCCGAGCGCCGCGAATTTCCTGCTCCTGCGCGTGGCCGATCCCGACGCGGTGTTCGCCGGGCTCAAGGCGCGCGGTATCCTGATCAAGAACGTGGCGCGCGCGCACCCGCTGCTGGCGGGCTGCCTGCGTGCCACGATTGGCACCCCAGAGGAGAACGAGGCCTTGCTCGCGGCCCTGCGCGAGAGCCTCGAAGCGCCATGACCGCCCGCACCGCCGACCTGAGCCGCACCACCTCCGAGACGCGCATCCGCGTCGCCCTGAACCTGGACGGCAGCGGCCGCGCGCAGCTCGCCACGGGGATCGGGTTCTTCGACCACATGCTCGAGCAGATCGCGCGCCACGGTCTGCTCGACCTCACGGTCGAGGCGCAGGGCGACCTGCACATCGACGGCCACCACACGGTGGAGGACGTGGGCATCACGCTGGGCCAGGCCTTCGCGCAGGCGCTGGGCGACAAGCGCGGCGTGCGCCGCTACGGCCACGCCTACGTGCCGCTGGACGAGGCGCTGTCGCGGGTGGTGATCGACCTGTCGGGCCGCCCCGGGCTGGTGTGGGAGGTGCCGTTCACGCGGGCGATGATCGGCGAGTTCGACGTGGACCTCGCGCACGAGTTCTTCCAGGGCTTCGTGAACCACGCGGGCGTCACGCTGCACGTCGACAACCTGCGCGGCGCCAACTCGCACCATCAGTGCGAGACGGTGTTCAAGGCCTTCGGGCGCGCGCTACGCATGGCGGTCGAGCCCGATGCGCGCGCCGCGGGCAGCATCCCCTCCACCAAGGGCTCGCTCTAGGCCTTCTTCCCGACCCCGCTCGACCATGAGCACCATTGCTGTCGTCGACTACGGCATGGGCAACCTGCGCTCGGTGGCCAAGGCGCTGGAGCGCGTGGCGCCCAAGGCAACGCGGGTGCTCGTCGCCGACCGCGCGGCCGACATCGACGCCGCCGACCGGGTGGTCTTCCCCGGCCAGGGCGCCATGCCCGACTGCATGCGCACGCTGCGCGAGGCGGGCCTGGAAGACGCGGTGCGCCGCGCGCTGGCCTCGCGGCCGGTGCTGGCCGTGTGCATCGGCGAGCAGATGCTCTTCGAGCACTCGGAAGAAGGCGACGTGCGCGGCCTGGGCGTGTTTGCCGGCCGTGTGCGCCGCTTCCCGGCGGCGATGCAAGGCCCCGATGGCGCGCGGCTCAAGGTGCCTCACATGGGCTGGAACCGCGTGCAGCAGACCGGCGCGCACCCGCTCTGGGCGGGCGTGCCGCAGTCGAGCTGGTTCTATTTCGTGCACAGTTACTACGTTGAGCCCGCCGACGAAGGACTGGTTGCCGGGCGCAGCGACTACGGCCTCGCCTTTACCTGCGTGGTGGCTCTGGATAACATTTTTGCGACGCAGTTCCACCCCGAGAAGAGCGCCGCCAGCGGCTTGCGCATCTACGAGAACTTCACCCGCTGGGCCCCCTGAGGGCCCGGCCCCATCCCTCCCTCTCAGGCTCGACCGAGATGCTGCTCATTCCCGCCATCGACATCAAGGATGGGCGCTGCGTGCGCCTGCGCCAGGGCAACATGGACGCGGACGTGACCGTCTTCTCGGACGACCCCGTGGCCATGGCGCGCCACTGGGTGGCCCAGGGCGCGCAGCGGCTGCACATCGTCGACCTCAACGGGGCGCGCTCGGGCAAGCCGGTCAACGAGCCCGTGATCCGCAAGATGGTGGCCGAGGTCGGCGAGGACATCGAGATCCAGCTCGGCGGCGGGATGCGCGACCTGGACCTGATCGAGCGCTATATCGACGACGGCGTGCGCTTCGTGGTGATCGGCACCGCGGCGGTCAAGAATCCGGGCTTCCTGCATGACGCCTGCAGCGCCTTCGGCGGTCACGTGATCGTGGCGCTCGACGCCAAGGGCGGCAAGGTCGCCACCGACGGCTGGAGCAAGCTCACCGGGCACGACGTGGTGGACCTGGGCCGCAAGTTCGAGGGCTACGGCGTCGAGGCCATCCTGTACACCGACATCGGCCGCGACGGCATGCTCACCGGGGTCAACGTCGAGGCCACGGTGGAGCTGGCGCGAGCCGTCAAGGTGCCGGTGTACGCCAGCGGCGGAATCGCGGGGCTCGCCGACATCGAGGCCCTGCTCAAGGTCGAGGAGTTCGGCGTGGAGGGCGCGATCCTCGGCCGCTCGCTCTACGAAGGCACGCTCGACTTCCAGGCGGCACAGGCCCTGGTGGCCGGTCGCGGCGGCTGAACGTGCTGGCCAAGCGCATCATTCCCTGCCTGGACGTGACCGCCGGGCGGGTGGTCAAGGGGGTGAACTTCGTGTCCTTGCGCGACGCGGGCGACCCCGTCGAGATCGCCCGCCGCTACGACGAGCAGGGCGCCGACGAGCTCACCTTCCTCGACATCACCGCCAGCTCCGATGCGCGCGACATCATCCTGCACGTGATCGAGGCAGTGGCCGAGCAGGTCTTCATCCCGCTCACCGTCGGCGGCGGGGTGCGTCAGGTCGAGGACGTGCGCCGGCTGCTCAACGCCGGGGCCGACAAGATCTCGGTGAACACCGCGGGCGTGCAGCGCCCCGAACTGATCGGCGAGGCCACGGCGCGCTACGGCTCGCAGTGCATCGTGGTGGCGATCGACGCGCGGCGGCGCCGCGCCGACGACGCGCAGGCCGGCTGGGAGGTCTACATCCACGGCGGGCGCACGCCCACCGGGCGCGACGCGATCGAGTGGGCGCGCGAGGTCGAGCGCCTGGGCGCGGGCGAGATCCTGCTCACCAGCATGGACCGCGACGGCACCAAGTCCGGCTTCGACCTCGAACTCACGCGTGCCGTGGCCGATGCCGTGGGCGTGCCGGTGATCGCCTCGGGTGGGGTGGGCACGCTCGAGCACCTGGCCGAGGGCGTCACGCAGGGCCGCGCCGACGCGGTGCTCGCCGCGTCGATCTTTCACTTCGGCGAGTACACGGTGGGCGAGGCCAAGCGCTACCTGGCGAGCCGCGGCATCGCGATGAGGCTGGACTGATGGCCGCCGACTGGCTGGCCGAGCTGGCCTTCGACGAGCGCGGCCTGGTGCCGGTGATCGCCCAGGACGCGGTCTCGGGCCGCATCCTGATGGTGGCCTGGGCCAGCCGCGAGGCGCTGGCCGAGACCGTGGCCACCGGGCAGGCGGTGTATTTCTCGCGCTCGCGGCAACGCCTGTGGCGCAAGGGCGAGGAGTCAGGCCACCGCCAGCGCGTGCTGGAGGTGCGGTTGGACTGCGATGGCGACGTGGTGCTGTATCGCGTGGAACAGGCCGGCGGCATCGCCTGCCACACTGGGCGCGAGAGCTGCTTCTTCCGCCGCCTCGAGGACGGTGCCTGGCGCACCGTGGACCCCGTGCTCAAGGATCCGGAGACGATCTACCGATGAACCCGCAGGATGCGAGCGTGCTCGCGCGGCTGGCCGACGTGATCGAGAGCCGCCGTGGCGGCGACCCCGAGGCCTCGTACGTGGCGCGCCTGCTGGCGCGCGCGCCCGACGCCGTGCTCAAGAAGATCGGCGAGGAGGCCACCGAGACGGTGATGGCCGCCAAGGACGGCGCGCCCGAGCGCATCGTGGCCGAGTGCGCGGACCTGTGGTTTCACTGCCTGGTGATGCTCGCCCAGCACGGCCTGCGTCCCGAGCAGGTGCTCGCCGAGCTCGAGCGTCGCGCGGGCACCTCGGGCCTCGAAGAGAAGGCCGCGCGGCGCGCCCGCGAGCGCGAGCAGGGCGAGACGCCCGACGCACCGGTCGGATGAGCCGCGCCTCCCGCCTTCGGGTGGCGGGGCGAACCCTGACCGCTGTGCGCGATCCAAGCATTCTGAGCAGGAGAACCGAGACATGAGCCATCCCGGACGCGACCCCCAGTGCCTGTTCTGCCGCATCGCGGCTGGCGAGATTCCCTCGAAGAAGGTCTACGAGGACGAGGAGTTGCTGGCGTTTCATGACATTCACCCGGCCGCTCCGGTGCACTTCCTCATGATCCCCAAGCACCACCTCGGATCGCTGTTCGACGCGCACGCGGTCGACGCGCCCCTTCTGGGTAGAATGCTGGCGCTCGCCCCGCAACTCGCCCGGGAACAAGGCTGCGCCAACGGCTTTCGGGTCGTGATCAACAACGGCCCCGACGGCGGACAAGAGGTGAATCACTTGCATATCCATGTGCTGGGCGGACCCCGGCCGTGGAAACGTCTGTAGGAGACGCACATGGGTTCGTTTTCGATCTGGCACTGGGTCATCGTCCTGGTGGTCATCGTTCTGATCTTCGGCACCGGCAAGCTCAAGAACGTCGGCAAGGATCTGGGCGGCGCGATCAAGGGCTTCAAGGAAGGCATGAAGGAAGGCACCGATGCGGCTGCCGATGCCAAGCCCGCCGATCCCGCCAAGCAGGTGGCCTCGGGCCAGACCATCGACGTCCAGGCCAAGGAAAAGACCAACTCCTGAGCCTGGTCCGGCGCCCGCGGGCACCGGCCTGCGACGCCGGCTGCCCCGGCGTCGCCTCACTCCCATGCTCGATTTCAGCTTCGGCGAGCTCGCCCTGATCGGGGTCGTGGCACTCGTGGTCCTCGGACCCGAGCGCCTGCCCAAGGTCGCCCGCGCGGCCGGCGAATGGGCGGGCAAGGCGCAGCGCTACGTCAGCCAGGTGAAGTCGGACATCAACCGCGAGATGGAGATCGCGGAACTCAAGCGCCTGCAGGAGCAGGCCCGCTCGATGGCGGCCTCGGTCGAGAGCCAGGTGGCCAGCACCGTGAGCTCGATCCAGAGTGATCTGAACCAGGCGGGCGCGGCGCTCGACGGCAGCGTGTCGGCGCCGACTGCCGTGACCGAAGGCGCCGAGGCGGCCACCGCCCAGTCCTACGACTGGGAGAGCGGCAGCTGGGAGCGCAAGACCTTCGCGCGTCGCTACAAGGCGGCGCCCTCGGTGGATGAACTCGCCGAGGAACTCGCGCGGCTCAAGCGGCAGCTCGCCCTGCCCGACGCGCACGCTGGCGCGGCACGCAACCGCTACGCACCGCGGGCTCGGGTCAGCCGCCCGCGCATTCGCCGCTAGCGCCGCCCGCCGGACACCATGGCCGAGGAATCCCCCCCCCAGGAAGAGAGCCTGCTGTCGCACCTCGTCGAGTTGCGCACGCGGCTGGTGCGGGCGGCCATCGCCATCGTGATCGTGTTCGTGGCCCTGAGCCCGTTCATGAAGCAGATCTTCGATGCGCTGTCCGCGCCGCTGATGGTGGCCCTGCCGGAGGGCTCGAAGCTGCTGGCCACCGGGGTGATCGCGCCCTTCATGGTGCCGCTCAAGGTCACGCTGTTCGCGGCCTTCCTGATCTCTCTGCCCTATGTGCTCTATCAGGTGTGGGCCTTCGTCGCGCCGGGCCTGTACAAGCACGAGAAGCGCCTGGCCCTGCCGCTGATCGCCTCGAGCCTGGCGATGTTTGCGCTGGGCATGGCGTACTGCTACTTCGTCGTGTTCCGCATGGTGTTCACCTTCATCGCGGGCTTTGCGCCCGACTCGGTGAACTTCGCGCCCGACATCGATTCCTACTTCGGCTTCGTGATCAGCATGTTCATCGCCTTCGGCCTGACCTTCGAGGTCCCGATCGTGGTGATGGTGCTCAACCGCATGGGCATCGCCTCGCTCGAGAAGCTCAAGCAGGCGCGCCCCTATGTGATCGTCGGCGCCTTCATCATCGCCGCGATCGTCACGCCTCCGGACGTGCTCTCGCAACTGCTCCTCGCCATTCCCCTGGTGCTGCTCTACCAGGTGGGGATCTGGCTGGTGGCCCTGTTCGGCCGCAAGGACGACGCACCGGCCCCCGAGCCGGGGAGCTGAGGGCGTGCCGCCGCGGCTTGGCCAGCTGGCCGGGTTCGCGCGGGGACTGGCGCTGGCCGGCCTGCTCGCGCTGATGGCGCAGGCGGCGGGTGCGCGACTGCAGATTGCGCCCGACGAGGACCCGGATCTATCCGCCGGCTGGGTGGCCTACCAGGGCGGCCAGCACGAGGCCGCACGCCAGCGCTACCAGCAGGCGGCCGAGCGCGGTCTGCGGGTCGCGCAGTTCAACCTGGCGGTGATGCTCATGCTCGGCGAGGGCGGTCCGCCGGATTCCACGGCCGCCGTGCTCTGGCTCGCGCGCTCGGCACAGTCGGGCTTTGCCCAGGCGCAGTTCGGCCTGGCCCTGCTCTACGAGCGCGGCGAGGGCGTGGCACGCTCCATGGCCACGGCCAACGAATGGTTCGCGCGCGCCGCCGAGCAGGGGCACGGGCCGGCGCAGCTGACGCTGGCCACGCAGTACTTCCTCGGCCGCGGCGTGCCGCGCGACATGGCCCAGGCCGCCCGCTGGTACGAGCGCGCCGCGCAGCAGGACGAGGATGGCGCCGCCTACATCCTGGCGAGCCTCTACGAGCGTGGCGACGGCGTGCCGCAGGACACGGCCAGAGCCTGGGTGTGGTACCTGCGCGCTGCCGCGCAGGGCGACCCGGTGGCCCGGCTCAAGGCCGCCGAGATGAGCGCGCGCCTGCGCGCGAGCCCCTAGCTGCCGGCGCCCTGGCTGGGGGCGGCGGTGCGGCTGGTGCGTGCCCAGATTCGCGCAGCACCTGCCGACACTTGCCGCTGCGCGCATCGCGCTGCGGCGCGGCCCAACGGCAGTCGATCCGCACACCCGCGGCGCCGTGCGACTGGAGCAGAGCCTCGAGCGCCCCGCGTACGCGCTCTGCGACCGTAGCGCGTTGCCGCACGCCGGCCGGATCGATCCACACCTCGAGCCGCTCGCGCCCGAGCGCGCGGATCTGGAAGCGGTGCACGCCGGCGGCCTCCTCGACGGCGGTGGCGAGCGCCATGGGCACGATGCGCACCGGCCCGCGCAGACCGGCGAACTCGAGCGTCTCGTCCGTGCGCCCCTCGACGCGGATGGCCATCATCGGATTGCCGCAGGGGCAGGGCTCGGGCAGCACCAGGATGCGGTCCTCGAGCCGGTAGCGGATCACGGGCTGGACGAAGTTGGCGAGGTTGGTGAGCAGCGCGGCGTGCGACACGGTGCCAGGCGCCACCGGCCGATCGTGCTCGTCGATCGGCTCCAGCGTGACCCAGTCCTCGTTGACGTGGAGATGGCCCTCGGCGCAGGCACTGGCGATGCTGATGCACTCGGAGGCGCCGTACTCCTCGGCCAGGGGCGCCTCGAAGCCGGATTCGATCTCGGCACGCATCGCGGCGCTCAGGTGCTCGCCGCCGGCCCATAGGGCGCGCGGCGCGATGCCCAGGCGCCCCGCGCGGCGCTCGCGCGCGAGCTCGAGCAGCAGGCTGGGGTAGGAGGCGAGCAACTGCGGCTGCGCGGCCTCGAGCGCGCCGCAGATCTGCGGCAGGGGCAGCAGCACCGACACGGCGCGCGACCGGCTGGCGATCCAGGGATTCATGCGCCGCTGGCGCTGCCACAGCGCGTAGGCCGCAAAGTGGCCGCCGAGCGCCGAGACCAGCACCGAGCGGTTGTCGCTCGCCAGCGCCGAGGCAAGGTTGCGGGCCATCACCCGCGCGTCGCCCCGCGTGGTCGTGAGCCAGCCCGACAAGCCGACCGAGAAGTCGTCGTGGACGAAGATGCCGGGCAGGCCGCTGGTGCCGGAACTCGTCCACACCGCGTAGTGCTCGAGGTAGGAGTCGCCCGCGCGGGCCGGGTCGGCGACGAAGCGGCGCACCTCGCCCAGCGTGATGCGCGGGTCGCAGACCCAGTCGTCGAAGCGCGCCATGAGTTCGGCCCGCGTGACCGGCGGCAGCGCATTGAAGCCACCCGCGACCGTGCCGCGCCAGTGGTCGGCATAGAAGCGCGAGTGCCGCGCGGCGTGGGCGACCAGCGCCGCCTGGCGGCCGGCGGCGAGCAGCCCGAACCACTGCCTGCCCCAGGCCTTGAAGGCAGCGGCGCCTGGGGTGGCGCGCGCTAGTTGCGCAGCAAGACTCATGGAATCGCTTCCTCCATGGCTCACGCATAGTCGCCGTCTTGCCGCTGTACAAGCGCCGCCGGCGCGGCGTCTGGACCTGGCGCAAGCCGCGCCAGGCGGCGGCGCGACTAGCGGCGCGGTGGCGGAATGGGGCGCTCGCCGACGACCACGTCGACGTCGAGTTCGCGTCCGATGCGCAACACCCGCACCCGGGCCGTGGAGCCGGGCGCGAGCGCTGCGATCTGGTTGAGCATGCGGGTGCTGTCGTCGACCGCGGCGCCGTTGATGGCGAGCAGCACGTCGCCGGGCTGCATGCCGGCGCGGCCCGCCGGCGCGCTGCGCGCCACGCCGCGCACCACGACGCCGGAGCTCCGGCCGAGCTTGAGGGTCTCGGCCAGGTCGGGGGTGATGTCCTCGGGCTCGATGCCGAAGTAGCCGCGCACCACCTTGCCCTTGGCGACGAGCTGCTCGAAGACCTCGTTGACGATGCTGGTGGGGATGGCGAAGCCGATGCCCACCGAGCTGGGCGAGCGCGCATTGGGCGAGAAGATCGCCGAGTTGATGCCCACCAGATGGCCCGAGGCATCGACCAGGGCGCCGCCCGAGTTGCCGCGGTTGATGGCGGCGTCGGTCTGGATGAAGTTCTCGAAGCGGTTGATCCCCAGCTTGTTGCGCCCCAGGGCCGAGACGATGCCCATGGTCACGGTCTGGCCGACGTCGAAGGGGTTGCCGATGGCCAGCACCACGTCGCCCACCCGCAGGGAGTCCGAGCGGCCGAAGCGGATGGCAGGCAGGTCGCGGGCATCGATGCGCAGCACGGCCAGGTCGGTCTCGGGGTCGGCGCCCACCAGGCGGGCGTCGAGCCGGCGCCCGTCGGGCAGCGCCACGGCGATCTCGTCGGCGGCCTGGACCACGTGATTGTTGGTGAGCACGTAGCCGTCGGCGCTGGCGATCACTCCCGAGCCGAGCGAGAGCACCCGCTCCGCCGGGGTGTCACCGAAGAAACGCTGGAACAGCGGGTCGTCCGACGAGGGCGCGCGACGCAGCGCCTGAGTGGTGTAGATGTTGACCACCGCGGGCGCCGCCTGGCGCACCGCCTCGGAGTAGCCGTCCATGGACGGCAGGCGGGCGCCGTCCAGAGGCCGGTCCGGCGCGCCGGACCTCGGCTCGGGGGCGGGCAGCGCCGTGCGCGGGGCGCGCTGCAGCCAGTCGGGCCGCAGGGTCCCCACCACGAACAGCAGGGCGAGCCCCACAGCCGTGGCCTGGGCAAAGATCAGCCACAGCCGCTTCAGCATTCGCAGGGGCTCCCGCGTGAGTGATTACTTGCCAGACGCCTGCTTCTGGAGCAGGTCGCGGATCTCGCGCAGCAGGACCACGTCGTCGGGCGTGGGCGCGGCCGTGGCATCGAGGTTGGACTTGACGCGGCTGACGAGCTTCACCATCCAGAAGATCACGAAGGCCAGCAGCAGGAAGTTGATCACCGCGGTCAGGAAGGCGCCGTACCCGAACACCGTCGCCCCCGCCTTGGTCAGGGCCTCGTAGTCCATGGGGCCGCTGTATCCGCTGGGCAGCCGGAGCACGACGTAGAGGTTCGAGAAGTCGGGCTTGCCGATGATCGCGCCCAGGATCGGGTTGACCAGGTCCTTGACCAGCGAATCGACGATCTTCCCGAAGGCGGCACCGATGATCACGGCCACCGCCAGGTCGATGACATTGCCCTTGACGGCGAAATCGCGAAAGTCCTTCAGCATGCTCATGCAGCGCTCCATGACGGGGTGACGGGTACGTCCGTGGATTCTATGCGTGGGCAGGTGAGCCGTGGCCGGCCGGGCCTTCGCCCGCAGGCAGCCATTCCACCACCCGGGATGTTCCGGGCCGTCGGGACGGTTCGGGTAGAATCGCGGGCTGCCAAAAAGCGCGGACTTCGCCTGTGTGCTGCCGCGCCCCACTCCGCATCGGGAATCCCATGTCCAACGCCACCCCTCAACAGGCCGCGCACGCCGCGGATACCGCCGCCCCGACCGTAGACAAGGATCGCCGCAACGCCCTGATCGCCGCCTCGGTGGTCGGTGGCGCAGGCGTGGTGGCGATCGCCGCGCCGTTCGTGTCTTCGCTCGCTCCTTCCGAGCGTGCCAAGGCGGCCGGCGCCCCGGTGGAGTTCGATGTTTCCGGGCTCGCGCCGGGAGAGATGCGTACCGTGGAGTGGCGCGGCCTGCCGGTGTGGGTGATGCGCCGCACGCCCGAGCAGCTCGAGTCGATCAAGAAGGTCAACGCACAGGTCGCCGACCCGAACTCGCTGCGCACCCAGTACCCCACCCCGGCCTACGCGCAGAACGACCTGCGCTCGATCAAGCCCGACTACCTGGTGTGCGTGGGCATCTGCACGCACCTGGGCTGCTCGCCCACCGGCCCCTACAACGCCGGCCAGAGCCCCCAGCTCGGCGGCGACCAGGGCTTCGTGTGCCCCTGCCACGGCTCGACTTTCGATCTGGCGGGCCGCGTGTTCAAGAACAAGCCGGCGCCGGACAATCTGGCGATCCCTCCGCACCGCTACCTGTCCGACACCGTCGTGCTGATCGGCGACGACAAGGCCTGACCCGAACCCACTCCAGGATTCGTCATGGGACTGCACAAGACCGAGTACACCGGCCTGATGGGCTGGGTAGACCAGCGCATGCCGAGCCTGATGGCGGCATACAAGAACCACCTCTCCGAGTACTACGCGCCGAAGAACTTCAACTTCTGGTACTTCTTCGGCTCGCTCGCGCTGGTGGTGCTGGTGATCCAGATCGTCTCGGGCATCTTCCTGGTGATGCACTACAAGCCCGACGCGGCCCTGGCCTTCGCCTCGGTCGAGTACATCATGCGCGACGTGCCGGGCGGCTGGTTCATCCGCTACATGCACAGCACCGGCGCCTCGATGTTCTTCGTCGTGGTGTACCTGCACATGTTCCGCGGCCTGCTCTACGGCAGCTACCGCAAGCCGCGTGAGCTGGTGTGGATCTTCGGCTGCCTGATCTTCCTGTGCCTGATGGGCGAGGCGTTCTTCGGCTACCTGCTGCCCTGGGGCCAGATGAGTTTCTGGGGTGCCCAGGTGATCGTGAACCTGTTCGGCGCCATTCCCCTGATCGGCCCCGACCTTGCGGTGCTGGTGCGCGGCGACTACGTGGTGGGCGACGCCACGCTCAACCGCTTCTTCGCGTTCCACGTGATCGCCATCCCGCTCGTGCTGCTCGGCCTGGTAGTGGCGCACATCTTTGCGCTGCACGACGTGGGATCGAACAATCCGGACGGCGTCGAGATCAAGGACACGATCGACCCGAAGACCGGGCGGCCGGTGGACGGCATCCCGTTCCACCCCTACTACTCGGTGCACGACATCCTGGGCCTGTCGGTGTTCCTGATCATCTTCTTCGGCATCGTGTTCTTCGCGCCTGAGATGGGTGGCTACTTCCTCGAGTGGACCAACTTCCAGCCCGCCGACCCGCTGACCACGCCCTCGCACATCGCCCCGGTGTGGTACTTCACGCCCTTCTACTCGATCCTGCGCGCGACCACGACCGAATTCATGTGGGCGCTGGTGATCGGCCTGGCGGGCCTGGGCGCGCTCATCTACCTGTCGACCACCAGCAAGAAGGCGCGCCTCGCCGTGCTCGTCGCGCTGGCCGTGGTGCTGCCGCTGATGGTGGGTCCGGTCGCCCTCGACGCCAAGTTCTGGGGCGTGGTGCTGATGGGCGTGTCGGTGGTGATCTTCTTCGCGATGCCCTGGCTGGACCAGTCTCCGGCGCGGTCGATGCGCTACCGCCCGACCTGGCACAGCTGGCTGCTGTACGTCTTCGCCGCGGTGATGGTGGTGCTTGGCTACCTCGGCACCCAGCCGCCGGCGCCGGCGCTGACCCTGGTCGCGCAGGTGCTGACCCTGGTGTACTTCGCGTTCTTCGCGCTCATGCCCTGGTGGAGCCGCATGGGCACGTTCAAGCCCGTGCCTGCGCGCATCACCTTCAGCGCGCACTGAGCCCCCGAGACTATCGAGAGTCCCACAATGAACAAGCTGCTTGCACGCATCGCCGGGGCGCTGGCCGTGGCGCTGCTTTCCGGCTCGGCCTGGGCCGCCGGCGCGACCATCCACATGGACCACTGGCCGGACCGCTCGAAGAGCATGCCCGCCCTGCAAAGCGGCGCGCGCACCTTCGTGAACTACTGCCTGAACTGCCACAGCGCCAACCTGATGCGCTGGAACCGCCTGCAGGCCATCGGCATCAGCGACAAGGAGATCAAGGACTTCCTGATCTTCGGAAACCAGAAGGTCGGCGACACGATGAAGATCGCCATGACCCCGGCCGAGGCCAAGGCCTGGTTCGGCAAGATGCCTCCCGACCTGTCGGTGATCGCGCGCGCCCGCACCACCTTCGACTTCAGCGGTCCCGACTACCTCTTCACCCTGTGGCGCACCTACTACCGCGACGCCTCCAGCCCCACCGGCTGGAACAACGTGGTCATGCCCAACATCGGCATGCCGCACGCGCTGTGGGAACTGCAGGGTCCGCGCGAAGCCACCATCGAGACCGTGCACAAGGTCACGGACGAGAAGACCGGCAAGAGCGAGCTCGTCAGGACCGTCAAGGTCTTCGACCACGACGGCTTCGCCACCGTGACCGAGGCGCCCGCCGGGAGCCAGGCGCGCGAGGGGATGAGCTTCTCCTTCAAGCCGGCCAACCCCGAGCAGTCGCGCCAGTACGACTCGAAGGTCGCCGACCTCGTGGCCTACCTCGTGTTCATGACCGATCCCTCGCGCGCCTCGCGGGTGCAGATCGGCGTGTGGGTGCTGCTGTTCCTGGCCGTGTTCACCGTGCTCGCCTGGTGGCTCAACCGCGCGTTCTGGAAGGACGTGAAGTAGGGACCCGCGCGGGGGCGTTCGCTCCCGCGTCCGAATCGACCCGGACGACGGCGCCGCCGCGTCCGCCAGCGCAAGGGTGAGCCTGCTCACCCTTCGCCGTTTGTGAAGGAAACCGCGACATGATGGTCCTGTACTCCGGCACGACTTGCCCGTTCTCGCAGCGCTGCCGCTTCGTGCTCTTTGAAAAGGGCATGGACTTCGAGATCCGCGACGTCGACCTGTTCAACAAGCCCGAGGACATCAGCGTGATGAATCCCTACGGGCAGGTCCCCATCCTCGTGGAGCGCGACCTCGTGCTCTACGAGTCGAACATCATCAACGAGTACATCGACGAGCGTTTCCCGCATCCGCAGCTGATGCCCGCCGATCCGGTGATGCGCGCCCGCGCGCGGCTGTTCCTGTTCAACTTCGAGCGCGAGCTGTTCTCGCAGGTCCATGTGCTCGAGGCCAACAGCAACCCCAAGGCCATGGACAAGGCGCGCGCCTCGATCCGCGACCGCCTCACCCAGCTCGCCCCGCTGATGCTCAAGAACAAGTACATGCTGGGCGAGGAGTTCAGCATGCTCGACGTGGCGCTCGCCCCGCTGCTGTGGCGCCTCGACCACTACGGCATCGAGCTGCCCAAGACCGCGGCGCCCCTGCAGAAGTACGCCGAACGCATCTTCTCGCGCCCGGCCTACATCGAGGCGCTCACGCCCTCCGAGAAGGTGATGCGCCGCTAGGCGCGTCGCGCGGCCGGCGCCGCACGCCCATGAGCGAGATCTCGACCAAGCCCTATCTGCTGCGCGCCATCCACGACTGGTGCACGGACTCGGGCTACACGCCCTACCTCGCGGTGCGGGTCGACGAGCGCGTGCGCGTGCCGCTCGAGTTCGTCAAGAACGGCGAGATCGTGCTCAACGTCTCGACCATGGCCACCTCGCGCCTCAACCTCGGCAACGACGCGATCGAGTTCAACGCCCGCTTCGGCGGCGTGGCGCGCGAGGTCTACGTCCCGATTTCCAATGTGCTCGCCATCTATGCGCGCGAAAACGGGCAGGGCATGGCCTTCGAGGCCCAGGCCGAAGGCGAGGGCGCACAGCCCGAGTCCGCACCGGCGCCTGCCTCGGCCGGCCCGGTGCTCAGCCTCGCCCCGGCGCCCGCGCCGGAGCAACAGGCCGACGCAGCCGACTCGCCGCCCCCCGAGCCGCCGCCGCGCGGCGGCCGCCCGCACTTGCAGCGCATCAAGTAGCCGTAGACTGCCTTTCGGCCCGCTTAGCTCAGTTGGTAGAGCAACCGCCTTGTAAGCGGTAGGTCGCCCGTTCGAGTCGGGCAGTGGGCACCACAGGCTGGCGCGGTCTGCCCGTGGTCGGCGGTGTGCCGTGGTGGACAGGCCGACGGTGCCACTGCTTTGAGGATGCTGTCGGATCGCTTTACACCGCCGCCTCCGACCTTTCGGCCGTGCGCCGCAATGCCATGATTTACATGTGGATTTCCCCGGCCCAGTGGGCTTGCACGGCATTTGCTTGACTCTCAGTGCTGGGCATCAGCCAACAGGGGAGAGCACATGAAGCAAGCACACTTCCGGGCCGTGGCCGTCGCGATTGGCCTCGTCGCGGCCTCGGGCGCCGCCGGCGCCACAACCTACAACTTCGCCGACTTCTCCGATCTGTCGGCCTGGCAGCAAAACGGCGCGACCGCGTCGATCACCGACCCGGTGACCGACAGCGTGGGCCGCAAGGTGCTGCGCCTGACCAACAATCTCAGCCAGAGCGGCAGCGCCTTCATCAACGCGCCGATCAGCCTCGCGTCCGACGTGTCGTTCAGTGCGGCCTTCACCTTCCGCATCAGCAATCCGCTGGGCATCAGCGACGGTGACGGCATCGGGGCCGACGGCATCGTGTTTGTCGTTCAGACCGTGTCCAGCACCGCCGGCGGCGGTGGCGGAGGGATCGGCTATCAGGGCCTGGCCAACAGTGTCGGCGTCGAGTTCGACACCTGGGACAACGGTGGCGGTTTCAACGACCCCAACGGCAATCATGTGGGCATCGACATCGGCGGCGCCTTCAACGGCCCGACCGCTACGGTCGCCACGCGCATGAACAACGGCTCTGACTGGTACGCCTGGGTCGACTACAACGGCGCCACCGACGTGGTCGAACTGCGCCTCGCGACGACGAACGCGCGGCCCGCCTCGCCCTTCCTGACTCGGGCCGTGGACCTGACCGGCGTGTTGGGATCGACCAGCGCGTTCATAGGCTTCACTTCTGGCACCGGGGCAGCGGGCGGCTTCCACGACATCATCAACTTCACCTTCGAGGACACCTACAAGCCGATCGACGTGCCCGGCGGCGGCTCCAAGGTGCCCGAGCCCGGCACCTTGCTGCTGCTGGCCGGCGGCCTGCTGGGTCTGGCAAGGATCCGTCGCCGCTAGGTTGCTGGTGCAGCAAGAGAAAACGGCCCCGCGGGGCCGTTTTTCTTGAGCGTGATCCGACTCAGCCTTCGCCCCGCATCCCCGTCCAGCGCGGCGCGGGGCCGGCGTCGATGCCCAGCAGGTCGAGCACGCGGTCCACGCTGTGATCGATCATCGCCTCGATCGACTCCGGCCGGTGGTAGAGCGCAGGCACGGGCGGGAACACGATGCCGCCCATGAGTGTGACCGCCTCCATCGCGCGGATGTGCGCGAGGTTGAGCGGCGTCTCGCGCACCATCAGCACCAGGCGGCGGCGCTCCTTGAGGGTGACATCCGCGGCGCGGGTGATCAGGTTGTCCGACAGCCCGTGCGCTACCGCAGCGAGGGTGCGGATCGAGCAGGGCGCCACCACCATGCCCAGGCACTGAAACGAGCCCGAGGCGATCGCCGCCCCCACGTCGCCCACCCGGTGCACCACGTCGGCGCGAGCCTCCACCTGGGCTCGGGTGAGCTCCAGCTCCTGGGCAAGGTTCATCACCCCGGCGCCGGAGATCAGCAGGTGGGTCTCGATGCTGCCCGCGGCGCGCACTCGGTCCAGCAGACGCACGCCATAGGCCGCACCCGAGGCGCCGGTGATGGCGACGATCAGCCGCCGGGGCGTGGCGGCCGTCATGCTCAGACGACCTTGGCGTCCTTGAGCATCTGCTGCAGTTCGCCGCTCTGGAACATCTCCATGATGATGTCCGAGCCGCCCACGAACTCGCCGTTCACGTAGAGCTGCGGGATGGTGGGCCAGTTGGCGAACTCCTTGATGCCCTGGCGCACGGACTCGTCCTCGAGCACGTTCACCGTCACCACGTTTTGCACGCCGGCCTGGCGCAGGACCTGGATCGCGCGTCCCGAGAAGCCGCACTGCGGGAACTGCGCCGTGCCCTTCATGAAGAGCACAACCGGATTCTTGGTCACGGTCTCGCGGATGAATTCCTGAACTTCCATGTCGTGGTGCCTGGTGGGAAAGGGGAGGGGCAGTGTAGGAAGCGAGGTGCGGCAGCGTCAAACCGTGGACTTCCCCAGCGGCGATGCCGCCGCAGCGGTGCTCCACGGGCTCGCCCCCTGCGCCCTGGCCGGTCGTCCGCGGTTCAGCCCGGTGCGCGCGCCGCGCTCACGCGCTCGTGCCCCGCCAGATCGCGCCAGGTGGCCGCCTCGAGCAGCCCGGCCTCGGCCAGCAGCCAGCGCACGGCGGCGCCTTGGTCGTAGCCATGCTCCAGCGCGACCCAGCCGCCGGGCGCCAGGTGCTGCGGCGCGCCCGCGGCCAGCGTGCGCAGGCAGGCGAGGCCATCGGCGTCGTCGGTCAGCGCGCCCTGCGGCTCGAAGCGCAGCGCCGCCAGGTGCGGGTCACCCGCCGCCACGTAGGGCGGGTTGGCGACGATCAGCTCGAAGCGTTCGTCGGGCTCGAGCGCCGCGTACCAGGCGCCCTCGCGCCAGCGCACCGGCGCGCCCAGGCGCGCGGCATTGCGGCCCGCCACGGCCAGGGCCGCGGCGCTCAGATCCGTGCCGGTGACCTGCGCATCCGGCCGGGCGAGCGCGAAGCTCACCGCGATGCAGCCCGAGCCCGTGCCCAGATCCACCACGCGCGGTGCCGGCCGCCCGGCGATCCAGCCCAGCCCCAGCTCGACCAGCAGTTCAGTTTCGGGTCGCGGCACCAGCACTGCCGGGTTGACCTCGAAGTCGCGGCCCAGGAACTCGCGCATGCCCAGCAGATAAGCCACGGGCTCACCGGCGCGGCGCCGCTGCGCCAGTGCCGCGAAGCGCTGCGCCGCTGCCTCGTCCACCGCGCGCTCGGGAAAGGCCACCAGCGCCTCGCGCCGCGTGCCGCTGGCGTGCGCCAGCAGGCTGCGCGCCTCGGCGGGCGGCAGGCCGCTCGCGGCGAGCAATTCGCCCGCGCTGCGTCTTGGCGCGCCCGCGCCGAGCCCTGCGCTCACGCCTCGCCCAGCGCCGCGAGCAGCTCGGCCTGGTGCTCGGCGGTGAGCGCACCGATCAGCTCGCCGAGGTCGCCGTCCATGATCGCGTCGATCTTGTAGAGCGTGAGGTTGATGCGGTGATCCGTCACCCGCCCCTGCGGGAAGTTGTAGGTGCGGATGCGCTCGCTGCGGTCGCCCGAGCCGATCAGGCTCTTGCGCGTGCTGGCCTGCGCCGCCTGCTGCGCGGCCACCTGCGCGGCGTGGATGCGCGCGGCCAGGACGCTCATCGCGCGTTCCTTGTTCTTGTGCTGGCTGCGCTCGTCCTGGCACTCGACCACGATGCCGGTGGGCAGGTGGGTCAGGCGCACCGCGCTCTCGGTCTTCTGCACGTGCTGGCCGCCCGCGCCCGAGGCGCGGAACACGTCGATGCGCAGCTCGGAAGGATCGATCTTCACCGCGTCGATCTCCTCGGCCTCGGGCAGCACGGCCACGGTGCAGGCCGAGGTGTGGATGCGGCCCTGCGCTTCGGTCTCGGGCACGCGCTGCACGCGGTGGCCGCCGGACTCGAATTTGAGCCGCGAGTACGCGCCCTGGCCCTCGATGCGCACGATCGCCTCCTTGTAGCCGCCCAGGTCGCTCTCGCTGGCCGAGACGATCTCGGTGCCCCAGCGCTGGCGCTCGGCGTAGCGCAGGTACATGCGCAGCAGGTCGCCGGCGAACAGCGCGGACTCGTCACCGCCCGTGCCGGCGCGCACCTCGAGAAAGATGTTGCGCTCGTCGTTGGGGTCGCGCGGCAGCAGCAGCACGCGCAGCTCCTCCTCGAGCGCCGTGATGCGCGCCTGCGCGGCGGTGACCTCGTCGCCGGCAAAGTCCTTCATCTCGGGGTCGGCGAGCAGCTCCTGCGCGGTGGCCAGATCGGCCTCGGCGGCGTCGAACTCGCGCATCTTCAGCACCACCGGCTCAATCTCGGAGCGCTCGCGCGACAGCGCGCGAAAGCGGTTCATGTCGCCCGCGGCGTCGGGCGCGGCGAGCGTCACGTCGATCTCCTCGAGCCGGCGGGCGAGCTGGCCGAGCTTGGAACGCATTGAATCTTTCATGGCTTTCTGGCCGCAGGGGTGCGGCGACTGCCCGCGGGTGCGGTGGGTGATGAGGAGGCGCGGCGCGCGGGATGCGGCATGCGCACCGAGTGCGCAGCGCACGGCGCGTGTCGGGCAGGGTCGAGGAAGGGTCGCGGCGCGGCGGGGCGGGCAGATGCCCCGTCCATGGCGACCCGGGCGGGTCGGACCATGGCGCCGCTAACGCTCGGTGGGGTGGTAGAAGCGCGCCAGCAGCGCCGCGATCTGGGCGCGCTCGGCCGGGTCGTCGACCTCGGAGTTGCGCAGCGCGGCCATGGGGTCGTGCAGGAACTTGGCGGTCAGCGCGTGGGCCAGGGCCTCGAGCACCGCCTCGGGCGATTCGCCGCGCGCGAGCTGGCGCCGCGCGCGTTCGAGCTCGACGCCGCGCAACTGGTCGGCGCGCTCGCGCAGACCCTGGATCAGGGGCACGGCGGCGCGCGCATTGAGCCAGGACTCGAAGTCGCGCACGCGCGACTCGATGATCGCCTCGGCCTGCGACACCGCCGCCTGGCGCCCCTCGACGCCGCTTTGCACCACGCGACCAAGGTCGTCGACGGTGTACACGTACACGTCGTCGAGCCGCGCCACCTCGGGCTCCACGTCGCGCGGCACGGCCAGGTCGACGATGAAGATGGGCTTGTGGCGGCGGCTGCGGATCGCGCGCTCGACCATGCCCAGGCCGATGATGGGCAGCGAACTCGCCGTGCACGAGACGATGATGTCGAAGCGGTGCAGTGCCTCGGGCAGCTCGCCCAGGCGCATGGCGTGCGCGTGGAAGCGGTGGGCCAGGGCCTCGGCCCGCTCCACGGTGCGGTTGGCCACGGTCAGGCTGCGCGGGCGCTGCGCGGCAAAGTGCGTGGCACACAGCTCGATCATCTCGCCCGCGCCCACGAACAGCACCGACTCGCCGCCCAGGTCGCCGAAGATGCGCTGCGCCATGCGCACCGCGGCGGCGGCCATCGACACCGAGTGCGCGCCGATCTCGGTGGTGCTGCGCACTTCCTTGGCCACGGCAAAGGTGCGCTGGAACAGGTGATTGAGCAGCAGGCCCAGGCCGCCGGCGCCGCGCGCCAGGCGTTCGGCCTGCTTCATCTGGCCCAGGATCTGCGGCTCGCCCAGCACCATGGAATCGAGCCCGCTGGCCACGCGGAAGGCGTGGCGCACCGCGCTGGCGTGCGGCAGCACGTAGCTGTGGTGCTGCAGCTCCGACAGGTCGACCTGCTTCTCGCGGGCCAGGAAGGTCTGCAGCGCCTCGCGGGCGCGCTCGGGTTCCTGCACCGCGCAGTAGAACTCGGTGCGGTTGCAGGTCGAGACGATGGCCGCCTCGGACAGCGCCCCGCCGTCGGCGCCGCGCAGGCGCTCGCGCAGTTGGGCGATCGTGCCGCCGACCTCCTCGGGCACGAAGGCCACGCGCTCGCGCACGGCGAGCGGCGCGGTCGTGTGGTTCAATCCCAGGGTCAGCAGGTGCATGCGTGAGGACGGTGGCCGGATCCGGTCCCGGAGTCGGGGCGGTCGTGAAGTATATCGGCGCAGGCCCCTGGGGCCTTGACCTGGGTCTCTTGCGCCACCGCGCTCGCGCCCCCATCTGCGGGCCAGCCCAGCCAGCGCGCACTCATGGAAACCCTTCCTGCCCCGACCGTGATTCCCACCGCACCGCACGACGTGCACGCCGCGGCCCGGCGCGCCCACAAGATCGTGACGCGCCGCGCCCTCGTGTCGGCGGGCGCCTCAGTGGTGCCGGTGCCGGGGCTGGACATCGCCGTGGACATCGGCCTGTACATGTCGCTGGTCGAGGACATCAACACGGAGTTTGGCCTCACGCCCGCGCAGATCGAGCGCTTGTCGCCCAAGGCCCGGGCGCTGGTGTTTCGCGCCATCACGCTGGCCGGCCCCACCCTGGTGGGGCGCGTGCTCACCCGCGAGGCGGTGGTGGCCGGCCTCAAGCTCGTGGGGGTGAGGCTCACCGCCAAACAGGCGACGCGCTGGGTGCCGGTGGCGGGGCAGGTGGTCGCCGCCACCTTGTCATTCACCGCGATCAAGATCCTCGGCGACCGGCACGTGCAGGACTGCGTGCGGGTGGCCGGGGCCCTCGTCGACCTCAACCCCCCGCCGCGCCGCTAGCCCTTTGCCGGAGGCAGCAGTCCGTCCTTGCCCAGGGTGGTGACGATCAGGCTCACGAACTGGGTGATGATCTGCTGCACCGAGTCGAAGCCCGTGCTCGTCGTGGTGGCGGCGGACCACAGCACCTCGCCGCTCATCAGGTTGAACAGGCGCGTGTCGGAGCTCACGTCCTGGGTGGTGGTCACGGTGGGCGGGATGCTGTAGCTCGCCGCCCACATGCCACTGTAGAAGCCGTAGAAGCCGCCCCAGCCCATGCCGGGCCACGGGCCTACGGGCCGGACGACCCCAGGAGTCACGTTGATCTGCTGCTGCACGTTGACCACGCGGGTGAGCATCACGTAGGTCACGCCCGCGTCGGCCACCGCCTTGCGCAGTCGGGGTTCCTCGACGGGGCCTTCGTCGGCGATGAACTTGTACGACGGAACGGCCTTCACCCCGCGGGCCTGCAGCGCCGCGACCATCTGGTCTTCGAACAGGCGCCGGTTGGTCGTGTCGCGCGTGACCGACATGACCATCACGTTGTTGACCGGGCCCTTGGCCGCCGCCTGCGGGTTGACCCATTGCGCTTCGAGGATCGTGGCAGGGGTGGCGCAGCCCGTGAGGACGGCGGCGGCGCCGGCCAGGCACAGAGCTCCCAGAATTCGCTTCATGGTTCGAGTCTCCTGACGGTGGGTGGAGGGCAGCGTCGATCGACTTGGCCCTAAAGCAGCAGCATCGCAACCGATTCTAGGGGTCGGCGCGCCCGCCGTGTTGACTGGCTGCCGTCCAGGTCGCCCGATGCACGAACCGCAGCCTGCGCTAACCTCGCGCACCTCGAGCGACTGCGCACGGTGCCGACATGATGTTTCGTGTCCTGAAAAAGACTCTGACCGCCCTCGGCGTAGGTGCCCTTGCAGCGGTGTCGGCGGCGCACGCGGCGCCCGTCAGGCCCAATATCGTCTACATCGTTGCCGACGACCTCGGCTGGAAGGACGTGGGCTTTCACGGGTCGGACATCCGCACGCCCAACCTCGACGCCCTGGCGCGCGGTGGCGCGCGGCTCGAGCAGTTCTACGCCCAGCCGATGTGCACGCCCACGCGTGCCGCGCTGATGACCGGGCGCTACCCCTTCCGCTACGGGCTGCAGACCGCGGTGATCCTCTCGGCGCACACCTATGGCCTGGCGCTCGACGAATGGCTGCTGCCGCAGGCACTCAAGGAGGCCGGCTACCAGACCGCCATCATCGGCAAGTGGCACCTGGGCCATGCCGACCCGAAGTACTGGCCGCGCCAGCGCGGCTTCGACTACCAGTACGGACCGCTGATCGGCGAGATCGACTACTTCACGCACGAGCAGCATGGCGTGCTCGACTGGTACCGCGACAACAAGCCGGTGCGCGAAAAGGGCTACTCGACGACGCTGCTGGGCAACGACGCAGTGAGGCTGATCGAGAAGCACGATCCTGCGCGCCCGCTCTTCTTGTATCTGGCCTTCAACGCGCCGCACACGCCCTACCAGGCGCCGCAGGCCGACCAGGAGCGCTACGCGCAGATCGCCGACCCCAGCCGGCGTGCCTACGCGGCCATGGTCAGCGCACTCGACGCGCAAGTGGGCCGCGTGGTGGCTGCGCTCGACGCTCGCGGCATGCGCGACAACACGCTGATCGTCTTCCAGAGCGACAACGGCGGCACCCACAACCCGATGTTCGCGGGCGAGGGCGACATGTCGAAGATCAAGATCCCCGTCGACAACGGCCCCTACCGCGACGGCAAGGGCTCGCTCTACGAGGGCGGCACGCGGGTCGTGGCCTTCGCCAACTGGCCCGGGCACATCGCGCCGGGCAGCACGGTGGACGCGCTGATCCACGTGGTCGACATGTATCCCACGCTGGCGCGGCTGGCTGGGGCCTCGACCGCGCGCACCAAGCCGCTCGACGGAATGGATGTGTGGCCCACCATCAGCGAGGGCAAGCCCAGCCCGCGCACCGAGATCGTCTACAACGTCGAGGCCCTGCGCGCCGGCATCCGCCAGGGCGATTGGAAGCTGATCTGGCGCGCGCCCCTGCCCGAGGGGATCGAGCTTTACGATCTTTCCAATGACCCGTACGAGAAGAACAATGTCGCCGCCCAGCACCCCGAGGTGGTGGCCAGGCTACGCCAGCGCGCCAACGAATTGGCAGCCATGCAGCAGAAGTCGCTACTCATGCAGACCGAGTTCGAGGCGCTGCGCCAGCGCCTCAAGCTGCCGCCGGCGCTGCCGGGTGAGGAGCTGGTGCTGACGGAGTAGGAGGGGAGCAAGAAAAACGGCCTGCGGGCACTTGCCGGCAGGCCGTTTGCATTCTGGTGGCCAGGGACGGAATCGAACCGCCGACACGCGGATTTTCAATCCGCTGCTCTACCAACTGAGCTACCTGGCCCCGTCGCTTTCCGGCAGTTCCGGATCGCGCGAGGGCCGCAGTATACCGAAAGAGTGCATCGTCCCTGGGCGGTGCCGGGCCTGTGCGCGAGGGCGCATGGCTCGAGGCGGCGGCCGTGCGTGGCCCGGCCGCGGCGAGCGGCGGCGATACACTGCCGCGCATGGATTCGCGACCCGATTTCGATCTTGCGGTGGTGGGCAGCGGCGCCGCGGGGCTGGCCACCGCCCTGGGGGCCGCGCAGCAGGGCCTGCGCGTGGCGCTGATCGGGCCGCGGCCCGCGTTGCGCCCCGCCACCGACGGCTTTGACCTGCGCATCTACGCCGTGTCGCCGGCCTCGGTGAGGCTGCTCGATCGCCTGGGCGTGTGGCAGCGCGTGCCGCCAGCGCGTCTCCAGGCGGTGAGCCGCATGCGCGTGTATTCGGACACCGGCGCCGAACTCGACTTCGACGCCTACGGAGCACAGACCGAACGCCTGGCCACCATCGCCGAGGAAAGCGAACTGGTGCGCGTGCTCGACGCGGCCTGCGACTTCCAGCCCGCGATCCGGCGCTTCGAGTCGAACTTCGATGCCCTGGCCATCGAAGCCCAGGCCGCGGTGCTCACGCTGGCGGATGGCACCCAGGTCGCCGCGTCCCTCGCCGTGGGTGCCGACGGCGCGAACTCCGCGCTGCGCGCGGCGGCGGGCATCGCCAGCACGCTCAAGCCCTACGGCCAGAGCGGCGTGGTGGCCAACTTCGCGTGCGAGCGTGCGCACCTGGGCGTGGCCTGGCAGTGGTTCACGCACGAGGGCATCGTGGCCCTGCTGCCGCTGCCGGGCGATCGGGTGTCGCTGGTGTGGTCGGCGCCGCAGGCGCTGGCCGATCAGCTCGTGACGCTCTCGCCGGCCGAGCTCGCCAAGCGCGTCACCGTGCGCAGCGGCGCGATGCTGGGCGAGCTTGCCAGCATCGGCCCGGCGGCGGCCTTCCCGCTGCGGCTGATGAAGGTGCAGCGGCTCATCGGCGCGCGGCTCGCGCTGGTGGGCGACGCAGCGCACGTGGTGCATCCGCTGGCGGGCCAGGGCCTGAACCTCGGGCTGCAAGACGTGGCTGCGCTGCTCGAAGGGCTGGCCGCGCGCGAGCCCTTCCGCGACGCGGGCGACCCGGTGCTGCTGCGCCGCTACGAGCGCTCGCGGGCCGAGCCCGTGGCGCTGATGCGCGCCACCACCGACGGGCTGGCGCGGCTCTTCGCGATCGAGTCCGACTGGGCGGGGCAGATGCGCGGTCTCGGGTTTTCCCTCGTGCAGCGCCTGGGGCCGGTGAAGAACGCGCTGATCCGCCAGGCGCTGGGCTGAGCCCGAGCCTGCGGGCTTACCACAGTCGGCTCAGTGGCCCTGCGCCACTACACTGCTCGCCTCCAGTTTGCAAAGCCTCGTCATGACCTTGAAGAAGAAACTCGTGCTCGCGCTGGCCGCCGTGAGCACCGCCGTGGTGGGCGCCGTGGCCATTGCCCAGTCGGGCGGCCGCGACAAGATCGACGACAAGACCGAGGCCACGCTGCGCGCGCGCTTCGCCGAGCGCATCGGCGCGCAACCCGAGTCGATCCAGCGCACGCCCTTCGGGCTGTACGAGGTGGTGGTCGCCGGCGACATCTTCTACACCGACGCCAAGGCCGACTACGTCGTGATGGGCCGCGTGTTCGACACGCGCACGCGCGAGGACATCACCCAGAAGCGCAAGGACGAGATCAACAAGGTCGACTTCAAGTCCCTGCCGCTCGACCAGGCCATCAAGACCGTGCGCGGCGACGGCTCGCGCGTGATGGCGGTGTTCGCCGACCCCAACTGCGGCTTCTGCAAGTCGCTCGAGCGCACCCTGCTCGAGATGAAGAACGTCACCATCTACACCTTCCTCTATCCCATCCTGTCGCCCGACTCGATGGAAAAGAGCAAGAACATCTGGTGCGCCAAGGACCGCAGCAAGGCCTGGAACGATCTGATGATCGGCGGCAAGGCTCCGGCCGCGGGCGACTGCAAGACCCCGCTCGAGGCCAACCTCGCGCTCGGCCAGAAGCTCAACGTCAACGGCACGCCCACCGTGTTCTTCACCAACGGCCAGCGCGCGCCCGGCGCGCTGCCGGCTAACCACCTCGAAGATCGGCTCGCCGCCGCGTCGAAGTAGTCCGCGGTCCGCACGCCCGGGCGCGGCGCCTCGCCGGCGCGGCATCAAGGCCGCGCAAACGCGCCGCCGGCCCGCCGCGTCCGAAGTGGCACCTTCCGAGTGAATCTGAGCGCGCCTCGCGGCGCGCTCAGCGCTTGAGCAGCGCCGCGGGCTCGGCCCCGCGCGGCACCAGCACCCAGGCGCTCGCCTCGGCGCGTTGCTTGCCGGCCAGCGCCGCGGCCTCGGGTCCGAACCCCCAGAACAGATCGAAGCGCAGCGGGCCGCGGATCGCGCCGCCCGTGTCCTGCGCCATCCACGGCCGCGTGAGCGCCTTGCCGTCGAGTGTCTGCGTGGTGGCGATCAGCACAGGAGCACCCAGCGGCAACTGACGCGGATCGATCGCCACCGAGCGCCCGGGCGTGAGCGCCACGCCCAGCGCGCCCACCGGCCCCGCGGCCGCGTCGCCCAGCGGCAGTTCGCGGAAGAACACGTAGCTCGGGTTCTGGTCGAGCAACTCGTTCATGCGGTGCGGGTGGCGACGCGCCCAGTCCTGGATGCTCTGCATCGACACCTCTTCGAGCTTGAGCTCGCCCTGCGCCACCAGCCAGCGGCCGATCGCCGCATAAGGCCGGCCGTTTTGCTCGGCATAGCCCACCCGCACGGTGCCGCCGTCTTCGAGCACCACGCGGCCCGAGCCCTGCACCTGCAGAAAAAAGGCGTCGAGCGGATCGTCCACCCACAGCAGCACCGCGGACTCGGGCAGCGCACCGCGGGCGATCTCGCCGCGCGCGGGGTAGGGCCGAACCTTGTTGCCCTCGAGCCTGCCGCGCAGGCGCATGCCGCTCAGTTGCGGGTAGACGCTGTCGAGCTCGACCACGAGCAGGTCGTCGGGCGTGCGGTGCAGGGGCGTGGCGTAGCGCGCGCTGCGGGTGCGGCTGCCGCGCAGCTCGGGCTCGAAGTAGCCGGTGGCCAGGCCCGTGTCGCTCAGTGTGTCGGGCTGGCCCTCGGTTCGGGTGAGCGCGCGCACTCGCCAGGGCTCGAAGCGCTGCGCGAACCACGCGCGCGCCTGGGCGCCCGTGGCGGGCGTGGCGCCGGGCGGCAGGGCGCGCACCTCGGTGCACACACCGGCCCAGGCGGGCTGGCGCGCCAGCGCCGCGCAACCGCGCTCGAAGGCGGGCCACAGCGCGAGCCAGTCTGCGTCGGCGGTGGCGGGCAGTGCAGTCCAGGGCAGGCGCTCGAAGCTGGCCTCGGTCACGGCCTTGGGTGCCGCCGGCGGCGGGGTTTCGGCAACGCGCGGCGCGATCTGGCAGGCGGCGAGCAGCAGGGCGGCTGCGGCCGCGCCGGCCAGACGGGTGAACTCACTCATGCCGCGATTATCGGCGGCGCCTTATGCTGCCGCCCACTGCCATCCGGCCGCGCGCCCTGCGACAACGCGGCCCCGGCCATGACCGATCCCGACATGTGGCTCATCGTCCTGGAAGCGATCCTCGCGCTGGTGCTGTTCGTGTTCATCGTCTGGTGGACGATGTTTCACGGACGCGACAAGAAGAAGTAGGCGCCGCGCGGCCTCAGTGCAGGGTGCGCGGGCCGGCGAGCGCGAACTCGGGCACCTCGGCCTGGAAGCGGGTGCCGTCTTCGGCCACGCACAGGTAGCTGCCGCGCATCGTGCCCACGGGGGTCTCGAGCGGGCAGCCGCTGGTGTATTCGAAGGCCTGGCCGGGCTCGAGCACGGGCTGCTCGCCCACCACGCCCTGGCCGCGCACCTCGTTCACCTGACCCTTGCCGTCGGTGATGATCCAGTGCCGCGACACCAGTTGTGCGCGGGTCTGGCCCGTGTTGGCGATGGTCACCGTGTAGGCGAAGACGTAGCGCTCCTCGTCCGGCTCCGACTGCTCGGGCAGGTAGCGGGGCACCACGCGGACGGAGAACTGATACTTGGCCATGGGCAGCGATCGTGCGCTCTTTAGAATCGGGCGCATCAGGGAGGTGCCATGGATTCTACGTTCGACCCCGCCGCGTTCCGAATTGCCCCTTCGATTCTCTCGGCCGACTTTGCCCGCCTGGGCGAGGAGGTGCGCGACGTGGTGGCCGCAGGCGCCGACTGGATTCACTTCGACGTGATGGACAACCACTACGTGCCCAACCTCACCGTGGGACCGCTGGTGTGCGAGGCCATCCGCCCGCACGTGCAGGTGCCGATCGACGTGCACTTGATGGTCGAGCCCGTGGACGCGCTGATCCCGCTGTTCGCCAAGGCCGGCGCCAACGTCATCACCTTCCACCCCGAGGCCAGCCGCCACGTGGACCGCACGCTCGCGCTGATCCGCGACTCGGGCTGCAAGGCGGGCCTGGTGTTCAATCCCGCCACGCCGCTGGCCTGGATGGACCACGTGATGGAGCGGCTCGACCTCGTGCTGCTGATGAGCGTGAACCCCGGCTTCGGCGGGCAGAGCTTCATCGCCTCGACCCTGCCCAAGCTCGCCGCGGCGCGCGCGCGCATCGACGCCTGGCGGCAGGCCACGGGCCGGTCCATCCTGCTCGAGGTCGACGGCGGCGTGAAGACCGACAACATCGGCGCGATCGCCGCCGCCGGGGCCGACACCTTCGTGGCCGGCAGCGCGGTGTTCGGCGCCGGCGACCGCGCGGGCTACGAGCGCGTGGTCAAGGCGATGCGCGCCGAGATCGCCTGCGCCATGGCCGGTGTCGCCGCTGAGCGCGAGCGCGAGGCGCGCAGCCAGATGGGCGGCGCCTGATGAGCGAGTTGCGCGCCGTGCTGATCGACCTCGACGGCACGCTGATGGACACCGTGCCCGACCTCGCCAGCGCCGCCAACCGCATGCGCGCGGACTTCGGGCTCGCGCCGCTGGCCACCGAGCGCGTCGCGGCCTTCGTGGGCAAGGGCGCCGACGTGCTGGTCCACCGCGCGCTGGCCGACGACTTGCAGGGCGAAGTCGAGGCGGCGCAGCACGCGGCCGGACGCGAGTCGTTTTACCGCCACTATCACGCGGTCAATGGCGTGGAGGCGGTGGTCTTTCCGCAGGTCGAAGAGGCGCTGGCGCTGCTCGACGATGCCGGCCTCGCGCTTGCCTGCGTGACCAACAAGCCGCGCGAGTTCACCGTGCCCCTGCTCGAGCGCGTGGGCCTGGCCGCGCACTTCGCGGTGGTGGTGGCGGGCGACGACGTGCGTGAAAAGAAGCCGCATCCCGCGCTGCTGCTCGCCGCCTGCGAGCGCCTGGGCGTGGCGCCGCGAGCCAGCCTGATGATCGGCGACTCGGTCAACGACGCGCTCGCCGCCCGCGCCGCGGGCATGCCGGTGGTGCTCGTCGAGACCGGCTACAACGAGGGCGAACCGGTGGCCGCACTCGCAGGAGAATCGGGAGTCGATGCTATAGTGCCCTCGTTCATCGAGGCGGCCCGTCGGGTCGTCGCAGCCCGGTCCTGACCCTTCCCCTTTGCCGCGCATGAACCGCACCCACACCCGGAGCGCCACCCTTGCGTGGCCGACTGCCTGGGGCAACGCCAAGCCGCTCGGCTGGCACGCCCAGGGAGCCTGGTGCTGGCGCCGCTAGAGCCCGATTCCGCGCGGCCGCGCGCCGCGCCCGCTGCGCCCCCAGGCTCCTGCCACGGCCCTCGTCGGCCCTGGCGCTCATGCAGGTGACCATGACCGAACTCGAATTCAAGGCGCTCGCCGCCGCCGGCTACAACCGCATCCCGCTGATTGCCGAGAGCTTCGCGGACCTCGAGACCCCGCTGTCGCTCTACCTCAAGCTCGCCAACGCGCCGGGCAGCTTCCTGCTCGAGTCCGTGGTGGGCGGCGAGCGCTTCGGGCGCTACTCCTTCATCGGCCTGCCCGCTCGCACCCGGCTGCAAAGCTGGATCGGCGCCGGGGGGGCGCGCACCGAACTGGTCGAGGAGGGCCGCGTCGTGCGCACGCTCGAGGGCGATCCGCTCGCCGCGATCGAGGCCTACATGGCGCAGTTCAAGGTCGCGCCGCGCCCCGGCCTGCCGCGCTTCACCGGCGGTCTGGCGGGCTACTTCGGCTACGACACGGTGCGCCTGATCGAGAACAAGCTCGCGGTTCCGAAGCCCGACGACCTGGGCGTGCCCGACATCCTGCTGCTGCTCGCCGACGAGGTGGCGGTGATCGACAACCTGGCCGGGCGCATCTACCTGATCGTGCACGCCGATCCGCGCGCGCCCGAGGCCTACAGCCGCGCCAGGCTGCGGCTGCGCGAGCTCAAGGCGCGGCTGGCGCGGCCGATCGAGCCGCCCCACGCGCGCGCCAGCGTGCGCCGCGAGGAGTACCGCGGCTTCGCCAAGGCCGACTACCTCAAGGCCGTGGCCGTGGCCAAGGAATACATCGCCGCGGGCGACGTGATGCAGGTGCAGATCGGCCAGCGCATCGAGAAGCCCTACGCCGACGCGCCGCTGTCGCTCTACCGCGCGCTGCGCACGCTGAACCCCTCGCCCTACATGTACTACTACGACTTCGGCGAGTTCCACGTGGTGGGCGCCTCGCCCGAGATCCTGGTGCGCAGCGAGGATCGTCAGGGCAGGCGCATCGTGGCCATCCGCCCGATTGCCGGCACGCGCCGCCGCGGCGAGACCCCCGAGCAGGACGCGATGCTCGCCGCCGAACTCGCGGCCGACCCCAAGGAGCGCGCCGAGCACCTGATGCTCATCGACCTGGCGCGCAACGACATCGGCCGCATCGCCACCACCGGCAGCGTCAAGGTCACCGAGCAATACGTGGTCGAAAAGTATTCGCACGTGCAGCACCTGGTGAGCCACGTCGAGGGCGAACTCAGGCCGGGCTTGGGCAACCTCGACGTGCTGCGCGCCACCTTCCCCGCGGGCACGCTCTCGGGCGCGCCCAAGGTGCGGGCGATGGAGATCATCGACGAGCTCGAGCCGGTCAAGCGCGGCATCTACGGGGGCGCGGCGGGCTACCTGAGCTTCGCGGGCGACATGGATCTGGCCATCGCCATCCGCACCGCGGTGATCAAGGACAAGATGCTCTACGCGCAGGCGGCGGCCGGCATCGTGGCCGACTCGGTGCCCGAGTCCGAGTGGCAGGAGACCGAGATCAAGGCGCGCGCCGTGCTGCGCGCCGCCGAGCAGGTGGAGGACGGCTTCGACGTCGAGGCGTGACCCACCCCCGAAGCGCCTGCGGCGCCTCCCCCTCGAGGGGGCGCCACCGGCGGCCCGGCGAAGCCGGCTCCGCGGTGGCCTGGGCCGGCCTGGCGCCTGGAGGCGGCGCCATGCCTGAGTTCATGGCCGGCCATGCTGGTGCGCTGGTCGACTTGCGCAGCGACACCGTCACCCGCCCCACCGCGGCGATGCGCGCCGCGATGGCCGCGGCCGAGGTGGGCGACGACGTCTACGGCGAGGACCCCACCGTCAACCGCCTGCAGGCCGTGCTCGCCGAGCGCCTGGGCTACGAGGCGGGCCTGTTCTGCCCCAGCGGCACGCAAAGCAACCTGATTGCGCTGATGACGCATTGCGCGCGCGGCGACGAGTACCTGGTGGGCCAGCACGCCCACACCTACAAGTACGAGGGCGGGGGCGCCGCGGTGCTGGGCTCGATCCAGCCCCAGCCGCTGGAACACGAGCCCGACGGCAGCCTGGCGCTCGAGCGCATCGACGCGGCGATCAAGCCCGACGATGTGCACTACGCGCGCACCCGTCTGCTCGCGCTCGAAAACACGATCCGCGGCAAGGTGCTCGCATCCGACTACACCGATGCCGCGACCGCGCTGGCGCACGCGCGCGGCCTGGCCACGCACCTCGACGGCGCGCGCCTGTTCAACGCCGCGGTCGCCCTGGGCCGGCCGGCGGCCGATCTGCTGCGCGGCTTCGACTCCGCGAGCATCTGTCTTTCAAAGGGCCTGGGCGCGCCCGTGGGATCGGTGTTGCTGGGCAGCCGCGACTTCATCGCCGCCGCGCAGCGCCCACGCAAGCTGCTGGGCGGCGGCATGCGCCAGGCCGGGGTGCTGGCGGCTGCCGGCCTCCACGCGCTGGACCATCACGTGGACCGCCTGGCCGAGGATCACGCCCGCGCGGCCCACCTGGCCGCCGGCCTGCGCGGCATCGACGGCTTGCGGGTCGAGGGGCCGCACACCAACATGGTCTTCGTGGATGTGCACCCGGAGGACGCCGTCCCGCTGGCCGCGCATCTGCGTCGCGCCGGCGTGTGGGTGAGCGCTGCGCCGCGCCTGCGCCTCGTCACCCACCTCGATGTGGACGACCAAGGCATCGCCACCGCCATCGCGGCGTTCGCCGACTACTACGCCAGGGTGCCCGCATGCTCCTGATGATCGACAACTACGACAGCTTCACCTACAACCTCGTGCAGTACTTCGGCGAGTTAGGCGAGGAGGTGCGCGTGGTCCGCAACGACGAGATCGACCTGGCGGGCATCGAGGCGCTGGCGCCGGCGCGCATCTGCATCTCGCCCGGGCCGTGCTCGCCGGCCGAGGCGGGGATCTCGGTGCCGGTGCTCACGCACTTCGCGGGACGCGTGCCCATCCTCGGCGTGTGCCTGGGGCATCAGGCCATCGGTGCGGCCTTCGGCGGCCGCGTGGTGCGCGCGCAGCGCCTGATGCACGGCAAGACCGACGCCGTGCGTCATGCAGGCCTGGGCGTGTTCGCCGGCCTGCCCAGCCCCTTCACGGTGGCGCGCTACCACTCGCTCGCGGTCGAGCGCGACTCTCTGCCCGCGTGCCTGGAAGTCACCGCCGAGACCGCCGACGGCGAGATCATGGGCCTGCGCCACCGCGAGTTCGCGGTCGAGGGCGTGCAGTTCCACCCCGAATCGATCGCCACCGAGCACGGTCACGCCCTGCTCGCCAACTTTCTGCGTCAGACCCTGGAGGTCGTTCCAACATGAAGCCGATCGTCGCCAGCCTCGTCTTCGCCCTGCTCGCCTTGGCCGCCGGAGCGGCCCGCGCGGACGCGCTCGAGGAGTGCTACCGCAAGGCCCTCAACCGCACTGAAGTCACGCCCTGCCTGGAGGCTGCGCACAAGCAAGCCGCTGCCGAGATGGCCGCCGCCAATCGGCGCGTCGAGGCCGCGCTGTCCGATCTCGAACGCAATACCTCGGTCAAGGGCCTGGTCGCCGCTGCGCGCCAGGCGCAGGCCAGCTTCACGCCCTACATGAGCGCGCAGTGCAAGCTGGTGCAGGCGAGCTACGCGAGCGGCGGTGGCGCCGGTCAGGCGGGGCTGGCCTGCGAGGTGGACCTGCTGCGCGCGCGTACCGCCGAGCTGAAGCGCCTGGCGCCAGAGCCCGCCCCCAAGAACTGAAGCCACGGAGTTGCCATGAGCATCAGCCCCACCGAAGCCATCCAGCGCACCATCGAGCACCGCGAAATCTTCGGCGACGAGATGCTCGCGCTCTGGCGCCGCCTGATGAGCGGCGAGTTGAGCCCGGTGCAGATCGCCGCGCTGATCGTCGGCCTGCGCGTGAAGAAAGAGACGACCGGCGAGATTGCCGCGGCGGCGCAGATCATGCGTGAGTTCGCCACCAAGGTGGAGGTGGCCGATCGCAGCCACCTGGTCGACATCGTGGGCACCGGCGGCGACTCGGCGCAGACCTTCAACATCAGCACGGCCAGCATGTTCGTGGTCGCCGCCGCCGGCGCTCGCGTGGCCAAGCACGGCGGACGCTCGGTCAGCTCCAAGAGCGGCAGCGCCGACGTGCTCGAGGCCCTGGGCGCGAACATCAACCTCAGTCCGGCGAACGTGGCGCGCTGCCTCGAGGCCACGCGCATCGGCTTCATGTTCGCGCCCAATCACCACGCGGCGATGAAGCACGCCGCACCGGTGCGCAAGGAGCTGGGTGTGCGCACCATCTTCAACATCCTGGGGCCGCTCACCAACCCGGCCGGCGCGCCCAACCAGTTGCTCGGCGTGTTCCACCCCGACCTGGTGGGCATCCTGGTGCGCGTGCTCAAGCAGCTCGGCGCCGAGCACGTGATGGTGGTCTACGGCAAGGACGGCATGGACGAGGTCTCGCTGGGTGCGGCCACGCTGGTGGGCGAGCTGCGCGGCGGCGAGATCCGCGAGTACGAGATCCACCCCGAGGACTACGGCTTGCGCATGGTCTCGAACCGCGGGCTCAGGGTGGCCGACGCCGAGCAGAGCAAGTCCATGGTGCTGGAGGCGCTGTCGGGGGCGGAGGGCACGCCGCACGAGATCGTGATCTTCAACGCGGGCGTGGCGCTCTACACGGCCAACGTGGTCAGCGGCATCGGCCAGGGCATCGAACTGGCGCGTGCCACGATCGCGAGCGGCGCGGCGATGAAAAAGCTCGAGGAATTCGTTGGCCAGACCCGCCGACTTGCGGCCTGAGCGAACCGCGCCTGCGCGTCCGGCCCGCGCGCTGGTTGCCCGCCGCCTCGCGCGCGATGCGCGGGTGCAGGTGCGCCGCGCGTGCGCCCGTGACCTGCCCGAGCTGGTGCGCCTGAACGCCGCGGGCGACGCCCACAACCACACGCTCGTGCCCGACGTCGGCTGGCGACGCATCGATCACCGCCGCGCGCGCAACTACTGGAAGCGCGCACTGCGCGATCCGCGCGCCGCGGTGCTGGTGGGAGCGCGCGGCGTTCGGCTGGAAGGCGTGATCGCCGCCGACCTGATCACCCTGCGCAGCCGCCTCGCGCCGGTGCGACGCTATGTCTACCTGCACTCTCTGTGGGTCGAGCCTGCCGCGCGGCGCGTCGGACTGGCGCGTGCGCTGACCCGTGCGGTGCTGGCCTGGGCGGTGCGCCGCGGTGCGCGCCAGGCGCGACTCGAAGCCGCGGCGAACAACGCGCACGCCCAGCGCCTGTACCGCGAGCTGGGCTTCGCGCTGCGCGAAGTGATGATGGCGCGGCCCCTGTGAGCCGCACGAACTGCAAGCCTGCACGATGAGCGACATCCTGAACCGCATCCTGGCCACCAAGCACGAAGAAGTGGCCGCCGCGCGGCGCACGCGCCCCGCTGCCGAACTGCGCCGCGAGGCCGAGGCCCGGCGCGGCGAGCGCCGCGACTTCGTGCACGCACTGCGCGCGAAGCTGTCCGCGGGGGCGGCCGGCGTGATCGCCGAGGTCAAGAAGGCCAGCCCGAGCAAGGGCGTGCTGCGCGCCGACTTCGACCCCGCGGCCATCGGCGCGAGCTACGCGCGCCACGGCGCGGCCTGCCTGTCGGTGCTCACCGACGCGCCCTACTTTCAGGGCGCGCCCGAGTATCTGGTGGCGGCGCGTGCGGCCAGCGGCCTGCCGGCGCTGCGCAAGGACTTCCTGGTCGACGAGTACCAGGTGCTCGAGGCTGGCGCGTGGGGCGCGGACGCGGTGCTGCTGATCGCGGCCGCGCTCGACGATGCGCAGCTCGCCGACTTCGAGGCCGCGGCTCACGCGTTGGGACTGGCCGTGCTGGTCGAGGTGCACGACGCACCGGAACTCGAGCGCGCCCTAAAGCTCAAGACGCCGCTGCTGGGCATCAACAACCGCAATCTGCGCAGCTTCGAGGTGACGCTGGCCACCACGCTGGATCTGCTGCCGAGCATTCCGGCCGAACGCATCGTGGTGACCGAGAGCGGCATCCTCGCGCCCGAGGACGTGGCGCGCATGCGCGGTGCAGGCGTGAACGCCTTCCTGGTGGGCGAGGCCTTCATGCGTGCGCCCGACCCCGGCGCCGAGCTGGCACGGCTCTTCGCGTGAGCCCGCGCGCGGCCCGCGGTGATGCCGCCGCGCCGCTGTTGAGGAGTGTCGGCACGTGAGTGCAGCGGGTGTAAGTCTTGCCACGGACGGCATCGCTTCCGACTGGCGCGACTCGGTCGAGGATTTCCTCGGCTCCGCCACGGGTCATGCGCTGAAGGAGTTCCTGCACGCGCGGGCCGCGGCAGGCGCAGCGATCTATCCGCCCCGACCCTTCCGCGCGCTGGAACTCACACCGCTGGCTGCCACACGCGTGGTGATCCTCGGGCAGGACCCGTATCACGGGCCGGATCAGGCGGAAGGTCTGGCCTTCTCGGTGCCCGAGGGCGTGCGCCTGCCGCCGAGTCTGCGCAACATCTTCAGGGAATTGCAGCGCGACCTGGGCCTGGCACCGCCCGCGAGCGGCTCACTCGTTCCGTGGGCGCGGCAGGGGGTGCTGCTGCTCAACGCGGTGCTCACGGTGGAAGAGGGTGCCGCCGCCGCGCACGCGCGGCGGGGCTGGGAGCAACTCACCGACACCCTGATTGCGGCCACCGCGAGCGATCCGGCGCCCAAGGTCTTCATGCTCTGGGGGGCGCACGCTCAAGCCAAGCGGCCCCTGATCGAGCACACAGGCGATCACCTCGTGCTCACGGCCAATCACCCCTCGCCGCTGTCAGCCAGCCGCGGGCCCGCTCCCTTCATCGGGTGCGGGCACTTCTCGGCAGCGAACGCGTGGCTAAGGGAGCGGGGATCGGCCGCGATCGACTGGTGCCTCAGGCCAGAGCCTTGGCCTTGAGTTTCGCGAACTCGTCCTGACTGATGGTGCCGGCGTCGAGCAGAGCCTTGGCGTCGGCGATCTGCTCGGCCGGGGACTTGCCCGCCACCTGGCGGATGTAGGCATCGGTGTCCGACTTCGCGCGCTGCAGCGCCGCGCTCTGGCGCTCGGCCATGCCGCCGCCGCGGGCAATGATGTAGATCAGCGCCGTGAGCACCGGCAGGAAGATCAGACCGACGATCCACACCGCCTTGGCGAAGCCGCCGAGCTGGTTGTCGCGGAACAGGTCGACGACGATCTGGAACATCACGAACAGGTAGGCGATGAAGAGGAAGGCCGAGAAGATCAGCCATACGAAGTCCCAGAAATTGCTCATTGCACAGGCTCCTAGATTCGGTTCTTTGAGTCGCGAGATCCGCAGGGCGCCATCGCCCGCGGGAATGCCCAACTTTACCTTGTGGCGGTGCGCGATCCCGCCGTTTGGGGTTCAACCGGGCGCGGACACCAGCTTGCGCCGCCACAGCATCCTGCACACGAAGTAGCCGGCCGCCGCCGCCGCGATGTGCTTGAGCGTGTGCCCGCTGACGATATGGCCCATGTGCAGCAGCGGCTCGTCGAAGTGCTCGAGCAGCTTGGCGATCACGTAGGCGGCGAACACCCAGTAGATCTCGCCGCCATGCGTGTAGCGCGAGGGCTGCAGGATCGCCAGGAAGAGCATCACGAACACGGCATAGGCCTGCAGCACCGCGTAGGGCACGACGTTGCCGCGACCCGCGCGCTCGGTCAGGATCCAGTAGATCACCGAGGCGGCGCCGACCACCAGCGCCGGCGCCAGCAGCAGCAGGCCGGTGCGCACGTCGATGCGATCGACGATGGTCGCGCAGATCAGGGACATGAAGGCAATCGTCATCGGCAGCCGGTCCCAGAACAGGGTCGCGTTGTCGGGCGCCAGGTGGTAGTAGCCGGAGCCCGCGGCGGTCAAGAGCATGCCGACGAAAAACAGCGCATAGGGCAGCCTCTCGCGCGGCGCGGCGAAGACCGTGCGGTGTCTGAGCGTGATGGCGAGGCCGACGATGCCCACCAGTGCGAAGGCCAGATTCGACATCACGTCGAGGAAGTTCTCGATGCCCAGTGCGGCGCGCTTGTCGGCGAAGTCGTGATAGTCGATCGGCTGCGGGACGGCCGGCAGCAGCAAGGCCGCCGCGATCGCGAGCAAGGTGAAGGCGAGGATGAAGCGGGTGCGGGCGTTCATGGTCGGCGGCCTGACTCGGTGTGTGCGGTTTGCCAGCCAGGAAGGGTAGCGCGAGACCAAAGCGCCTTGAAAGCAGCGCGCACTGGCATGGATCGACCGGGTTGGACGCTATCCGGGCCGCGGTGTTCCCGCCGGCCAGCCGCCCGAGAAGTCGATGATCGCCCCGGTGAGAAAGCTGCCCTGCATGGTGGCGAGGTAGCGGATCAGCTCGCCGATCTCTTCCGGCCGCGCCAGGCGTCCAGCGGGCACGGTGGCCCTCACGTAGGCGCGGCCGGCCGGGTCGTCGATGAAGCGGGCGCGCGGATAGTAGGTCTCGCTGTACAGGAAGTTGGGCGCGATCGCGTTGACCGGGATGCCGTGCGGCGCAAGTTCAAGACTCAGCGAGCGGACCAGCGCGTTGAGCCCGGCGCGCGCCATGTCGGGGATGGCGCCGCCCGCCTGCTGCAGGCGCGTGCGGTTGGAGGTGATCATCACCACGCGAGCCTCGCCCTGCGCGATCAGCCGGGGGATGGCGGCGCGCGCCAACGCGAAGGGGAAGACCAGCAGGTGATCGAGCGTGGCGCGCAGGTCCTCGAGACGCGCCTGCGCCACTGGCACATGCACGGGCGGGAAGGCGTCGTTGCTGACCAGCACATCCAGCCGGCCGGCCACAGCCCAGGCCTGCTCCACGAGCAGCGCGGGATCTTGGGTGGCCAGTGCCGTCACCTGCGGGTGCGCCGCGCGGTAGCCCGCCAGGGCCGTGGCGTCGGCAAACGAGCGGTCGTGCACCACGACACGGAATCCGGCGTCGGAAAGCGCGGTCACGGCCGGCGGACCGGCGAACTCGAGGGCGTTGGTGACGAGTGCGGTGGATTGGCTCATGGCGACTCCGGTGCGCGCGTTTGCTGGACATTCAGATCGCGGGGAACGTCGGCTGGGGCGCGGCCGCGCACGACGCTGCTTGCGCCCATCATCGCGCCGCGTAGGATGGGATGGCCA
>DAOTEJ010000002.1:0-11610 GCA_035454085.1 Burkholderiaceae bacterium | reverse complement strand
GCCGCGCACGACGCTGCTTGCGCCCATCATCGCGCCGCGTAGGATGGGATGGCCAGACACCTGGGGATGCACCGTGCCGAATGCGAAGAACAAGGTCAAGGTTTCGCCCAACAACCCGTGCCCCTTCCTGCGGGCGCTGGTGCAGCAAGGGCTGCTGAACAACGACGTGGCTGCCTTAGGCGACGTGGCTTCCGCCATCGTGAAGGTCGCGAAGGCCGGTGAAGGCAGTCCCAAGGTGCCCGGGCCGGCGATCCAGGCCATCGCCTTGATCGCCAACGGCCTGGGGCCGACGGCCATCGCCCGCAACGCCGTGCGCGGCGTGAAGCTCAACGCCTTGAGAAACGGCCCGCTGGACAAGAAGGGCGTCGGCTCGAGGATCCTCAACGCCCGTGGGGCCGTCAGCCCAGCGCAGCTCGAGCGCCTGACCGAGTTCGCGAGCGACAAGGTGGCCACCGACGGGACGGTCGAGCCGGGACTGGATGCGGCGGATCTGAAGCGCATGATGGATGCGAACTTCGCGCGGGCCGAGGGTCATCGACGCGCGATCGATCGGGCGCTGATGGATGGCGAGTGGCCCATCCTGCTCAAGGTGATGGGCAAGCGCGGCAAGGCCGGCCGCTACCTCAGCCTGGCGGACGTGCGCACCCTGTTCGTGGATCGCGCCTTCCCCGCGCGCATGATGAGCAAGCTCGCGCCTCGTTAGCGCGCCGCTGCCGCCGCCCGCGTCGGGGGCGACCACGGCCGATCGCGATCGAGTGCGGTGCCTCGCGGCCGCCCGATCGGGCGTGGCCGGCCGCGGTCAACTCAGCCAACGCTCCAACAGTTTCTTCGCCTTGCCGGTGGGCTTGTCCGCCGCAGCGAGCTCGACCTGGGGCGGCGCGCTGTCGATCAGGGTGAGCTCGAAAGGCAGCAACTGGTCGCGACGGAAGGCGAGCACCTCGACGCGCTGGCCGGGGCGACGGCGGTGGAGCATTGCGTCGAGACTGGCCGACGTGATGCGCAGGCCGTCGAGAGCCACCAGCAGGTCGCCCGCCGACAGGCCGGCGGCCTGCGCGGCGCCACCGTCAAATACCTGCGCGATGCGCGGCTCGGCGCCCGGCGCGAGCTTGAGTCCGAGCAGCGCGCGCGCGGCGGACTCGCGCAACGGCTTGGTCGTGAAAAGCAGGCCGAAGGGCGCGAGCAGCGCACCGAAGTCGGGGTCGGCCGTGCCCTCGGTCCAGGCGGCGAGTTCATCGTCGAGCACGACGCCCGTGGCCTCGGTGATCAGCTCGCCGATTTCTTCCTCGTGCACCCCGGCGTAGTCCTCGCCGGCTTCGGTGTATCGGGCCCACAGCAGGCGCATCAGGTCGTCGAGCGAGCGCTTGCCGCCGCTGCGGACGCGGATGGCGAGGTCCAGCGCGAGTGCGACGAGCGCGCCCTTCTGGTAGTAGCTGACGATGGCATTGGGGCTGTTCTCGTCCTGCCGGTAGTACTTGATCCAGGCGTCGAAGCTGCTCTCGGTCAGGCTCTGCTTGCGCCGGCCGCTGGCGGCCAGGACCTCGTTGAAGTTCCTGGCCAGCAGGCCGAAGTACTGCGGCCGGGTGATCAGGCCCGCGCGAGCGAGCAGCAGGTCGTCGTAGTAGCTCGTGAAGCCCTCGAACAGCCATAACAGGCGCGTGTAGTTCTCGCGCTCGAGCGCGTAGGGCACGAAGGCAGCGGGCCGGATGCGCTTGACGTTCCACGCGTGGAAGTACTCGTGGCTCGCCAGCCCCAGGAAGCGGCGGTAGCCCTCGGTGGTGTCGGCCATGCCGCGGTAGGGCAGGTCGTCGCGCTTGCAGATCAGCGCGGTGCTGTTGCGATGCTCCAGGCCGCCGTAGCCTTCACCCACCGCCAGCGTCAGAAAGGTGTAGCGCGCGAACGGGGCGCGCCTGGTCGCGGGCTCGAACAGTTCGATCTGCTGGGCGCACACGCGCGCGAGGTCGGCGCTCAGGCGCTCCAGGTCGAGGTCGGGTACCCGGCCGGCGATGACTATCTCGTGCGGGGTGCCCAGCACATCGAAGCGGGCGAGAGCGAGCTCGCCCATCAGCACCGGGCAGTCGATCAGTTCGTCGTAGTCCCGCGCCGTGTAGGTGCCGAAGGCGTGGCGCTTGGTGCCGCGCGCCGGGGCGAGCCCGGTGGCCACGCGCCAGCCGGCGGCGTAGTCGCCCTCGGGAGGCAGGATGTCCACCTCGACGCGTGCGTCCTCCCAGCCCAGAGGCAAGAGAAAGACGCTGGTGGCGTTGAAGAAGCCCAGGGTGGTGTCGAGCAGCGCCGCACGTACCGAGGCGTCCCAGGCGTAGACCTCGTAGACCAGGGTCAGCGGGCCTTCGAAGTCGCCGAGCGCGGGCACGCGCCAGGTGTGCTTGTCGAGCTTCTCGACGGGCACCCGCTCGTCGCCCGCCAGTGCCGCCACCTGCACGATGTTGCGCGCGAACTCGCGGATCATGTAGCTGCCCGGGATCCAGGCCGGCAACATGAAGAGCTGACCCTCGGCCGAGGGACGCCCGACGGTGACGGTGACGTGGAAGAGGTGCGCGCCAGCGTTCGCCGGGCGGATGGCGTAGTGCAGTTTCATGGCGTGCGGCCCGCGCGCGGGCCCCATAGGCGGGGAGGGCCGCGAGTCTAGCGAGCCCGCTCGCGGGTAGCCGGGCGGGACGAGCGCATGGCGCGAAGCCGCGGCACTGGCGCGCTGCGTGGTGCGGCGCCCGCGCGGGCGAGGCCGGAGGGACTCAGCGCGCGCCGGCGAGGCGCTTGGCGTTGGCCGAGACCCGCTGGCGCACCGGCTTGAGCGCGGCCTGAGTGGCGCGCGCGGCGCGCAGGCTGGGGTTGGCGAGCCCGGGCGCCATCCAGGCGCGGCCCATCGCGGCCCAGGCCTGCAGTGCCGCGTCGTGCTTCTCGCTCACCATGCGGCGCGCCTCGCGCTGGCCACGCGCGGTGCCCGCGCGGCGCGGGTCCGAGAGCAGGCTGGTGCGGCTCCAGATCACCCAGGGCGCCTGCATGGCGATCTGCTGCCACTGCAGCGCTGCGCTCCACCAGTGCGACCAGGCCGCGCCCGAGCCGAGTGGGGTCCATGCCGCCAGTGGGCTCGCTGGGCGGCGGGCGTTGCGCGAGAGGCTGCGCGAGACGTTGCGCGTGAAGGCTTGGGTGACGGCCTGGGCGGGTGTGCGGGAGGCGGAGCGCTTCACTTGAGATCCTCGGGGCGGTCGATGTGACGCAGTGTGCCCGGATTCGTCGCGCGCACCGCCCGGGGTGGGCAGCGTTGCCGTAACGCGCGCGCGCCCTGATGGCCGCGCGGCGGGCAGAGCCAGACGCTGAGTGGCGGTGGCACCACCCGCCAAGCGTGCGCGAGGGCGCAATAGGCGAGTGGCTGGGCCGGCGGCAAGAGAGCCGGCCCAGCGGCCGGCACTCAGGGACCCTATTCGGCGCGGCCGAGCAAGCGCATCAGGATCCACGCCACCGCGCCCGCGGCCATCACGCCCAGGGCCACGTGCACCGCCTGCTGCGACTGCGCGTAGGTCACGCTCGAGTAGAAGAGATAGCCGCAGGTGAGCACGAATACGATGGGCAGGATGGGGTAGCCCGGCACCTTGAAGGGGCGCGCCACGTGCGGCTCCCGGAATCGCAGCACGAACAGCGCCACCCCGGTGAGCATGAAGAAGAACCAGAACACCGGCGCGGTGAACTCGACCATCGCGGAGAAACCGTCCTTCTGAAACGCGCCGAAGGCCACCAGCCCGAGCGACAGCACGGCCTGCACCAGGAAGGCGCGCACCGGCACGCCGCGCGCCGCGTTCCAGCCGCTCATGAAGGCCAGTGCGGGCCAGTCGCGCCCCAGGGCGTAGTTGGTGCGCGCGCCCACCAGCATGGTGGCGTTGATCGAGGTGAGCGTGGCCAGTGCCACGATCAGGCTCAGCACCACCTCGCCGCGCTCGCCGAAGGCTCGCTGCATGACCTCGGCGCCCACCGCCTTGCTGGTCTTCATGCCCTCCAGCCCGAGGGCGTTGAAGGCGCCCAGCACGAACACCAGGTACACCAGCGCGATCAGGGCCAGCGCGGCCACCAGCGCCCAGACGATGGCGCGGCGGCTGCCGCGGATCTCGGCCGAGACGTAGGCCGCCTCGTTCCACCCGCCGTAAGTGAGCAGCACGAAGACCATGGCCAGGCCGAACATGGCCGGCAGGCCGCTGCCCGCCGCCGGCACGATGGAGGCCGCCGCCACCTGGGGCTGCGCGAAGCCCACCGCGCCCACCGTCACTACCCCGCAGACCAGCAACACGGTCATGAGGTTCTGCAGCCCCGCCGACTCCTTGAGGCCGGCGAGGTTGAGCGCGGTGAGCAGCACGATCAGGCCGGCGGCCCACACCGCCGATGAGTGCGGCCCCAACGGCAGCACGCGGCTCATGTAGTCGCCGAACACGAAGCCCAGCAGGGCGATCGAGCCGGCGGTGATCACCGTGACCCGCGCCCAGGCGAAGAAGAAGCTGAGGTTGCGGCCGTAGGCACGGGTCAGGAAGTGGTAGTCGCCGCCCGCGCTGGGGAAGGTGGTGGCGAGTTCGGCGTAACACAGGGCGCCGACCAGCGACAGCACGCCACCCAGCACCCAAGCGATCAACATCCACTCGACCGAGCCGGTCACTCCCGCGACCATGGAGGGCGTCTTGAAGATGCCGGCCCCGATCACGATGCCGGTGGTGATCATCACCGCGTCGAATACCGACAGCGCGGGTCGCGGTGCCGCCGTTTCCTTGGCCGAGCTCATGGGTGCGCCTGAAAAAAGCCCCGCCGACGGCGGGGCGTGGAGGAATGCGGTGCGCGCCCTAGGGCTTGCGCGTGCCGGCCACGCGCGTCTCGGTGCCGTCGGGCGCGCGCAGGTTGCCGGTGAACTCGTTGCCCTTGACCGTGCCTTGCAGGGTGCGGGTCACGCCCTTTTCGTCGTTGAACGCAAAGCGCATCTCCTCGCCGCGCAGGCTGGCGCCCACCAGCGGCTGCTTGGCGCTGCCCTGGGTGACGTCGCCGGAGATCTTCTGGTACTTCTGCGCGAGGTTCGCGGTGAACAGGCCCTTGCCGCCGGCGTCGCGGAAGCTCCAGGTACCGGCCACTTGCGCGGGCACGATCCACAGGTAGGCGGTGCGGTAGTCGGCCTCGGCGGTCTGGTCGGGTTCCCAGTCGCCCATGGTGAACTGGTGCGAGGTCACGCGCGTGCCCGGCTTCATGGCCAGGATGGTCGGGCGCAGGCGCAGGTTGAGCTCGGGCAGGAGGTACATGGTCACCACCGTGGCCTTGGAAAAGTCCTCCTTGAAGATGTCGCCCTGGATGATCTTGACCTTGTCGCCCACCTTGTCGGCCTTGACCAGGCACTGCGCGAGCTTGGCCATGTCGGCGTTGTATTCGATGCCCAGCGCGGTGGCGCCCAGCTTGCCGGCGGCGATCGCGATCTTGCCGTCACCCGCGCCGAGGTCCACCACGTAGTCCTGCGGCGTGACCTTGGCCATGCCGAGCATGCGCGCCACGATCTCGTCGGGCGTGGGAACCCACACCACATCCTTGCCGGCCTGGCCCACCTGCGGGCGATAGTCCTTCTCGCACTCGGCGCGGGTCTGCGCCAGCACGCTGCCGGCCATCGCGGTCAGCAGCAGAGTGGCAAGGGCGGACTTGAACGTGAACTTCATGGGCGGCTTCCTTTCGAGGCAGGGGCGAACGTTGCGCGGCGAGTCTGCCAGAGCATCGGCGCGGCGTCAGCCCGGGGCATGGCGCTTCTCAGCCCGCCAGAGTGCCAGGACACTTGGGGCGGCGAGCGAGCGGCGGCGCCCGCCCCTCGCCAAGTGCGCGGGTTCAACGCTTGACGTCGACCACCAGCCGTCCCCGGACCTGGCCCGCCAGGATTCGCGGCGCGGCGTCGATGGCCTCGGTGAGGCCGATCTCCTGAGTGAGGCTTGCCAGGCGGGCGCGATCGAGGTCGGCCGCGAGCAGCGCCCAGGCGCGCTGGCGCCGCGGCATGGGGCACATCACGGAGTCGATGCCCGCGAGCGTCACGCCACGCAGGATGAAGGGCGCGACGGTGGACGGGAAGTCCAGGCCGCCGGCCAGGCCGCACGCCGCCACCACGCCGCCGTAGCGCGTCTGCGCGCAGGCGTTGGCAAGCGTGACCGAGCCCACGCTGTCGATCGCGCCGGCCCAGCGCTCCTTCTGCAGCGGCTTGCCGGGAGCAGACAGAGTGGCGCGATCGATCACTTCTGCCGCACCCAGCGCCTTGAGGTACTCGGCCTCGCCGGGCCGGCCTGTGCTGGCGGCCACCTTGTAGCCGCGCGCGGCGAGCAGGGCCACGGCGACCGAGCCCACGCCGCCGGCGGCGCCGGTGACGAGGATCTCGCCCTGATCCGGCGTGACGCCGTGATCGGCGAGCGCCAGCACGCACAGTGCGGCGGTGTAGCCGGCGGTGCCGATCGCCATGGCCTGCCGGGTGCTGAGGGTGGGAGGCAGCGGCACCAGCCAGTCGGCCTTGTAGCGGGCCTCGCCGGCCAGGCCGCCCCAGGCGGTCTCGCCCGTGCCCCAGCCGTTGAGCACCACGCGATCGCCCGGCTCCCAGCGGGGATCGCTGCTCTTGATCACCGTGCCCGCGGCGTCGATGCCGGGAACCATGGGCCAGGTGCGCACCACCGGCGAGCGGTTGGTGAGCGCCAGAGCGTCCTTGTAGTTGAGCGTGGACCACTCGACGGCGACGTGCACCTCGGCGCCGGGTGTCGCGGCCTCGAGGGCCGCGGTATCGAGGCTCACGATGCTGGCGCGGAACTGGTCGTCGGTCTTGCTGAGTTGAATGGCCTGGAACATGCGCGGACCTTCATGAAGTGGAAGCGAGAGGCACGCCAGGCTGCCCCGGCGCGCGCAGGCCGCAGACTAGCGCGCAGCCGCGACCGCAGCCGCGCCGAGCGCGAGGGTGGCGATCACCGTCAGCCGCGTGCGCAGCCCGAGGTACCAGTGCGCTGGCGCGGCGTACATGGGCATGAGGCTGCCGTCGACCAGACGCGCGAGCCAGAGGTCGCCAACCAGGAAACCCAGCACCACCCACGCGGGCACGCCGAGCATGAGCATGAGCAGGGCCAGCCAGCCGAGCAGCGCAGGCATGACGCCCCACAGCAGCGCGTTCCACGCCTGGGTGCGCTCGAGGTTCGGCGTGGCCATTACCAGGCCCCAGTGCACCGCGCCGAGGAAAGACAGGATGACGGCTGCATAGGCGACCAGCGCTGCCTGCAGCTTGGCGAGTTGCCAGGACTCCCACGGCATCCACACCGCGGTGGCGAGCGCGACGAAGGGCAACAGTCCCAAGTTGCCAAGCAGCGTTGCTATGCGCTGTTCGATGATCGACGACATGCTGAGGCGGCGTGGCCGGGGCGTGCGCGGTTGGCGAAGTCCGAGGCGCGCAGCGTACAGCGGGTGCGCACGGCGTGGCGGAGTGCGTGCGCAAACTTGGCCTGAGTTGCATTCTGATGCGCTGCGTCAATGGCCCCCGGGCTGCCCGAGCACTGTCAAGCCAGCCGACATGGCGGGCGGCTGCGGGACCCCGAACACCGCTTAGGGGTGAGGCGCAGCGGCAACAGGCGTCCGCTTTGGCACGCGAAGTGCCGCTCCCGACGGACTACAGTGCGGGCAAGTGCGTGACAGAATGCCGCACACTCGAGCTTTCGCGAGGAAGCTAGCGAGATCGTCGTCGTCCAGGAGCCCCGTGGCCTCCACCGTCATTCCGCTTCGTCAGTCGGCCGTTGAGCGCACCCTGCGCATGGGGGCGTTCGAGTACCTCGCGCAGCCTGCCTTCTGCGTGAACGCGAGCGGGCTGGTGCTGGCGGCCAACGTGGCGGCGGCGGGGATGTTCTCGGTGCCGGCCGAGGCTCTGATCGGGCGCAGCCTGTCGGAGTTTCTGGGCTACGAGGGGCTGCGCGCCTTCGGGCGCCGCTGGGGGGCGCTGTGGGCTGCCGCAGGACGGCCAGGTGGCATCCGCCTCGAGACGCGCGTGCCCTTGCGCAGCGGGGCGCGCCGCAGTCTGCTGGTGTCCGCCGGACGCTTCGAGGTGGATCAGGACGGCACCGCGGTGGTCACCGTGGCCGAAGCCGGCGGCCTGCGCGAGGAAGCGCGGCGACTGCGGCGGCGCGATGCCTTCCTTGCACGACTGGCCTTGCTGGGCGGCGAGATCGTGGTGGTGCTCAACCCGGAGCGGCGCGTGGTTCACGCCACGCCGGCGCTTGAGCGCCTGTGCGGCGAGTCGCTGGCCGATCTGGCAGGCGCGCCTTTCGATTTCGTGCTCGACGAGAACGAGCGCGCACAGTTTCGGGCGGTCTGCGAAGAGGTGACGGCCCAGCCGGGCGCGGAGCGGCCGGTCAAGTGGCGGCTGCGCGCCAGTGCGGGCGGCTCCAAGCTGGTGGAGGGCCGGCTGAGCAATTGTCTGGAGGACCCGCAACTGCGCGGGCTCGTGCTCACGCTGCTCGACGTCACGCCGGTGCAGAACCGGCGCCAACGGGAGCAGCAGAGCGAGTCGCGGCGCCTGCACTTTCGCGAGCAACTGCTCGAACTGGCGATCCAGCCCAAGGCGGACTTCTCGCAGGCTTTGTCGCGCGTGCTGCGCAGCCTGACCGCCATGCTGGGCGCGGCCTCGGCGAGTTTCTGGCGTCTGACGCCCGACCAGCGCGCGCTGGCCTGCGAGGCGATGTACGAGCAGCGCGGCGAGCGTTTTCTGGGCGAATGGGTGGGCGTGGAGATCGGCATCGAGACTTTCCCGGCCTACGTGGGGCGCCTGCTGGGGCGTGGATCGGTGATCGTCGAGGACGCGCGCGTCGATGCCATGGCCGAGCCATTCCAGATCGACCCGACCTGGTCGCGCGTGCAAGCCATGCTCGACGTGCCCGTGCTGGTCGAGGGCACGGTGCGCGGCGTGGTGAGCGTGCACCACGATGCGCCCCGCCAGTGGGATGAGGACGAGATCAGCGCGGTGAACACGGCCGCGCTGCTGGTGGCTCTGGCGATCGAGGCGGCGCAGCGCCGCGAGGCCGAGGGCCGGATCGAGCGCCTGGCCTGGTACGACTCGCTCACCGGCCTGCCCAACCGCAACCTGCTGCGCGAGACCCTGCGCGAGCGCATCTCGGCGGCCGAGTCGGGTCACCGCCGGCTGGCGGTGCTGCTGATCGACCTCGACCGCTTCAAGGACGTGAACGACACGCTGGGCCACCTGGTGGGCGACGCCCTGATCCGCTCGGCCGCGCAGGTGCTGCGCGAGACGGTGGGCAGCACAGGCGTGGTGGCACGGTTGGGCGGCGACGAGTTCGTGGTGATGACCGGAGAGTTCCGGCACCGCCAGGAGCTGGCGCATCTGGCGGGCCGGATCGCGGCAGCGCTCAACCGCACCGATCTTGTGCCGAACATCGATACACAGGTCTCCGCTTCGATCGGGGTCGCGCTCTTTCCGGAGCACGGTCGCGACATGAGCACCCTGCTCAAGAACGCGGATGCAGCGATGTACCAGGCCAAGCGTGATGGCCGTAACCAGTTCAGCTTCTTCAACCCGGTGCGTTTCGAGCGCGCGGCGCGCGAGGTGCGGCTGGGCATCGAACTGTCGAAGGCCATCCAGGAGGACACGCCGCAGTTCTTCTGCGAGTACCAGCCTCACGTCGAGATCGCGTCGGGCCGCGTGGTCGGCCTGGAGGCGCTGATCCGCTGGCGGCACCCGGTGCACGGGCTTCTGACGCCCGACCGCTTCATCGGAGTGGCGGAACTCAGCGGCCTGTCGGAGCGCATCACGCGCTGGGTGGTCAACGAGGCGTGCGGGCAGATTGCACGCTGGCGCGAGTCCTTCCCCGGCTTCGACATTCCGGTGTCGGTGAACGTGGCCGGTCGGGAGCTGGGATCGACCAGCCTGCCTCTGCTGGTGCGCAGCGCACTCGCGCGCCACGGGGTCGAGCCTCACCTGCTGGTGCTGGAGATCACCGAGCGCACGCTGGTGAGCGAAGGCGAAATCAACAACGATGTGATCGCCGAACTGTCGGGCGCAGGGGTGGGGCTGGTGCTGGACGACTTCGGCACCGGCTACTCGATGCTGGGCTACCTGCGCCGCATGCCGGTGCAGGCGATCAAGATCGACCAGTCCTTCGTTCGCGGCCTGCCGAGCGACCCGGACAGCCAGGCGATCGTGCGCTCCATCGTCGCCGTTGCGCAGCACTTCAAGTTGCGCATCGTGGCCGAGGGAGTGGAACGCGCCGAGCAAGCCGAGTTCCTTCTCGAGGCCGGCTGCGAACTGGCCCAGGGCTACTACTACGCGCGCCCCCTGGCGGCGAACACCATCCTGTCGTACCTGCAGCGCGACGGTTCCGACGCCTGAGTTGTCGCTGCGCGGCTGGATACACTGCAGGCTTCCTTCAGCATGGGAGGCAGCGGTGACCTACGAGAACATTGTTGTCGAGACGCATGGCCGCGTCGGCCTCGTGCGGCTGAACCGACCCAAGGCCCTCAACGCGCTCAACGATCAGTTGATGGATGAACTCGGCGCGGCGCTTCTTGCGTTCGATGCCGACGAGGCGATCGGCGCCATGGTGGTCACGGGCAGCGAACGCGCGTTCGCGGCCGGTGCGGACATCGGCGCGATGAAGGACTGGTCCTACATGGACGTCTACAAGTCCGAGTACATCACTCGCAACTGGGAAGCTCTGCGGCGCGTACGCAAGCCGGTGATCGCCGCGGTCAGCGGCTACGCGCTGGGCGGCGGCTGCGAACTGGCGATGATGTGCGACATGATCATCGCGGCGGATTCGGCGAAGTTCGGCCAGCCCGAGATCAAGCTCGGCATCATTCCTGGCGCTGGGGGCACGCAGCGCTTGACTCGTGCGGTCGGCAAGGCCAAGGCGATGGACCTGATCCTCACGGGCCGCCCGATGGACGCGGTCGAGGCGGAGGCCGCCGGACTGGTGGCGCGCGTGGTGCCGGCCGAATCGCTCGTAACCGCGTCGCTCGAGGTCGCGGGCGCGATTGCCGGCTTCTCGTCGCCGGCGGTGATGATGGCCAAGGAGGCGGTGAATCGCTCGTACGAGAGCACGCTGGCCGAAGGGCTGCTCTTCGAGCGTCGACTCTTCCATTCCCTGTTCGCGACCGAGGACCAGAAGGAAGGCATGGCTGCGTTCGTCGAGAAGCGGGCACCGCGCTTCACACACCGCTAGGCATCGCCTGGGGCACCCCGCGCCTGTAGTGCTAGGGAGCAAGACGCACTGCGCGCTCTGAAAGGCTGCTCCCTGCAGACACATAGAGCGGCGTCCGGCGCGCGGGCGTCGGTCCGCGCGGGCGGCAAACCGCCGACGGCCAGGGCTCCCGGGGCCTAGATCGAGCCGGCCTCTCTGGGCTAGGGTTTTCGATCGAGGCTGCCGAAACTCTAGCTGCGTCAAGCACTTAGCGCAGCGGGCGGCAGGGCTCTAGCTTCCCGGCAGTCGCCTGACTTGACGGTCCCCGGTAGAGGACTCATAATTCCGCTTCTTCGCTGCTCGCGGCGTTTTGCGGTGCGGCAGCGCGTTCTTTAAAAACATGGTCAACAGAGAGCCGATAGGTGTGGGCATCTGGTGCGGG
>DAOTEJ010000001.1:123752-141569 GCA_035454085.1 Burkholderiaceae bacterium | reverse complement strand
GGCGTGAAGTCCGCGTTGCGGGCGGCGCGCTCGCCTGCCGCCCCGGCATAGGGAGCGTTCGGCCAGCCCAGCAGGCGCGCCGCGAGAGCGGCGTCGCGGCTCAGGGTGGCGGCGTCGGGCGCGCCGAGGTTGAGCACGCCGTAGCGCGTGTTGCCCATCCACTTGAAGTCGCGCGCCAGCGCACGGCCGCGGTGCGGGTACAGATGCAGCGCCGCGCCCGGCAGCGCCGCGGTAAGCCGCGCCTGGCGGCGGGCGCCGGGCATCGCGGGCACCGCATCAGGATCGAAGGCGCGCCACACCAGGCTCGCGGCCACGCGCGCCGCGGGCGCCACGCGCGGCACGGACCAGGGATCGGCGCCGGTAGCCAGGGCGATCGCCATGCGATGCGGATCGACTCCCAGGACCTGGCGGTAGAAGTCCCCGAACTGCGAGGCCAGACGCGGGTTGAACTCGATCACCGCGAGCCGGTCGCTCGCCGGATCGTGGAAGAACTCCATGTTGAAGAAGCCCTGGCGATAGCCTGCCGCCGCGAGGAAGCGCGCGGCCACGGCGCCGGCACGCTCGATCACCGCGGCGGGCAGGCGCGAGGGGAACTCCCAGCGCTGGAAGGCCTGCGTGCCCGGATACATGAGCGCGTCGACCACCCCCAGCACGTGCAACTTCCCCTCGTGAACGAAGCCGTCGAGGTTGTACTGCGGCGCGTGCACGACCTCCTCGAGCAGCATCCGGTGCGCCGTGCCGGCCTCGGGCACCAGGCGCCGCGCGACGCGCTCGAAGGGCTCGACCAGATGACGGATCACCCACAGCTCGCGCCGCCCGAAACGCGTGTGCGCCTGCAGGCTGGCGCGGTCGGGCACGGCGCGCGCCAGCACCGAGAACGCTGCCTTCACCGGCTTGACGAAGCGCGGGTAGGCCAGGCCCTCGGGGATCGGATCGCCGTAGCCGCAGGCGAGCGGCTCGTAGCCCACGTTGGCCTCGGGGCAGACCTCGTCGAGCAGGCGCCGCATGGCGAGCTTGTGCTGGCACATCACGATGGCGCGCGGTGCGGCGCCCGGCAGGCCGGCGCGCTCGGCCACCAGCGCGGCGGCCAGCGCACCGAACTGCTCGTCGTGCGACACGACACCCGCCCAGCCCTCGCGGCGCGCGCGCCCGGCCTGTCTGTGCGCGAAGCGCTCGAGATCGAAGCCGACCAGCGCCGCATTGCTGGGGAAGGAAAACAGATCGAAGCCCGCACGCGCGAACTGCAGGCCGTCGGCATGACCGATGCGCGCGTGGGCGCGCGCATCGTAGTCGTGGTCGAAGAGCAGCCCTAGCCGCACCGCCGGCGTCCCTTCCGCCCGAGGCACCCGCGCTCTTTGTCCGGCCCGCCCGCCATGGCTAGCCCACGCGCACGATCTTGAGGGTGTTGGTGCCCCCGGCCTGCCCCATGGGCTCGCCCACGGTGACCACGATCAGGTCGTCGCGCGTCACCACGCCCTGACGCAGCAGCAGGTCCTCGGCGGCAGCCAGCGCACGGTCGCGATCGGCGAGCGGCTCGAAGTGCAGCGGGCGCACGTTGCGGTAGAGCGCCAGGCGGCGCTGCGTGGCCAGGCTGGGAGTGAGCGCGTAGATCGGGATGTCCACGTCGTGGCGGCTCATCCACAGCGCGGTCGAGCCCGACTCGGTAAGCGCGACGATGGCCTTGCAGCGCAGGTGGTAGGCGGTGAACAGTGCCCCGTAGGCGATCGACTGGTCGACCCGCGCAAAGGTCTGGTTGAGGAACTGGGTGTCGAGCTCGACGGACTCGGAGCGGTCGGCCTCGGTGACGATCGCCGCCATCGCCTCGACGGTCTCGACCGGGTACTTGCCCGCGGCGGTCTCGGCCGAAAGCATCACCGCGTCGGTGCCGTCGAGCACGGCGTTGGCCACGTCGCTCACCTCGGCGCGGGTGGGCACGGCATTGACGATCATCGACTCCATCATCTGCGTGGCGGTGATGGTGAGCTTGTTGGCCGCACGCGCCATCTTGATCAGGCGCTTCTGCAGCGCGGGCACCGCGGCGTTGCCGATCTCCACGGCCAGGTCGCCGCGCGCCACCATGATGCCGTCCGAGGCGTCGAGGATCTCGGCCAGGCGCCCGGTGGCCTCGGCGCGCTCGATCTTGCTGATGATCAGCGGCCGCAGTCCGTGGCGGTCGCCCGCGATGCCGGCCAGCTGCCGCGCCATCTCGACGTCGGTGCGGTTCTTCACGAAGCTCACCGCGATGTAGTCGGCACCGCACTCCATGGCGGTGTCGATGTCGCGCACGTCCTTGGCGGTGAGCGCCGGGGCCGACAAGCCCCCGCCCTGCTTGTTGATGCCCTTGTTGTTGCTGAGCTCCCCGCCGATGCGCACCATGGTGTGAATCGCGCTGCCCGCCACGCGCTCCACGTCGAGCACCAGCAGGCCGTCGGCCAGCAGCAGCACGTCACCCGGCTTCACGTCGCGCGGCAGGTCCTTGTAGTCCAGCCCCGCGCGCTCGGCGTTGCCGAGTTCGCAGGCCGCATCGAGCACGAAGCGGCTGCCGGGCGCGAGCACCGCCTTGCCTCCTTCGAACTTGCCCACGCGGATCTTGGGCCCCTGCAGGTCGGCCATGATCGCCACCTCGCGGCCCACGGCCCGGGCCGCCTCGCGCACTGCCTTGGCGCGCGCGAGGTGGTCCGCCGCCGTGCCGTGCGAGAAGTTGAAGCGCACCACGTCCACGCCCGCCGCCAGCATGCGCTGCAGGATGAGCGGATCGCTCGAGGCGGGTCCGAGAGTGGCGACGATCTTGGTGCTGCGGGGCATGGGAGTTCCGGGTCGGGAGGGCCTGCCGCCATCCTAAGGGCTTTACGCGGGCCGCGGGTCGGGGCAAGCCCGCGGGTCCGATGCGCCCTGCGTGATCGCCCGGCGTGCGCCGTGCCCAGGCGGGGCGACGCCCGCGCCTGCGCTATCGTGCCGCATGGCCGACGCGAGCTTTTTCTGGCACGACTACGAGACCTTCGGCGCCGACGCGCGCCGCTGCCGGCCGGCGCAGTTCGCGGGGGTGCGCACCGACGCGCAGCTCAACGAGATCGAGGCGCCGGTGATGCACTACTGCGCCCCGGCGCCGGACTTCCTGCCCGACCCCGACAGTTGCCTGATCACCGGCATCACCCCGCAGCGATGCCTGGACCAGGGACTGGCCGAGCACGCCTTCGCGCAGGCAGTGCACGCCGAACTCGCGCGGCCGGGCACCACGGGCGTGGGCTACAACAGCATCCGCTTCGACGACGAGGTGAGTCGTCACCTCTTCTGGCGCAATCTGATCGAGCCCTATGGGCGCGAATGGGCCAACGGCTGCGCCCGCTGGGACCTGCTCGACCCCGTGCGCTGCGCCTGGGCGCTGCGACCCGAGGGGATCGAGTGGCCGCTGCTCGAGGGCCGGCCGAGCTTCCGGCTCGAGGCCCTGGCCGCCGCCAACGGCCTGGCACACGATGCCGCGCACGACGCGCTGTCCGACGTGCGCGCCACGCTGGCGCTCGCCCGCCTGCTGCGCGCGCGCCAGCCCCGGCTCTACGAGTTCTGCCTGGGTCTGCGACGCAAGGACGCGGTGCTCGACCAGATCGGCTCCGGCCGGCCGTTCCTGCACATCTCGGGCATGTACGGTGCGCAGCGCGGGTTCATGGCGGCGGTGTGGCCGCTCGCGCCGCACCCGACCAATCGCAACGAGCTCATCGTCTGGGACCTCGCCCACGATCCGTCCGAGCTGCTCGACCTCGACCCCGAGGCGATCCGCGCGCGGCTGTTCGTGCGCCAGGACGAACTAGCCGAGGGTCAGACCCGGGTGCCAGTGAAGACGGTGCACCTGAACCGCGCGCCGGTGGTGATCGGCAAGCTCGAGACGCTGAGCGAGGAGCGCGCCGCGCACTGGGGACTGGACCTCGGCGCGGTGCGCGAGCACGCCAGCCGTGCCGCGCGCCATGCGGCGGAGCTCGCGGCGCCCTGGGCCGAGGTCTATGCGCGGCCCGGCGAGCGCGAGCGCGAGGACGTGGACACGGCGCTCTACGACGGCCTGGTTCGCGACCCCGACCGGCGCCGCCTGGACGAGTTGCGGGCACTGACGCCCGAGGCACTGGCCGCGCGCGTGCACGCCGGGCGCGTGCACTTCGACGACGCGCGCCTGCCCGAGCTCCTGTTCCGCTACCGAGCGCGCAACTTTGCGCAGACCCTGGACGCCGACGAGGCCGCGCAATGGCGCGCGCACTGCGCGGCGCGCCTGCACCAGGGCGCGCCCGGCACGCTGGCGCTCGCTGCCTGGCAGGATCGGGTCGACACGCTGAGCGAGGGCGCTGACGAGCGCGGCCTCGAGGTCCTCGAGGCCCTGGTCGACTACGTCACGCAGATCGTGCCCGAGGACTGACCCGGGGTCGCCCGCCGCGCCCCGGGCGGCAGCCGCCCGGCACGGCCGAGCAGCGCGGCCGCGCGCTGCGCCGCAGCCTAGGCGGCGCGCTGTTCGAGCACCTGAATCGCGGGCAGCGGCTTGCCTTCGAGGAACTCGAGGAAAGCGCCGCCACCCGTCGAGATGTACGAGACCTTGTCGGCCAGGTCGTACTTGGCAATGGCGGCGAGCGTGTCTCCGCCCCCGGCGATCGAGAAGGCCCCGTTGGCGGTGGCCTCGGCGATCACCAGCGCCATCTGCTTGGTGCCTTCCTCGAAGGGCGTCATCTCGAACACGCCCACCGGGCCGTTCCAGATGATCGTGCCCGCCTCGCGCAGCAGGTGCTGCAGCGCCAGCGTGCTCGAGGGGCCGATGTCGAGGATCATCTCGTCGGGCTGCACGTCGTCGGAGCGGCAGATGCGGCGCGGCGCATCGACCGAGAAGGCCTTGGCCACCACCACGTCGATCGGCACGGGCAGGGTCGCGCCCTTCTCGCCCAGCGTGGCCAGGACCTTCTTGCACTCGGGCACGAGGTCCGGCTCGGCAAGCGACTTGCCGATCGGGAAGCCCTCGGCGAGCAGGAAGGTGTTGGCGATGCCGCCGCCCACGATCAGGCGGTCCACCTTGCGCGCCAGGTTGTCGAGGATGGTGAGCTTGGTCGAGACCTTGGAGCCGGCCACGATCGCCACCAGGGGCCGCTTGGGATCGCCCAGGGCGCGGCCGAGCGCGTCGATCTCGGCGGCGAGCAGCGGGCCGGCGCAGGCCACCGGCGCGAACCTGGCCATGCCGTGGGTGGTCGCCTCGGCGCGGTGCGCAGTGCCGAACGCGTCGTTCACGTAGACCTCGCACAGCGCCGCCAGCTTGCGCGCCAGCGCCTCGTCGTTCTTCTTCTCGCCCGGGTTGCAGCGGCAGTTCTCGAGCAGCACCACCTCGCCCGGGGCGACGGCCACGCCGTCGACCCAGTTCTGCACCAGGCGCACGGGACGGCCGAGCAGTTCGGCCAGGCGCGCCGCAATTGGCGCGAGGCTGTCCTCGGGCTTGACCTCACCCTCGGTGGGACGACCGAGGTGCGAGGTGACCATCACCGCGGCACCGGCATCCAGCGCGAGGCGGATCGCCGGGACCGAGGCGCGGATGCGCGTGTCGTCGGTGATCGCACCGGCCTCGTCCTGCGGCACGTTGAGGTCGGAGCGGATGAAGACGCGCTTGCCGGCGAGTTGGCCGGCATCGGCGAGTGCTTGCAGGGTCTGAACGCGCATGGGAGTGGACAGGAGAAGACGGTGGGGCGGGACGCGGGCCAAGCCCGCAGACGTCCGCGCGAGATGGCGCATTATACGAAGCAGCGCCTCGCGCCAACCTGCCCATGGCCGCTCTCGCTTCCGATCGCCCCCCTGCTGCCCGCTCTGTTCGCGCGGCCCTCGTGCTCGCGCTGGGCCTGGCCCTGTTGGCCGCGGCCGTGCAGTGGCTGGGCTGGGCGCCCGCCTGGGAATACCGGCGCGCCTGGCTCGGTGACGAACCCTGGCGCGCCCTGAGCGGGCACCTCGCGCACTTGTCGTGGCTGCACTGGGCGGTGAACGCGGTCGCGCTCGTCCTGGTGGCCGCGCTGCTGGCGCCCTGGATGAGCGCACGCGAGCAGGCGGCCACGCTCGCCGTCACCGGGCTGGGAGTGGCCGGCTCACTCGCCGTGTTGTGGCCCGAGGTCGCGTGGTATCGCGGCCTGTCGGGCGCGCTGCACGGGCTGTTCTTTGCGGGCGTGCTGTTGTGGTGGGCGCGCGCGGCGCGCGCCGCGCGCTGGCTGCCGGGGCTGCTGCTGGCGGGCGGGCTGGTCAAGCTCGGGCTCGAGCAGGCCTGGCGCTTCGAGCCGGCGCCGCTGGCCTGGCTGGGAGCCCCTGCGGTCGCCCCGGCGCACCTTGCCGGTGCGCTGGTCGGGCTGGCCTGCGGCTGCCTCGCGCTGGCGTGGTCGCGCCGCTAGCGGCGCCGCAACCAGAGCACCGCGCCGAGCAGCAGCGGCAACCACAGGGGGAGGCTGCCGCCGCCTCCGCCACCACCGGAAACTGGCGGCAAGGCCACGGGCGGCGGCGTGCTGGGCTCCACCTGGGGCGGGATCTCGAGCGGCAGGCCGACGGCGCACTGCGTGCCGGCGCCCGCGGTGCCCACACTCAGCACGCAGGTCTGGGTGTCGCTGCGCCCCGCACTGTCGGTGACCGTCAGACGCAGCGTGACCGAACCGGGGCCGGAGAAGCTCAGAGTGGTCTGCGCAGCGTTGGGGTCGGCGATCGTGGTGCCCGCCGGAGCGGCGCCGACGAAGGCCCACTGAATGCGGGCCACGCTGGCGCCGGCGATCGCGACGCTCAGGCGCGAGTCGAGCGTGATCGGCGCGGTGGGGGTGTTGATCGGGGTGGTCGCCGCGATCGCAGCGATCGGCGCCAGCGCCGCCAGCACCGCACCGCGCGCGTCGAGCAGGCCCGCGCCGCAGGAGCTCGTGTCGCAGTTGCACTGGCCATCGTTGGGCCAGTCGCCATTCGCGTCGGGCCTGAAGCTCGGGCTGCTGCACATCAGCAGCGTGGCGTCGGGCGCCGGGAAGGCACGCGCGCCGGCGCGCAGCCGCTCGAGCAGCTTGTCGGGCGGCAGCTGCGGGTTGACGGCGATCATCAGGCCCGCGACGCCCGCAGCGATCGGCGTGGAGAAGCTGGTGCCGAGCTTGCCGTCGTACGTCATGGCGCCCGGCGTGGTCGTGCCGGCGTTGTCGGTCGAGACGATCGGATAGAGGCAAGGCCCGGTCAGCTGGCCGCAGTTGCCAGCGGGTGCGGCAATCGCCACCTGCGGCCCATGCGCCGAGTAGCCGACCTTGGTGCCCACGTGGCGCACGCCGCCCACGGCAATCGCGCCCGGGCAATTCGCGGGTTCGACCACCGCGCCACTGTCGTTGCCGGCGGCGGCGAACACCGACACGCCGCGGGCGCGCAGCTGCGCGATCAGGTCGCGGTAGGCCGGCGAGCAGGTGCCCGGGCTGCCGAGGCTGAGGTTGATGACTCTTGCCGGCGTGGTGTTGGCGGGCGCGGGCGCACCGTTGGTGACCGGCAGACCGGCCGACCAGGCCATGGCCGCGAGGATGTCGGAGTCGCGCCCGCTGCACTTGCCCAGCACGCGCACCGGCAGCACCCAGTTGCTCCAGCCGATGCCGGCGACGCCCTCGCTGTTGTTGCTCAGGCCGCCCACGATGCCGGCAATGTGCGTGCCGTGCCAGGAACTGTCGGCCACGTCGCAGTTGGTGAAGGTCGGCGACTGCTTGTCGGCGCTGCTCACCCAGTCGCCCGGGTCGGAGGGATCGGTGTCGCGGCCATCGGCGTCGTTCGAGATCGCCGTGTCCGAGACGAAGTCGTAGCCCGGCAGCAGCTTGCCGCCCGCGGCGGCACGCTTCAGATCCGGATGGTCGAAGAGCACGCCCGTGTCGAGCACCGCCACCACCACGCGGCGACTGCCGGTGCTGATGTCCCAGGCCGCCTCGGCATTGATCGAGGCCGGCCAGGCGCCGCTCGTGCCGGGCGTGCGCAGCCACCACTGGTCCGCATAGCGCGGGTCGTTGGGCAGGGCGAGCGCGAACTTGCGTGCGTCGGGCTGCACCCAGGACACCGCGTCGTCGGCCCGCAACTGGGCGAGCGTGGCTTCCAGCTCGGCGCCGGACAGCGCGCGCGAAGCACGCAGCACGTGCAGTCGACCTGCGATGCTGCGCTGCAGGCTGAGCGGCGCGGCGGACTTGCGCGACAGGCGGGCAACGCGGTCTTCAACGGAGGCCGCGGCCTCGCCGCGGAAGCCCACGATGAACTGGTCCACGGGCTCGGCCCGCGGCAGGCTGCGCGCCGCCGTGGACTGGGCCTGTGCCAGCCCCGCCAGCCCGGCGAGCCCGGCCACCACCACCTGCATCACCCACCCGCGCATCACTGCTCCTGCCTCAAAGCCCGAATCAGGCATCCATGGTGCCCGTCGGCCGACGGCGCCGCAACCGCGACCGCAGAGGCGCTGACCGAATGTGACGCTTGCCAGACAGACGGCCCGGTGATCTGCGGCCCGGGAAGAAAAAGGGGCCGCCCGCGGCGGCCCCTGACACACGCGGTGACGGCAACCGGCGCTACCTGGCGGCCATCAGCGCGACGGTGGTGTCGAGCATCCGGTTCGAGAAGCCCCACTCGTTGTCGTACCAGGAGCCGACCTTGACGAGCCGGCCCGAAACCTTGGTGAGGCTCGCGTCGAACACCGAGGAGCGCGCGTCGTGGTTGAAGTCGATCGACACCAGCGGCTCGGTGTTGTAGCCCAGGATGCCCTTGAGTTCGCCCTCGCTGGCGGCCTTGAGGATGGCGTTGACCTCATCAACCGTGGTGTCGCGCGCGGCGATGAACGACAGATCGACCATCGACACGTTGATGGTGGGCACGCGCATGGCGTAGCCGTCGAGCTTGCCGTTGAGCTCGGGCATCACCAGTCCCACCGCGGCGGCGGCGCCGGTCTTGGTGGGGATCATGCTCTGCGTGGCGCTGCGCGCGCGGCGCAGGTCCTCGTGGTAGACGTCGGTCAGGACCTGGTCGTTGGTGTAGGCGTGGATGGTGGTCATCAGGCCGTTGAGCACGCCGATCTTCTCGTGCAGCGGCTTGACCAGCGGCGCGAGGCAGTTGGTGGTGCAACTGGCGTTGGAGATCACCGTGTCGCTGCCCTTGAGCACACCGTGATTGACGCCATAGACGATGGTCGCGTCGACGTCCTTGCCGCCGGGCGCGCTGATGATCACCTTCTTGGCCCCGCCCTTGAGGTGCGCGGAGGCCTTCTCCTTGCTGGTGAAGAAGCCCGTGCACTCGAGCACCACGTCCACGCCCAGCTCGCCCCAGGGCAGCTCGGCCGGGTTGCGGTTGGCCAGCACGCGGATGCGGTCGCCGTTGACCACCATGGTGTCGCCGTCGACCGTCACCGTGCCGGGAAACTTGCCGTGGGCGGTGTCGTACTTGGTGAGGTGGGCGTTGGTCTTGGAATCGCCCAGGTCGTTGATCGCCACGATCTGGATGTCGTGCTTCTTGCCGCCTTCGTAGTGCGCGCGCAGGATGTTGCGGCCGATGCGGCCATAGCCGTTGATCGCTACCTTGATGCTCATTACGCCTTCCCCCTGATCACTTGATTGACGACTGCCACCACGTTGTCGATGGTGAATCCGAATTCCCTGAAGAGCACGCCGGCAGGCGCCGACTCGCCGAAGCGGTCGACGCCGATCACCGCGCCCGTGCCGCGCACGTACTTCCACCAGCCGTCGGTCACGCCGGCCTCGATCGCCACGCGCGGCAAGCCCTCGGGCAGCACGCTGGCCTTGTAGGACACGTCCTGACGGTCGAACACGGTGGTCGCGGGCATCGACACCACCCGCACCGGGAGGCCGGCCGCCAGCAGCGCGGCCTGCGCGTCCACGGCGAGCGGCACTTCGCTGCCGGTGGCGATGATCACCGCGCTGGCCTGCTTGAGGCCGCCCGCGGCCTCGCTGATCACGTAGGCGCCGCGCGCGATGGCGTCGGCGTCGATCTCGTCGCGCTCGATGAAGCGCACTGCCTGGCGCGAGAACAGCAGGCTCGAAGGGCCGTTGCGGCGCTCGATGGCGCTGGCCCAGGCGACCAGGGTCTCGCAGGTGTCGGCGGGGCGCCAGACGTCCATGTTGGGAATCAGCCGCAGGCTCGCCGCGTGCTCGACCGACTGGTGAGTGGGGCCATCTTCGCCGAGGCCGATCGAGTCGTGGGTGAACACGAAGATCGCGCGCTGCCTCATGAGCGCGGCCATGCGCAGCGCATTGCGTGCATAGTCGGCAAAGGTCAGGAAGGTCGCGCCAAACGGGATGAAGCCGCCGTGCAGCGCGATGCCGTTGACGATCGCGGCCATGCCGAACTCGCGCACCCCGAAGTTGATGTGGCGGCCGGCGATGTCGTCGGCGCGCAGGGGGGCCGCACCCTTCCACTTGGTGAGGTTGGAACCCGTGAGGTCGGCCGAGCCGCCCACGAGTTCGGGCAGGCAGGGCGCGAGCGCGTCGAGCGCGAGCTGGCTCGCCTTGCGGGTGGCGACGGTTTCTTCCTTGTCGGCAGCCGCGACGAGCGCGTCGAGCACGGCGTCGCCCCAGCGGGCCGGGAGGTCACCGCGCATGCGGCGTTCGAACTCGCCCGCCTCGTGCGGGTAACGCTCCGCGTACTGACCAAAGAGCTGTTGCCACTGGGCCTGGCGCGCCGCGCCGCTGGCGCGCGCATCCCAGGCCGCGTAGACGTTGGCGGGAATCACGAAGGGCGGGTGCTCCCAGCCGATCGCCGCGCGCGTGGCGGCGATCTCGGCCTCGCCCAGCGCCTCGCCGTGGGCCTTCTCGCTGCCGGCGCGGTTGGGAGAACCCTGACCGATCACGGTGCGCGCCACCACGAGGGCGGGCTTGCCCGTGGCCTTGGCAGCGGCGATGGCGCCGTCCATGGCCTCCACGTCGTGACCATCGACCGGACCGATCACCGCCCAGCCGTAGGACTCGAAGCGGCGCGCCGTGTCGTCGGCGAACCAGTGCTCGACCTTGCCGTCGATCGAGATGCCGTTGTCGTCGTAGATGGCGATCAGCTTGTCGAGCTGCCACACGCCGGCCAGCGAGGCGGCCTCGTGCGAGATGCCTTCCATCAGGCAGCCGTCGCCCACGAAGACGTAGGTGTGGTGGTCGACGATAGAGAAGCCCGGGCGGTTGAACTCGGCCGCGAGCATCTTCTCGGCCAGCGCCATGCCCACGGCGTTGGCGAAACCCTGGCCCAGCGGGCCGGTGGTGGTCTCGACACCAGGAGTGACGGCGACCTCGGGGTGCCCCGGAGTCTTGCTGTGCAGTTGCCGGAAATTGATCAGCTCCTGCATCGCCAGGTCGTAGCCCGACAGGTGCAGCAGCGCGTACTGCAGCATCGAGCCATGGCCGTTGCTGAGCACGAAGCGGTCGCGCGCGGGCCAGCGCGGATCGGCGGGGTTGTGGCGCAGGTGGCGGGACCAGAGCGCCACGGCGACTTCCGCCATGCCCATGGGCATGCCGGGGTGGCCGGAGTTGGCTTTCTGCACCGCATCCATGGCCAGCGCGCGTATCGCGTTGGCCATCGTCCGGGTCGAGACGGTAGAGGGCATGTGTCGGAGCCGCTAAGGCGGCGTTTGGAGGCGCCGTGAGGCCGCTTTCGAGGCCGCGGCAGGCCGGCGCAGATGAGTAGTGAAGTGTAGCAAAGGCCCCCTTGCACCCGCCTGCGCGGAGGTCAGGCGCGCTGCCTGCGCCGCAGCTTCCGAACTGAAACCCGGCGGCTTGCAGGCGCGCGCCACGCACTACGGTCAGCCCGACCCGCGCCGATCCCACAACGCGACTTTGCGGCTGCGTGAGGCGGTCCCGTAGAATCCTGGCCCTTGCCACAGATACTGGTTCGGACAAACAGGTATCGGTCGGCCCTGCTGATTCGGGCCGAAGTGTCACGCACAAGGCGCGGCACGCGGCTCTGAGGCCCCGGTACCAGACAAAAGACCGACTTGCTCGCCGCGCACCCGCGAGCAGGTCCCGAACCAAGGGGTTGCGGCGCCCGCCGCGATTCAGGTCGATAGGGGCGGACCTGCTGGGGGACGAAATGCAAGGGCTACACCTCACCGGTGACCTGTTCGACTGCGCGTGCGCCGACACGCTGCTCACCGACCTCGATACTCTGTCGGTGCTGTGCCGATCGGCCACGCTGGACGCGCAGTTGACCATCGTGGACGAGAAGTACCACGTGTTCCCGGAGTGGAACGGCCAGCCCGGCGGCATCACCGGCACCGTCCTGCTGGCCGAGTCGCACCTGGCGATCCACACCTGGCCCGAGCGTCGCGGCGTGACGCTCGACGTCTATGTGTGCAACTTCACCGACGACAACTCGCCCAAGGCGCAGCAGGTGTTCGACACCCTGATGCTCGCGTTCCGGCCCAAGAGCCAGGTGGTGCATCGGATCACCCGCGGCGACATGGCAGCCGACACGGATGCCGTCGCGGCCCAGGCCGTGGCCGCGGCGCCGGGCGGCGCGGTGGCCCAGGAACAACTGGTGTTCGACTGGCTCAACCCGCGCGCCGGCTACGGCTTCACCGCGAGCCGCAAGCTCGCCGAGATCGATTCGCAGTTTCAGCGCGTCGAGGTCTACGACACCCCCCAGTTCGGCAAGCTGTTCCGTCTGGACGGTCGCTTCATGACCAGCGAGGGCGACGAGTTCTTCTATCACGAGTGCATGACCCACCCCGCGCTGCTCGCGCACCCCGACCCGCGCCGCGTTCTGGTGATCGGGGGCGGCGACGGCGGCTCGACCGAGGAGATCCTCAAGCACCCGGGCGTGGAGCGCGTGGTGATGGCCGAACTCGACCCGGCGGTGATCGCGGTCGCCCGCGAGCACCTGGGCTCGATTCACCGCGGCGCGCTCGACGACCCGCGCCTGGAGTTGCGCATCGGCGACGGCTACGAGTTCGTCAAGACCGGCGATGAACTGTTCGACCTCATCGTGCTCGACCTCACCGATCCCGACACGCCGGCGTTTCACCTCTACACCGAGGACTTCTTCCGCCTCTGCCAGAAGCGCCTTGCGCCCGGCGGCGCCCTGAGCTTGCACCTGGGCTCGCCGGTGTACGCGCCCGAGACGGTGCGCAAGAACGCCGCCGCGTTGCGCCGCGTGTTCCCGAGAGTGGCGGTGATGTCGCTCTTCATTCCCCTGTACGGGTCGTTGTGGTGCCTGGGTGTGGCGAGCGACACGCTCGACCCGCGCAGCTACACCACCGAGGCGATCGCGCACCGCCTTGCCGAACGCGCCATCGGCGACTTGCGTTACTACCACGCGGGCCTGCACGGCGCGCTCTTCGCGCTGCCGACCTTCGTGGCGCAACTGGTCGACGAGTCCCTGGACCAGCCGTCGCCGCGCGTGCCGCACCTGCGCGCCGCCTGAGCCTGGGCGCCGGCAGACACCCCGTGCCGCGCCTTCCCCGGCCCGTGGCCCGCGCAGGATGAGCACACCGCGCTTCTTCGTCGACGCGGCACTCGAGCCGGGCGCGCACCTGGCGCTGCCCGAGCGCGTCGCGCATCACGCGCTACGCGTGCTGAGGCTTGCGCCGGGTTCCGCGCTGGTGCTGTTCAACGGACGGGGCGGCGAGGCGCAGGCCACGCTCGAGATCGCGGGGCCTCGGGCCTGGGCGCGGATCACGCAGTGGCACGGCGTCGAGCGCGAGTCGGGGCTGGACCTGACACTGATCCAGGCGATCGTCGCCGCCGACAAGCTCGACTGGGTGGTCGAGAAGGCCACCGAGCTTGGGGTGGCTCGCATTGTCTTGGTGCCCGCGGCGCGCAGCGTGGTGCGCCTGAGCGGCGAGCGCCTCGAGCGGCGCCTGGCGCACTGGCGGGACATCGCACGGGCCGCCTGCGCCCAGTGCGGCCGCAACCGTGTCCCGGAGATCCTGGCCGAGGCCGATCTCCGCGCGGCCTGCGCAGCCAGCGCCGCCCGGCACCGCTACGTGCTCGCCCCGGACGCGAGTGATGCTCGTCTGAGCGCTGCGCCCGGCGACGCGCTCGCCCTGGCGGTCGGACCCGAGGGAGGCTTCACGCCCGACGAGCTGGGCGTGGCGCGCGCCGCCGGCTTCACTGCGCTCAGGCTGGGCCCGCGTGTGCTGCGCACCGAGACGGCCGGACTCGCGGCCCTGGCCGCCTGTCAGGCATTGGCGGGTGATTGGGGCGCGTCGGGCTAAAGTCGCGGCCTGCCCGTTCAACCCTACACGGAGGTCCGCATGTCGAATCTGCTTGGTTCCATCCTGTCCCAGGTGCTCGGCGGCGGCGGCGGCCGCGCTGCGGGCGCCGATCCGCTGATGGCCGTGCTCGCCCAGGTGCTGGGCGGCGGTGGCCAGGCCGGCAGCCAGGGCGGCGGCGGCCTTGACCAGCTCTTGCAGCAGTTGCAAGGCGCGGGCATGGGGCGCGAGCTTGATTCGTGGATCTCCAAGGGCGACAACCTGCCGGTCACCGCGGACCAGTTGTCCCAGGCCCTCGGTCAGGAACGCATGAACGACATGGCACGCCAGGCCGGGATGGAAAGCGGCGGCTTCGGAGATCTGCTGGCCCAGGTGCTGCCGCAAGCGATCGATCGCATGAGTCCCGATGGCCGACTGCCCGAGCCTTCGAGCCTGGATGCCGCAATGGCCGACATCGGCCGCATGCTGCCGCGCTGAGTTCGCGTCAGTCGTAGAGCACTCGGAAAGGGCGGCCGCGGCCGGCAGCGTCGTCCAAGGCGTCGCGCAGCACCTCGAGCAGGGCCTCGCGCGTGGCGGCCGGCAGCCGCCCGTGCGTGAGGCCGCCAACCACCAGAGTCCAGCCGGCTTCGCCGGGCAGATCGGTGAGCGCGTCGTATAGCGCATCGAGGTTCGCCCCGAACCACTTGGGCAGGTGCAGAGCCCGGGCAAAGACCCGCATCGCGGCGTCCTGGCTCGCGCAGTCCTCGAGCGCGATCTCGGCAGCCTGCTCGCCGTGCGCGACGGCCCAGGCTTTGACCTCGCTGACCGATACCTGGCCACGCCGGCGCAGGCAGTGCGCAGGCAGCTCGAGCGGCGTGGGTCTGGAGCGGGCGGCGTTCATGCTTTCACTCCCGGATGCGGCGGAAGCTGCGATAGTGATCCGCCGTGTAGTAGTACTCGCCACTGGTGGCGGGGTCACCTGCCGGGCCGCGGCCCGCAACGATGCGGCGCGCGCCGCGGTCGCGCTCCCGTGGCGTGCCCACCGTGTATTCGGTGTAGTAGCCGCGCGGCTGTGCCGGCAGGTGGCGCTCGCGGTTGCCGAACACGGTGCCGTCCTTGCGGTACGGGTAGGGCCCGCCGCGCTGGATCAGCACCAGGGTCTGACGCGCTTCGGGCGGCAGCTCCGCCAGGGTCACCTCGCCCACTAGGCCGCGCGGCCGATCATCGCGCGCGGCGGCAGCGGGCGCGCCGAGTACCGCCGCCAGCACCAGCCCTGCCGCGAGCGCGCGGCCCAGTATGCCCGGCACCTTGCGCATCTCAGCGCCGCGCGTTGGCCTCGAGCACGGTGAGCGCGGTCATGTTGACCAGGCGGCGCACCGTCGCGGTTGGCGTGAGGATGGTCACCGGCGCGGCCGCGCCCAGCAGGATGGGACCAATGGCGATGTTGTTGCCGGCCGCGGTCTTGAGCAGGTTGTAGCCGATGTTGGCCGAGTCGAGGTCCGGGCAGACCAGCAGGTTGGCGTCACCCTGCAGGGTCGAGTAGGGCATCACCGCGGCGCGGATCTCGGCGTCGAGCGCGCAGTCGGCGTGCATTTCGCCGTCGACCATCAGTTCGGGCGCACGCTGGCGCAGCAGCTCGAGCACGCGGCGCATCTTCGCGGCACGCGCCGCGTTGCTGGAACCAAAGTTGGAGTGCGACAGCAGCGCCACGCGCGGCTCGATGCCGATGTGGCGCAACTGCTCGGCGGCCATCAGCGTGATCTCGGCAAGCTCCTCGGCGCTGGGGTCGAGGTTGACATGGGTGTCGACCATGGCCACCTGGCGGTCGGGCAGCATCATGATGTTCATGGCGCCGTAGACCGAGGCGCCGGCGCGCCGGCCGATCACCTGATCGATGTAGTGAAGGTGCAGGTCGGTGGTGCCGAACAGCCCGCAGATGAGGCCATCGGCATCGCCCTTGGCGACCATCATGGCGCCGATCAGCGTGTGGCGACGGCGCATCTCGAGCTTCGCGTAGGACTCGGTCACGCCCTTGCGCGCGGTCATGCGGTGATAGCTCTCCCAGTAGTCGCGGTAGCGGGGGTCCGACTCGGGGTTCACGAGCTCGAAGTCCTGGCCCGCCACCAGCCTCAGGCCGAAGCGCTCGATGCGCCGCTCGATCACCGCAGGCCGGCCGATGATGATCGGGCGCGCAAGGCGCTCGTCGATGATCACCTGCACGGCACGCAGCACGCGCTCGTCCTCGCCGGCGGCGAAGGCGATGCGCGACTTGCCGCCTCCCATCGCGGCGCGCTTGGCGGCCGCGAAGATGGGCTTCATGAAAGTGCCCGAGTGATAGACGAACTGCGCGAGCGTCTCGCGATAGACCGCGAGGTCGTCGATCGGACGGGTCGCCACGCCGCTTTCCATGGCCGCCTGTGCCACGGCGGGGGCGATGCGCATCATCAGGCGCGGGTCGAAGGGCTTGGGGATGAGGTACTCGGCCCCGAAGGCCAGCGCCTCGCCCCCGTAGGCCGTGGCCACCTGGTCGTTGGCTTCTTCCTGCGCAAGGCGCGCGATCGCGTGAATCGCGGCGATCTCCATCTCGCGCGTGATGGTGGTCGCTCCTACGTCGAGCGCGCCACGGAAGATGAAAGGAAAGCACAGGACGTTGTTGACCTGATTGGGATAGTCGCTGCGTCCCGTGGCGATCACCGCGTCGTCGCGCACCGCCTTGACTTCCTCGGGCAGGATCTCGGGCGTGGGATTGGCGAGCGCGAAGATCAGCGGCCGCGCCGCCATCTTCGCCACGTGCTCGGACTTGAGGACCTTGCCGGCCGACAGGCCCAGGAACGCGTCCGCGTCCGCGATCACCTCGGCCAGGGTGCGTGCGGCAGTGACCTGCGCGTAGCGCGCCTTCTCGGGGTCCATGAGCTTCTCGCGCCCCTCGTAGACCACGCCTTCGATGTCGGTCACCCAGATGTTCTCGCGCTTGAGTCCCACTTCCACCAGCAGGTCCAGGCAGGCGAGCGCTGCAGCCCCCGCGCCGCTCACCACCAGCTTGATCTCGCCCGCGGACTTGCCGACGATCTTCAGGCCATTGAGCATGGCGGCCGCGACGATGATCGCGGTGCCGTGCTGGTCGTCGTGAAAGACCGGAATCTTCATGCGAGCGCGCAGGCGGCGCTCGATCTCGAAGCACTCGGGAGCCTTGATGTCCTCGAGGTTGATGCCGCCGAAGGTGGGCTCGAGCGCCGCGATGATTTCGATGAGCTTGTCGGGGTCGCGCTCGTCGATCTCGATATCGAAGACATCGATGCCGGCAAACTTCTTGAACAGCACCGCCTTGCCTTCCATGACCGGCTTGGCCGCCAGGGGCCCGATGGCGCCCAGGCCGAGGACGGCCGTGCCATTGGTGACGACGCCGACCAGGTTCCCGCGGGCGGTGTAGCGGAACACCGTGGCCGGGTCGGCTGCGATCTCCTCGCTCGCCGCCGCCACGCCGGGCGAGTACGCCAGCGCGAGGTCGCGCTGGTTGGTCAGCTGCTTGGTCGGGGCGATCGCGATTTTTCCGGGCCGCGGAAACTCGTGGTACTCGAGCGCGGCCTGGCGCAGGGCGGACTTGGGATCGGTGCTCATGCGGGACAGGATGGAGGGCCGGCGGTCATTATGGCCCCGCG
>DAOTEJ010000001.1:95775-123652 GCA_035454085.1 Burkholderiaceae bacterium | reverse complement strand
GGCGGGGGATAGAGTGGGGTCGTGCGGGCTCGTCAACCAAACACGGTCGCACCACCTTAGTCGGCGCCTCTCCTCCCTCCCTCCTCAGCCGAATTCGGAAGTGACCGTGTGACGAGCCCTCTTTTTGCCCGGACTCGCCTTGTAAGCGGGCACTAACTGGCGCGTCGTAGCGGCTAGAATGCCGGATCAATTCAAGATCGATCGGCACGATGATCCCGGCGCAGCGCACCCAGCAGATCGCCCCGTTCCAAGTGATGGAGATCATCAAGCGGGCCGACGCCCTCGAGGCCCAGGGTCGCTCGATCATCCATCTGAGCATCGGCGAGCCCGACCAGGGCACGCCGCTCGCAGTCGTACAGGCCGCGCAGGCCGCGTTGCAAGCGGGGCGAACGCGCTACACACCCGCGTTGGGGCTACCCGCGCTACGCGCCGCGATCGGCCGGCATTACGAGCAGTTGTATGGGGTGCAGGTCGACGCGGAGAGAGTGGTTGTCACGGCAGGGGCCTCGGGAGCCCTGCTTCTGGCCTGCGCGGCCCTCGTGGATCCATCGGCCGAGGTGCTCATGGCAGACCCCGGCTATCCATGCAACCGGCACTTCGTGGCCGCCGCCGACGGCGTCGCGCGGCTAGTCAACTGCGGCCCGCAGGCGCGCTTCCAACTCCTGCCCGATGCGGCTGCCGCAGCCTGGTCCTCCGCGACGCGCGGCCTGCTCGTTGCCTCGCCCGCCAATCCAACCGGCACATCGCTGACACGCGAAGAGACTCGCGCGCTCGTCGATTTGGCGACCGATCGCGACGGTTTCGCGATCGTTGACGAAATTTACGGCGGCTTGAGCTACGGTACCGCGCCGCGCTGGAGCGCGGCAGCCCTAGCGCAGGCGGTCGTGGTCAATAGCTTCTCGAAGTATTTCTGCATGACCGGCTGGAGGCTGGGCTGGCTGGTGCTGCCGCCGCCGCTGGTGCCGATCGTGGAGCGCTTGGCCCAGAACCTCTTCATCTGCCCATCGGCCATCGCGCAGCACGCTGCTCTGGCCTGCTTCGAGCCCGAGACGATCCGCTTGCTCGAGACGCGCCGTGAGGCCTTTCGCTCTCGCAGGGACTATCTGGTCCCCGCGCTCGAAGCACTAGGCCTGCAGGTCCCCGCGGCGCCGGACGGCGCGTTCTATGTATATGTAGACGTCTCGCGGGTCAGCGCAGATAGCGCACAGTTCGCCGCCGACCTGCTCGAAACCACCGGTGTTTGCATCGTGCCCGGCGCGGACTTCGGTCGAGCCGCGGGCTCCCGCTACGTGCGAATCTCGTACGCGGCCTCGCAACCGCAGCTCGAGGAGGCGGTCCGGCGAGTCGCCGGATTCCTGGCGGAGCGCAGGGGCCCCCGAGGCGCTTAGCCCGCGGGGTCGGTCGGCGTGCCGGCAGCCGGCCTTGCCGGGCCGGCCCCGGCGACCGCCGCAGACTTGGCCGCCGACTGCAGACGCTGACGCTCGGCGAGCACCTTTGCCCCGTAGCCTCCGTCATCCGGCAGGTTGCCTGCGCCCACATACAACTGAAGGCCGCGTTCGACCGAGCCCCCGCGCGAAATCAGCTCGCGAAGAATCTCGGCGCCGACCTCCAGGTTCGCCAGGGGGTCGAGCGCAGCGGCCTCGCCGCCGTGGGGCTCGAACCGCTCGGCGTGCACACGGGTCATCACCTGCATCAAGCCCTGCGCGCCCATCGAACTCTGCGCCAGCGGATTGAGGCTCGACTCGATCGCGGTGACCGCCAGAATGAGCAGCGGATCCACCTTCTTGTCGCGGCCGACCGCGTAGGCGTGGCCGACGATGCGCTGCACCGCCTCATCGGCGACACGGTAGCGCCTCGCCAGATAGGCCGCGACGTTGCGCTGCTGCGGATCGCTAAGGGCGGGAGTCCGCTCATCGGCAGCCGGCGAGGCTTCCGACACGCCCCCCTCCGCAGCGGCCGCGACGCGCTCACCCAGCCACGCGGCCACCGCCAGAGGCGTGACCTGCTGCATCCGAGCACGAGCGTCGTCGCTACCGAAAACATAGGCGGCGGCAATCAAGGTGACACAACCGACCAGGGTCACAAACCCTCGGGCGACAAACAGGGCGCCCCGCCCGATGTCACGGGCGACTTCCGACGCGCCGGCCTGGCGGCCCGCGGGAAAGCTCAGCGCATAATCCGTGGAGTGCGACACGTAGGCCTCCTTATGCCGAACGGCTACATCGCCGGTGTTCCGGCTACTGCGCCTTCTTTCACAGGTTGGTACGTAACCGCGAGATCCACGCGTCCCCGCGGCGGCTTGTTCAATCCCGGCCTCCGGACAGGCGTCCGGGGGTGGGGTCTCGAATCGGGAAGGGCGTCGTGCCCGACTTGCTGAATGGGGCCCGGTCCCCAGCATCCCGCCCCAAGACCCGGCGGTCCGGATCGCGGTGCACTGCACCAAGCGGGAGTCCTCAACGTCGAGGCATCACGGATTTTAGGGATCGGCGCTCGCCGGTCAAGAGATGACTTGCCCTCAGAGCTGCCGTTCGTCCGCTCAGCCCCTTCGGACAAAACAGCGTTTATCATTATTTTTCAATGGTTTAGCGGCTTTCTCTGGGCCTGGCCGAGAGTGAGTCCTCAGATTCCTGCTAACCGCCCGCGCATCAATGTGAATCAGGTGGAAAAGTGCAATACAGCGATCTAAGAGACTTTTTGCGTCAATTAGAGGACTTAGGGCAGCTTCGACGGGTCACTCAACCCGTATCGCCCCGACTCGAGATGACCGAGGTGTGCGATCGCGCCCTGCGGGCCGGCGGGCCGGCATTGCTGTTTGAGCGACCGACCGAGCACAGCATCCCCGTGCTCGGAAACCTCTTCGGCACGGCGGAACGGGTCGCCTTGGGCATGGGCGCCGATTCAACCGCGGCCCTTCGCGATGTGGGCGAACTCCTGGCCAGCCTGAAGGAGCCCGAGCCTCCGCGCGGCCTGCGGGATGCGCTGTCCAAAGTGGCGATGCTCAAGAGCGCGCTGTGGGACATGGCGCCCCGCTCGGTCCGGGGGGCCGCCTGCCAAGAGGTCGTCTGGGAAGGCGCGGACGTGGATCTGGCACGACTGCCGATCCAGACCTGCTGGCCCGGGGACGCCGGTCCCCTGATTACCTGGGGCCTGACCATCACCCGCGGTCCGCACAAGAAGCGCCAGAACCTGGGGATCTACCGCCAGCAGCTGATCGGTCCGAACAAGCTGATCATGCGCTGGCTGGCCCACCGCGGCGGGGCGCTAGATTTCCGCGACCACCGCCTCGCGCACCCCGGCCAACCCTTCCCGGTCGCCGTCGCGCTGGGGGCGGACCCCGCCACCATCCTGGGCGCAGTCACCCCGGTGCCCGACAGTCTCTCCGAGTACCAGTTCGCCGGCCTGCTGCGCGGAAGCCGCACCGAGACCACCCAGGCGCTGGGCAGCACGCTGTCGGTGCCGGCCTCGGCCGAGATCGTGCTGGAGGGTCACATCCTCCCCGATCCGGACAACGCCTCAGGCCAACTGAGCGCGGCCAACGCGGGCTACGAGACCGCGCTCGAGGGCCCCTTCGGCGACCACACCGGCTACTACAACGAGGTGGACCGCTTCCCGGTCTTCACTGTCGAGCGCATCACGATGCGGCGCGACCCGATCTACCACTCCACCTACACCGGCAAGCCGCCCGACGAGCCCGCCATCCTGGGCGTCGCGCTCAACGAGGTCTTTGTTCCGATACTGCGCCGCACCTTCCCCGAGATTGTCGACTTCTACCTGCCCCCCGAAGGCTGCAGCTACCGCATGGCGGTGGTCTCGATGCGCAAGCAGTACCCGGGGCACGCCAAGCGCGTGATGATGGGCGTCTGGAGCTTCCTCAGACAGTTCATGTACACCAAGTTCGTGGTGGTCGTGGACGAGGACATCGACGCGCGGGACTGGAAGGAAGTGATCTGGGCGATCACCACGCGCATGGACCCGGTGCGCGACACGGTGCTGATCGAGAACACGCCGATCGACTATCTGGACTTCGCCTCGCCGGTTTCGGGCCTGGGCGGCAAGATGGGCCTGGACGCCACCAACAAGATGCCGGGCGAAACCACCCGCGAGTGGGGGCGCCCGATCAGCATGAGCCCCGAGGTCAAGGCGCGCATCGACCAACTCTGGCCGCACCTGGGCCTGTGAGCACCCGGCGGCGCGGGCAACGGGCCTCGAGCTGGCCCGCGGAACGCCGTCTTGCCATTGCCCGTCGCGCAAGCTGCGCGCCGGGCGACTTCAAGTAGCATCGTCGCACCCATCGAGGAAGCTTCCAGAAAGAAACCCATGACGCGCCTGACACGCCTGCGCTTGTTCGCCGTGAGCACCCTGCTCTCGGCAGCCTTCGCCGCTCACGCCCAGCCCGCCACGCAGGAGTTGGTGATCGGGCTGTCCACGCCAGTCACCTCGCTCGACCCGCACTTTCACAACCTTGGCCCGAACAACGCGATGGCCAAGCACGTGTTCGAGGCCTTGGTGAAGATGGACGAGGCCCAGCGCCTGCAACCGGGCCTGGCCGAATCGTGGAAGGCCGTCGATCCCACCACCTGGGAGATCAAGCTGCGCAAGGGGGTGAAGTGGCACGACGGCACCGACTTCACCGCCGAGGACGTGGTGGCCACGCTCAACCGCATCCCCAAGGTGCCCAACAGTCCGGCCTCGTTCGTCACCTACACCAAGCCCATCGTCGCGGCCACGGCGGTCGATGCGCACACCCTGCGTCTGAAGACCGAGCGGCCTCACCCCCTGGTGCCGAACGACCTGGTGAGCATCCACATCGTTCCCAAGAAGATCGCCGACAACTCGAAGACCGAGGACTTCAACTCCGGCAAGGCCATGATCGGCACCGGCCCCTACAAGTTCTCCGAGTACGTGGCGGGTGACCGCGTGGTGCTCGTGCCTAACGCCGCCTACTGGGGCAAGAAGCCGGACTTCGGCAACGTGCGCTTCAAGATGATTCCCAACGGCGCGGCGCGCGTGGCGGCCCTGCTCGCCGGCGACGTGGCACTGATCGCCGACCTGCCCACCGCCGACAACGCCAAGCTCGCCAAGGACCCGCGCGTCACCGTGGTGGGCGCGGTCAGCAACCGCGTGATCTACCTGCACATGGATTCGGACCGCGACAAGAGCCCCTTCGTCACCGACAAGGCCGGCAAGCCGCTCGACAAGAATCCGCTCAAGGACGTGCGCGTGCGCAAGGCGATCAGCAAGGCGATCGACCGCGACGCCATCGCCAGCCGCATCATGGAAGGCCAGGCCCAGACTGCCGGCCAGTTCCTGCCCGAGTTCTTCTTCGGCACCAGCAAGAAGCTGCCGCCCGAGAAGTACGACCCCGAGGGCGCCAAGAAACTGCTCGCCGAGGCCGGCTACCCCGAGGGCTTCGGCCTGACCTTGCACGCGCCCAACAACCGCTACATCAACGACGAGAAGATCGCCCAGGCGGTGGCGCAGTACCTCAACCGCGCCGGCATCGCCACCAAGCTCGAGACCATGCCCTCGAGCGTGTTCTTCTCGCGCGCCGGCAAGCTCGAGTTCAGCTTCCTGCTCGCCGGCTGGGGCGCAGAGACGGGCGAGACCTCCTCGCCCCTGCGCGCTCTGGTAACGACCTTCGATCCCAAGGCCGGCAGCGGGGCCGCCAACCGCGGTCGATTCTCCGATGCGGGCGTGGATGCGGTGGTCAACACCGCGGTGGCCACCATCGACGATCCCAAGCGCGGGCTGATGCTCGCCGCCGCGAGCGAAAAGGCGATTGCCGAGAAGCAGGCCATCGTGCCCGTGCACTACGAAGTCAGCACCTGGGGAATGAAGAAGGGCCTCTCATACAAGGCGCGCGCCGACCAGTACACGCTCGCGCAGGAAGTCACCCGCACCAAGTAAGCGCGGCGGGGTCCGCTGCCGCACCCGATGCGGCAGCGGCGCCTGGCCAGCCTCATGCCCGTCTTCATCCTCCGTCGCCTCGCCCAGACGCTCGTCGTCCTGTTCGCGACCTCGCTCATCGTCTTCGTGGGTCTCTACCACGTCGGCGATCCGGTCGAGATCCTCGTCAATCCCACCGCCGACCAGGCCGAGAAGGAGCGCGCCGCCGCCGCACTGGGGCTGGATCGGCCGCTGCATGAGCAGTACTTCGGCTTTCTCAAGGGCGCCGCCACGGGCAATCTCGGACAGTCCTTCGTGTACGGCCGCCCCGCGCTCGAAGTGATCTTCGAGCGCATGCCCGCCACCCTTGAACTGGCCGCGCTCGCCATGTTCATCGCCACCGCGCTCGGCATCCCGCTCGGCCTGTATGCCGGCCTCAAGCCCGACTCCTGGGGCGCACGCACGATCATGGCCGCCTCGGTCGTGGGCTTCTCGCTGCCCACCTTCTGGATCGGGCTGATCCTCATTCTCGTGTTCGCCGTGCAACTGGGCTGGCTGCCGTCCACCGGCCGCGGGCCGACCACAGAATTTCTCGGCATCACGAGCTCGCTGTGGCACTGGGATGGGCTCAAGTACGCGCTGCTGCCGGCCATCAACCTCGCCTTGTTCAAGCTGGCGCTGATCATCCGCCTCACCCGCGCCCAGGTGCGCGAGCACAGCCTGCAGGACTACATGAAGTTCGCGCGCGCCAAGGGCTTGTCGCGTACGCGCATCGTGGGCGTGCACCTGTTCAAGAACATCCTCATCCCCCTGGTGACGGTGATCGGCCTGGAACTCGGCTCGGTGATCGCCTTCGCCGTGGTCACCGAGTCGATCTTCGCCTGGCCGGGGATGGGCAAGCTGGTGATCGACTCGATCTTCCAGCTCGACCGTCCGGTGGTCGTGGCCTACCTGATGGTCATCGTGTTCATGTTCATCCTCATCAACCTCGCGGTCGACCTGCTGTACTCGGCCCTCGACCCGCGCGTGCGCCTCGATGCCGCCCAATAGCGCGGCCACCGCGGCCCGGGCGCCGGCCGCCGAATCGCGTTTCGCGCGCTTCGCGGCCGAGTACGCGCGCAGCCGGCTGGCACTGGCCGCACTCGTGGCACTGGTGCTGATCGTGCTGCTCGCGCTGCTCGCCCCGTGGATCGCGCCGCAGAATCCCTACGACCTCGCCACCCTCGACCTGCTGGATGCACGCTTGCCGCCTGGCAGCCACGCCGCCAACGGCATGACCTACTGGCTGGGCACCGACGGCCAGGGGCGCGACATGCTCTCGGCCATCCTCTACGGCCTGCGCGTGTCGCTCTACGTGGGCCTGGCCAGCGGCGCGATCGCTCTGACCGTGGGCTCGCTCATCGGCGTGCTCGCTGCCTTCCTGGGCGGGCGCTTCGAGCAGTTCGTGATGCGCGTGGTCGATGTGCAATTGGGCTTTCCCGCCATCCTGGTGGCGCTGATCCTGCTCGCCGTGCTGGGCAAGGGCGTGGACAAGATCATCATCGCGCTCGTCACCGTGCAGTGGGCCTACTACGCGCGAACGGCGCGCTCGGCCGCGCTCGTCGAGCGCAACAAGGAGTACATCGAAGCGGCGCGGGGCCTGGGCCTGTCGCGCGCGCGCATCGTGCTGCGCCACCTGCTTCCCAATGCACTGCCGCCGCTGATCGTGGTCGGCACGGTGCAGGTGGCGCACGCCATCGCGCTCGAGGCCACGCTGTCCTTCCTGGGCCTGGGCCTGCCCACCACCGAGCCCTCGCTCGGCCTGCTGATCGCCAATGGCTACGAGTACCTGATGAGCGGGAAGTACTGGATCAGCGTCTACCCCGGGGTCGCCCTGCTCGCCACCATCCTGTCGATCAACCTGGTGGGCGACCAGTTGCGCGACGTGCTCAACCCGCGCCTCGCCCGATGAGCACACCCGCCGCCCCGCTGCTCGAGGTGCGCGACCTTGCCACGGAGTTCGCCACGCGCGAGGGCACGGTGCGCGCCGTCGATGGCGTGAGCTTCACGCTCGAGCGCGGCCAGATCCTGGGACTGGTGGGCGAGTCGGGATCGGGCAAGTCGGTGACCGGCTTCTCGATCCTCGGCCTGATCGATCCGCCGGGGCGGGTCGTCACGGGCTCGGTGCGTTTCGACGGCCAGGAGCTCGTCGGCCGCACGGAGCGCGAGCTGCGCAGCTTGCGCGGCCGGCGCATCGCGATGATCTTCCAGGATCCGATGATGACCCTCAATCCGGTCCTCTCGGTCGAGACCCAGATGATCGAGACCGTGCTGGCGCACGAGCGCGTGACGCGCGCCGCGGCCCGTGCGCGCGCCGTCGCGGCGCTGGCGCAGGTGGGCATCGCCTCGCCCGAGGAACGCCTGCGCCAGTATCCGCACCAGTTTTCGGGCGGCATGCGCCAGCGCGTGGCCATCGCCATCGCCCTGCTGCACCGGCCCGAGCTGATCATCGCCGACGAGCCCACCACCGCGCTCGACGTCACCGTGCAGGGCCAGATCCTCGCGCAGATGCAGGCCCTGGTGCGCGAGACCGGCTCGGCGCTGATGTGGATCACCCACGACCTCGCGGTCGTCGCGGGGCTCGCGCAGCGCGTGGCCGTGATGTACGCCGGACGCATCGTCGAGCAGGGGCCGGTGGGCGCGGTGCTCGACGCGCCCTGGCACCCCTACACCCGCGGCCTGCTCGACTCGGTGCCGGCCAACAACGTGCGCGGCGTTCCCTTGCGCCAGATCGCGGGCATGACGCCGGCGCCCGGACAACTGCCCGCCGGCTGCGCCTTCCGCCCACGCTGCCCGCGGGCCGATGCGCGCTGCATCGAGGAACCGCCTCTCGTGGCCGGGCCGGCGCGTAGCGCGCTGTGCCACCACCCGCTGGAGGCGGCGTGAGCACGCCCGCCGACACGGCGCCCCTGACCCCGGCCGTCGCGCGTCCGGCGAGCGCGAGCGCGCCCGCGGCACCGCTGCTCGAGTTCCGCGATGTCTCCAAGCGCTTCGGCAAGCGGCTCGACGCAATCGAAAGGCTCGCCCGCGGTCTCGGTGCGCGCGTGGCGGAACTCACCGTGCACGCGGTCGAGCGCGTGAGCTTCGGCGTGGCGCCGGGCGAGGTGGTGGGCCTGGTCGGCGAATCGGGCTGCGGCAAGTCCACGCTGGGCCGCCTGGCCTGCGGACTGCACTCGCCCACCTCGGGCGAGGTGCGCTACCGCGGCGCGCCGCTGCCACCGCTCTCTGACCGCCGGCCGCGCATCCAGATGGTGTTCCAGGATCCCTACGCCTCGCTCAATCCGCGCATGCGCGTGGGCGAGGCGATCGGCGAGGCCGCGCGCGTGCACGGCCTCACCGACCGGGCGGGGCAGACCGACTACGTGGCCGAGTTGCTGCGTCGCGTGGGCCTCGATCCCGGCTACGTGCGCCGCTACCCGCACCAGTTCTCGGGCGGGCAGCGCGCGCGCATCGGCATTGCGCGCGCGCTCGCCGTGCAGCCCGAGTTCCTGGTGTGCGACGAGGCCGTCGCCGCGCTCGACGTGTCGATCCAGGCCCAGGTGCTCAACCTGTTCATGGATCTGCGTGCCTCGCTCGGCCTGACCTATCTGTTCATCAGTCACGACCTCGGGGTGGTGCGCCACCTCGCCGACCGCGTGGTGGTGATGTACCTGGGCCGCATCGTCGAGATCGCGCCCACTGACGCGCTCTACACCGCGCCGCGCCACCCCTACACGCGCGCCCTGCTCGACGAGGTGCCGCGCATCGACCGACGCGGCCTGGACTACGTTCCCATCCGCGGCGAGATTCCCTCCCCGCTCGCTCCGCCCCCGGGCTGCCACTTCCACCCGCGCTGCCCGCACGCCAGCGCGCGCTGCGCGGCCGAAGCGCCGGCGCTGCGCGAGATCGCGCCGGGGCAGTTCGCGGCCTGCCACCTTCTCGATCCAGCCTGAGCCCCCTGCTCGCGCCCAGCACTCCGCCACCATGCCTGCCCTCACCCTCACCGGTTCCACCGCCAGCCCCGTGGTGCTCGACTCGCCCCACTCCGGCCACGACTTTCCCGCCGACTTCGACGCTCAGGTAAGCGAGTTCGAGTTGCGCGAGGGCGAGGACTGCTACATCGACCAGCTCTATGCGCCGGCCACGGCGCTGGGCGTGCCGCTGCTCGCGGCGCAGTTTCCACGCACCTACCTCGACCCCAACCGCCACGCCGGCGACGTGGACCTCGACCTGCTCGACGCACCCTGGCCGCACGAATACGTGCCCAGCGGCAAGGCGCGCATCGGCAAGGCGCTGGTGTGGCGCACGCTCGAGGACGGCCGCCCGATCTATGCGCGCCGCCTGCGCGTCGACGAGGTACGCGCGCGCATCGAACGCTGTCACGCGCCCTACCACCGCGCCCTGGTGGGACTGCTCGACGCCGCGCACGCGCGCCATGGCGCGGTGTATCACCTCAATTGCCACTCGATGCGCGCGGTGGCCGGCGCGATGGGTGAAGGCGGCGCCGGCAGCGCGCGGGCCGACTTCGTGCTCGGCGACCGTGACGGCACGAGCTGCGACCCGCGCTTCACCGAGTTCGTCCGCGCCACGCTCGCCGACCTGGGCTACGCGGTGGCGGTGAACGATCCCTACAAGGGCGTGGAACTCGTGCGCGCCTACTCGGCCCCGCAAGCCGGGCGCCACAGCCTGCAGGTCGAGATCAACAAGCGCCTGTACATGGACGAGGCAAGCCTCGCCAAGTCGGCGGGCTTCGACCGCCTTCAATCCCATCTGCACCGGCTCGTCGAGGCGGTGCTCGATTACGCCCGCTCGGAGGCCGCCCGTGGCTGAGACCTACGCCATCGAACTCACCCCGCCCGATCTGGCACCCTGGCGCGCCGGCAACACCGGCGTCGACTTCGTGCACCGCTTCGACTCGGGCCGGCCCGGCCCCACCGTGATGGTGCAGGCGCTCACGCATGGCAACGAGATCTGCGGCGCGATCGCGCTCGACTGGCTGCTCAAGCAAGACCTGGCACCGGCGCGTGGCCGGCTCTTGCTCGCCTTCGCCAACGTCGAGGCTTACGCGCGCTTCGACCCCGCCCGCCCCAACGACTCGCGGTTCGTGGACGAGGACTACAACCGCGTGTGGTCCGACGCCGCGCTCGACGGACCGGGCCACAGCGCGGAGCTGCGGCGCGCGCGTGCGCTGCGTCCTTTCGTGGACGCCGCCGACTACCTGCTCGACATCCACTCGATGCACGACCCCTGCCGGCCGATCATGGTCTGCGGCCTGCTCGACAAGGGCGCCGACTTCGCCCGCGAGCTCGGCGTGCCGGCCGACCTGCTGATCGACACCGGCCACCCCGCCGGTCTGCGCATGCGCGACCGCGGCGGCTTTGGCGATCCGGCCTCGCACAAGAACGCGCTGCTCATCGAGTGCGGCCAGCACTGGGAACGCGCCGCGGCCGACGTCGCGATCGACACCCTGGTGCGCTTCCTGGCCGTCACCGGCATCGCCGACGAGGTCTGGACCGCACCGCGCTTGCGCCTCGATCCGCCGCCCCGACAGCGTCTGGTGCGCGTCACCGAGGCGGTGGTGGCCAGGAGCCCGGACTTCCGCTTCCTGGTGCCCGTGAGCGGACTGGGCGTGGTGCCGCGCGCCGGCACGCCGATTGCGCGCGACGGCGAGCACGTCTGGCTCGCGCCCTACGACGAGACGGTGCTGGTCATGCCCTCGACGGCGCACCTGCGCCCCGGCACGACCATGGTGCGGCTGGGCCGCTACGAAGACTGAGTGCAGCGACGGAGGCAGGCATGGCCATCGAACGCAAGCCCATTCGCCGCGGCGGCATCAAGTCCGCCGGCTACGACCGCGGCAGCCGCATCCTCGAGATCGAGTTCGACAACGGCTCGGTGATCCAGCACACGGCGGTGGGCGAAGAGATCGCGCGCCGCTTCCTGGCCTCGAGCGCGCCGGCCAGCGAGTACCGCGACAACATCCAGGAGGAGTTCACCCAGCGCCGGGTGAAGTGATCAGGCGCCGCGCTTGAAGCCGGCCAGCAGCACGCCGGCGGTGACGAAGAGCGCGCCGAACACCCGGTTGGCCCAGCCCATGCGCGCGGGTGAGGCAAGCCAGGGCGCCAGCCGCGCCGCGGCCAGCGCGTAGCCCGCCATCACCACGCTCTCGCTCAGTGCCAGGGTGGCGGCGATCACCCCCATCTGCGCAGCGGCGGGCCGCGCCGGATCGATGAATTGCGCCACCACCGCCAGCAGGAACACGGTGCCCTTGGGATTGAGCGAGTTCACCAGCCAGCCCCGGCGCAACAACGCGAGTCGGCCCGGCTGCGCTTCCTGAGCGCCGATGGGTGCCAGCGGGCGGCCCGGCGTGCGCCACTGCTGCACGCCCAGCCACACCAGGTAGACCACCCCCGCCCACTTCACCAGCGCGAAGGCGGTTGCCGAGGTCATCACCAAGGCCCCCAGGCCGACCAGCACGACGACGATCTGGGTCATCACGCCCAGCACCAGGCCCGGCACCACCCACAGGCCGCGCGCGCCGTGCGCCAGGCCGGCGCCGAGCGAGCTCAGCACCGCGGCGCCGGGCGAGAGGCTGATGGCAAAGGCCGTGGCCATGAGCGCAAGCCAGGTGTCGAAGGGCATGGGCAGGGCGACGCGTGGCGCGCCGTCAGAGGAAGAACAGGGTGGCCAGCCCCAGGAAGATGAAGAAACCGCCGGAGTCGGTGATGAAGGTGAGCAGCACGGAGCCGCCCATCGCCGGATCGCGGTCGAGCCGGCGCAGGATGATGGGCACGGCCAGCGCCACCGCCGCCCCCACCAGCATGTTCAGCAGCATGGCCAGGAACATGACGGACCCCAGCAGCAGTCCGTTGGCCGAATCGCGGTAGAGGAACCAGGCGAGCACGCCCGCCACCCCGCCCCAGACCGCGCCGTTGAACAGCGCCACCGTGATCTCCTTCATCACCAGGCGGCGCTGGTTGGCGTCGGTGACCTGGCCCATGGCCATCGAGCGCACCAGCAGGGTGAGCGTCTGGTTGCCCGAATTGCCGGCAATGCCCGCGACGATGGGCATGAGCGCGGCCAGCGCCACCACCTTCTCGATCGTGCCCTCGAAGGCATTGATCACGCGCGAGGCGAAGAAGGCGGTGCACAGGTTCACGCCCAGCCACAGCCAGCGGCCCTTGGCAGAGTCCCACAGCGAGCTGAACAGGTCCTGGTCCTCGGACAGGCCGACCTTGGCCAGCGCCTCCTGGTCGCTTTCCTCGCGGATCACGTCCACGACCTCGTTCACGGTGAGCCGGCCGATCAGGTGACCGCGCTCGTCGACCACGGCCGCGCTCACCAGGTCGTAGCGCTCGAAGGCCTGGGCGGCCTCGCTCGAGTCGTCGAGCGCCGAGAGCGTGAGGATGTCGGTGCGCATCACCTCGCGCACCAGGGTGTCGGGCTCGTTGACCAGGATGCGGTCGATCGGCAGCGCGCCCTTGAGCACTTCATCGCGGTCGACCACGAAGACCTGGTCGGTGTGATCGGGCAGGGTGTCGAAGCGGCGCAGGTAGCGCAGCACGATCTCGAGGCTGACCTCCTCGCGGATCGTCACCATGTCGAAGTCCATGCGCGCCCCCACCGAGTCCTCGGGGTAGCTCATGGCGGCGCGCAGCTGGGCGCGCTCCTCGTGGCTCAGGCCCTCCTGGACCTGGGCCACCACGTCGGGAGGCAGGTCGTCGACCAGGTCGGCGATCTCGTCGGCATCGAGCGTCTCGACCGCGTCGACCAGCTCCTCGCGGTCCATCGCGTCGATCAGCGTCTCGCGCACGCTGTCGCCCACCTCGACCAGGATCTCGCCGTCGCGGTCGGCCTTGACGCAGTCCCACACCGTCAGCCGCTCGGCCAGCGGCAGGGACTCGAGGATGTAGGCCACGTCGGCCGGGTGAAGCGCGTCGAGCAGGCCGTGCAACTCGGCCAGGTGCTGACGGTGCACCAGGGTCTCGACCAGCTCCTTGCGTCCGCCGGCCTGGCCGTGGGGCTCCTCGCGGTGGACCAGGGCCTCGACGCGTCGGTGGCGGTCGAGCAGCTGCTGCACGCGCTGCAGGGCGCGGCTCGCGGCCTCGGGGTCGCGCGTGACCCCCGCCGGCGCCTGCAGGGGCGCGGCGTCCGCCACTTCGGACCTGCGGGATTCGAGCTCGCCCATCGCGCCCCCGGGAATGCCGCGGCGATTGTAAGTCCGCGCCGCCGCGCGCCTGTCGCACCGGCGCCTCAGGCGCTCACGGAATCTCGGGGTGGTCGATGTAGCGCAACACTGCCTGCGTGCGCTGGGCGAGGAAGGCCGAGCCCCGGTTGCGGTCGTAGAACTTGGGGCGCGGCAGCATGGCGGCCAGGCGCGCCGCCTGCTCGCGGGTCAGCGCCGACGCGGGCACGCCGTAGTAGTACCGCGCCGCGGCCTCGGCGCCGAACACGCCATGGCCCCACTCGACCGAGTTCAGATAGACCTCGAGGATGCGGCGCTTGTCCCACAGCGCCTCGATCATGTAGGTGATCACCAATTCCTGGACCTTGCGCAGGTAGCTCTTGTCGGGCGACAGGAAGAGGTTCTTGGCCAGCTGCTGAGTGATGGTCGAGCCGCCTTTGGCGGGCTTGCCGCGCTTGAGATTGGTCTCGTAGGCCTTGCCCAGCGCGTCCCAGTCCACGCCCTCGTGGTCGTTGAAGCGCGCGTCCTCGGCGGCGATCACCGCCCGCTTGAGGTGACTGCTGATGCGCTCGTAGGGGACCCATTGGTGCTTGAGCTGCGCCTTGGGGTTGGACTCGCGCAGCGTGGCGAGCTCGCGGCGCATGAACGCCGTGTCGCCGGGGTCGACCCAGCGATAGGCCAGCACCCATCCCAGATACCAGAGCTGCAGGCCGACCAGGCCCAGGACTAGGGCAAGCGCGGTCCACTTGAGCGCGCGGGCAAGCGTCTTCATGCCCTGCCTAGCCGGCCGCAGCGACCTCTTGGGCGATCAGGCGGCGCAGGGCCTCGTAGACCGGAGCGGTATCGGGACGCACGCCGCGCCACACGTGGAAGGACTCGGCGGCCTGCTCGATGAGCATGCCCAGTCCGTCGGACACGCAGCGCGCGCCGCCGCGCTCGGCCAGGGCCATGAAGGGCGTGGGCTCGGCCGCGTAGACCAGGTCGTAGGCCAGAGCGCAGTCCTCGAAGGTTTCGGGGTCGATGGCGGGGGCCTCGTGGTGCAGACCGGTGGTGGTGCCGTTGACCACGAGGTCGAAGTGTTCGGCGGGAATCTCGTCGAAGTGGATCGCCTCGACGCCGAACTCCTCGGCCAGCTCCTCGGCGCGCGCGTGGGTGCGGTTGGCCACCGCGAGCCAGCGCGGCCCCTCCTCGAGCAGCGAAGGGATCAGGCCGCGCACCCCGCCTCCGGCGCCCAGCACCAGGATGGCGGCGTCCTTGAGCTCGAAGCCCAGACGGCCGCGGATGTCGCGCACGAAGCCCACCCCGTCGGTGTTGTCGCCGAGGATGCTCTCGCCGTCGAAGCGCAGGGTGTTGACGGCACCGGCCAGGCGCGCGCGCGCGCTCAGCTCGCTGGCGAGCTTGGCGGCGTCGAGCTTGAAGGGCAGGGTCACGTTCAGGCCGCGGTAGCCGGCGTCGCGCAGGGCGAGCGCGGTATCGGCAAAGCCGTCGAGCGGGGCCAGCACGCGCTCGTAGCTGATCGACTGCCCGCAGGCGCGCGCGAACAGCGCGTGGATCTCCGGCGAGCGGCTGTGCGCGATCGGGTTGCCGACTACGGCGTACTTGTCCGGCGACGTCATGGTTTCGGTCCTGCGGCGCTGCGCGTGGCCAGCTGGTCGTTGGTGAAGATCCAGGTGCGCGTGATCTCTAGGATATCCGTGTCCTTGGCGATATCGGGCGGAAACGGCGGAAACGGGGCCGACAGTTTCACGATGCGCCGCGCCGCCGCATCCAGCATGGCCGAGCCCGAGGACTGTTCGAGCACGGTGTCGACCAGGCTGCCGTCCTTGCGGATCGCCACCGTCACCCGCAGGCTGCCATAGACCTTGCCGCGCGCCTCTTCGGGATAGTGCTCGTTGCCGATCTTCTCGACCTGAGCCCGCCAATCCTCCACGTATCGGGCGTAGCGGTACTCGGAGGTGCTCGGCATGAAGTGGTGCTTGCGCGGTCGCGCCTGGTAGTCCGAGACCTGCTTGTCGATCACCGCCTGCATGCGCGCCAGGGTCTCGCGCGCCTCCTCGGCGGCCGCACCCTTGGTGGCGCTGTCCTGCGTGGGATCGCGCGGCACGGCGAGCGACTTCATGCCGCCCTTCATCGCCGCGAGCAGGCGCTTCTGCTCCTCCTCGAGCTGCTCCACCTGGCGGCGCGAGACGTCGAGCGTGTCGCCGTCGCGCATCGTCGCCGAGGCCGGCAGGGGCGAGCTGCGCACGCCCTTCTCGTGCATGCCGCCGCCGTCCAGATTGGCCTGAGCGAGCGCCTGCGCCTTGCCCGGCTTGGTGTCGCTCTTGGCGTTGACCAGCACGATCTCGAGCGGCGGCTCGAGCGAGCGCACGGTGAACAGCTCGGGATCGACGAAGCGCACCGCCAGCAGGGCCGCGTGCACGCCCACCGAAATGGCGAGCGCCGCCAGCAGGAGGCGGTCCGAGGGGTCGAGACGCGAGACGGCGGCCGAGGCGGACATGAGGCCGAGGATTGTATCGAGCGCGACCTGCTCGCCCGCCGCGCGTAGACGCTACGCCGCGCCTGACTCGTCGGACGCCGCCGGGGCGGCAACAGCCGGATCGGGCGCCGGGCCCGGCGCTGGAGCCGCCCCCGCGTCCTCGAGATCGGCCAGGGCGAGCGCCTCGTCCTCGTCGCCCACCGCATCGTCGGGAGCCTGCTGCTCCAGCACCTGGCGCAGGCGCGCCTCGAGCACCAGGTCCACGAGGTCGGTGCCCAGCACGTCGAGCTCGACCTTCTGCCCGCGCGCGAGCACCGGCAGCCCCGGCAGGCGCTGCACGAAGGGCAGCCCCTCGAGGCGCAGGACCTCTTCCTTGATGACCGTCGCGCCGATCCGCTTGACCGCTTCCTGCTCGATCCAGCGCAGCCCCCAGTAGCGCTCCATGCGCGCCTGGAACTCCGCGTAGGCGGTGTAGGCCGCGTCGAAGGCCGAGACGATGGCGAACACATCGGCGTCGCCCGCCGGGTAGGGCGCAGCCTGGCCCAGCGCCAGGGCCACGAGCTGGCGCTGGTTGACGAGGTCCACGTAGCGCCGCAGCGGCGAGGTGCTCCAGGCGTAGTGCGCCACGCCGATGCCCTCGTGCGGCGCGGGGGTGGTGCTCATGCGCACCCGACCCATGCGCTGCGAGCGGTAGATGCCGATGCGCTGGTGCCGCGCGAGCCACTCGCCCCAGGTCGAGTTGGCCAGGATCATGAGCTCGGACACCACCAGGTCGAGCGGGGAGCCGCGCCGCCGCGCCTTGAGCGACACGCGGGCGTCCTCTGCCTCGCCCTCGAGCTCGTAGCTCCAGTCGAGCCGTCCGACCGGCTCGGGGCGGCCGCGCACCTGCTCGCGCGCGCGCATCAGGCTGCGCGCCCAGCGCCACAGCCAGGCGAGCTCGCTGGCGAAGGGCGCGTCGAACGCGCCGCGCTCGATCGCCTCGTCGGTGATCACCGCGTCGAGCCGGTCGTGGCGCAGGTTGGCGGCGATGCGCACGCGCTCCACCCGGGTCTCGGTGGCAAGCAGGGCGTGGTCGGCCTCGTTGACCACGGCGTAGAGCGAGAGCACCGGCACCTCGCGCCCCTCGCCCAGCGAGTAGGCCGCGACCCACTCGTCGGGCAGCATGGTGATCTTGATGCCCGGGGCGTAGACGGTGGACATGCGCGCGCGCGCCACCGCGTCGAGCGCGTGGCCCCGGGCTATGCCCAGCGCCGGCGCGGCGATGTGGATGCCCACGCGCACCCGGCCCTCGGGCAGGCGCTCGACCGAGAAGGCGTCGTCGATCTCGGTGGTGGCCGAGTCGTCGATCGAGAACGCCGGCACGGCGGCGAGCGGCAGATCGGGCGCGGCCGCGGGCGCCGGCAGATCGGCCGCAAAGCCGGTGCCGCGCGGGAAGTACTGCGCATCGAAGTTCGCCAGATGCCAGCGGTAGGGCGAGGCCAGCGCGCCGCGCGCCAGCAGCAGGCGCAGCGGAGTCATCTGGCACTCGGCCGCGGCCTGCTCGAGTGCCTTCCACTCGATGCCGTTCTTGTCGGGCCGCACCAGCAGTTCGACCGCGCGCGAGCGGAACACCTCGGGCAGCACGCCGCCCTTGAGCGCCGCCACGTACTCCTGGCGCAGCGCCTCCTGCTGGCGCTTGCGCTCGACCGCGACGAGCGCGGCCTTGAGGATGTCGGCGGGCGCGGGCCGGAAGCGTCCGCGGCCCTTGCGGTGGAAGTACACGGGAGCCCCGTGCAGGCGCAGCAGCGTGGCCGCCGCCTGCGCCGGGCTGGGCTCGGCACCGTAGTACTCGCGGGCAAGTTCCAGGAAACCGAATTCCTCCTGCGGCGCGACCTCCCACAGAAAGTCCAGATCCAGGGTCTCGGCCTGCGCCTGGGCTTCGGCCAGCAGCGCCACGGGCGACGGCGCCTCGAAGCGCAGCAGCACCTGGGCGCTCTTGACCTTGGTGCGCTTGCCGCTGGGCAGCTCGACCTGGAACGCGGCGTCGGTGGCCGAGAGCACCGTGCCCGCCTTGAAGGCGCCGTCCTCCTCGAAGAACAGGTTCATGCGAAGCTCGCCACGTAGGTCTTGATGCCGCGCAGCAGCAGCTCGACCGCGATGGCCGCCAGCACCAGGCCCATCAGGCGCTCGAACGCCACGGTGGCGCGCTCGCCCACCAGCTTCTGGATGCGCTCGGCAAAGGCCAGCACTAGAGCGCTGGCCGTCATCACCACCGCGATCGCCGCGACCCACTCCCACTTCCGGCCAGGCGACTCGGCCACGAAGAGCAGCACCGTGGCCAGGGCCGAGGGCCCCGCCAGCGCGGGCACGGCCAGCGGCACGATGAAGGGCTCGCCCCCCATCGACTGGCCGAACACCCCCTCGGGCGTGGGGAAGACCATGCGCAGCGCCACCAGCATCAGCACCACTGCGCCACCGATCTGCAGCGAGACCTCGGACAGGCCGATCAGGTCCATCGCCGGGCGGCCGGTGAACACGAACAGCGCAAGCACGCAGAAGGCGATGAAGCACTCGCGCAGGATGACGCGCCGACGGCGCGTGGCGGGCACCTCGCGCAGGGCGGCGATGAAGATGGGAATGTTGCCGATCGGGTCAGCCACCAGGAACAGCAGCACCACCGCTGCAATGAAGCTGTCGTCCATCAGGCGATCTCCGCCTCGACCCCGCCGGCCACGCGGGCGAGCTCGGCCGGCGCGATCGGAAACACGCAGTGCGGCGTACCGCCCGCCGCCCAGACCACTTCGAAGCGGTGCAGCGAGGCGTCGCGGAAGGTGAGCAGGCCGGCAGGGTGCGCGAGCGGCGCGACGCCACCGATGGCGAATCCCGTGGCGACACGCACGAACTCGGGGTCGGCACGCGTCACAGGCTCGCCCGCCAGCGCAACCAGGCGCGCCTCGTCGACGCGGCGGTCACCCGCGGCGATCACCAGGATCGCGCGCCCGCTGGTGGCGCCGCGAAACACCAGCGACTTGGCGATCTGCCCCAGGGCCACGCCGAGCGCGTCGGCCGCCTGCTGCGCGGTGCGCGCGGCCACCGCGAGCTCGATCACGCGGCTGGCGATTCCCGCCTCGTCGAGCGCGCGCTGGACCTTCTGGGCCGAGGCCGGCAGCGCGTCCGGCACCGGGCTCATGCGCCCTCCCGAGCGAGGTGCGGCCCGGCGCGACCGGCACGGCGCGCGCCACGGCGCCAAAGGGCCCTCATCACACCGTCATCCCGCCCGAGACTTCGATCACCGCGCCGTTCACGTAGCTCGCGTCGTCCGAAGCCAGGAAGGCGTAAACGCTGGCGACCTCCTCTGGCCGGCCCAGGCGCCTGAGCGGCACGCGCTCGTTCATCTGCTCGAGCACCTTGTCGGGAATGGTGTGCAGGATGGGCGTGGCGATGAAGCCCGGCGCCACGGCGTTGACGCGGATGCCCTTGGGGCCGAGTTCGCGCGCCCAGGTCTTGACGAAGCCGATCACCCCGAACTTGCTCGCCGCGTAGTTGGTCTGGCCGAAGTTGCCGTAGATGCCCACCACGCTGGAAGCGTTGAGGATCACCCCGAAGCCCTGGGTGCTCATGGTGTCGACCACCGCGCGGGCGCAGTTGTAGGTGCCCTTGAGGTTGACTTCGATGACGCGGTCGAACTGCTCGTCGGTCATCTTCACCAGTCGCGCGTCCAGGGTGATGCCGGCATTGTTGACCAGCACATCGATGCGGCCGTGGCGCGCCTTGACGGCCTCGACCATGGCGTCGATCTGGTCGCGGCGCGTGACGTCGACCACGTGACCCTCGACGTGCCCGGGGTGCGCGCAGCCCTCGGCCAGTTCGCGCACCGCGGCGTCCACCGCTTCGCGGCGCACGTCGGCCACGGCCACCACCGCGCCCTCGGCGAGGAACTTCTCGGCGGTCGCGAATCCGATGCCCTGCGCTCCGCCCGTGATGATCGCGACCTTGCCCTTCAGACGCATGATTGCTCCTTGCTGATGTTGTACTGATCGGCCAAGCCGGCCCTCAATCGATGCCGCACCATGCCAGCACCCGCGGCAGGTAGGCGGCGAAGTCGCTGATCTCGTGGTCCGAGCCCTCGATCACGCACTGCTCGCAGCCCGCGTACTTGGCCACCATGGTGCGCCAGTCAATCACCGCGTCGCCGGTGGCCGCGAGCAGCCGGTAGCGCTCGGGCCGGGTGATGCGCGGCGTGTCCAGGGCGCGCAACTCGTCGAGATGCTCGGCCCGCACTTCGATGCACTCGTCGCTGTGAAAGACAGTCTGAACGCCCAGGTGCGCGGCGAGATCCTCGTAGGGCTTGATCGCGGGGTTGAGCAGCACGGCGCGGCAGCCAGTGCGCTCGGCCAGCCAGGTGGCGTAGTAGCCGCCCAGCGAGGAGCCCACCACGGTCAGCGCCTCGGGTTGCTCGAGTTCCGCCGCAGCCAGGATGAGCTCGGCGGCGTGGCGCGGCGACACCGGCAACTGCGGGCACAGGTAATCGGCCGCGCGACCGCGCTGCTCGAGCGCCTGCGCGAACAGCTGCGCCTTGGTCGAGCGCGGCGAGGACCGGAAGCCGTGCAGGTAGAGGATCACGCAGCCGCCCCGGCCGCGGCGAGTGCCGCCAGCAGCTTGCCGTGGATGCCGCCGAAGCCGCCGTTGCTCATCACCAGCAGGCAGTCACCGGGCCGCGCCTCACGCACCGTGTCGGCCACCAGGGCGTCGATCTCGGTGTGCGTGACGGCGCGTTCGCCCAGCGGCGCGAGCGCCTCGGCCACGTTCCAGCTGACTCCCGATCCTGCATAGCAAAGCACGCGGTCGGCGCCGGCCAGCGCGTCGGGCAGGGCGGCCTTCACCGCGCCCAGCTTCATGGTGTTGGAGCGCGGCTCGAGCACGGCGAGGATGCGCCCCTGCGAGAGGCGCCCACGCAGCGCCGCGATGGTTTCGCGGATCGCGGTGGGATGGTGAGCGAAGTCGTCGATCACGGTGACGCCGCGCACCGTGCCGCGCACTTCGAGGCGGCGCTTCACCCCACGGAACCGGGCGAGCGCAGCCAGCGCCCGGTCCGGCTCGACGCCCACATGAGCCGCGGCAGCCACGGCGGCGAGCGCGTTCATGCGGTTGTGCAGGCCGGGCAGTTCCAGCTCGAGCGTGCCGCAGTCCTGGCCGCCGCGTGCCACGCGCGTGGCCTCGGGCCCCTCGAGCGTCCACTCGCCGCGGGCTCCGAAGCGCTCGAGCTGCGACCAGCAGCCCCGCGCCAGCACGCGACCGATCGCCTCGTCGGCGCCGTTGGCGACGATGCGTGCGCTTGACGCCAGGGTGCGCACGAAGTGGTGAAACTGGGTCTCGATGGCGCCGAGGTCGGCAAAGATGTCGGCGTGGTCGAACTCGAGGTTGTTGAGAATGGCGGTGCGCGCGGGGTAATGCACGAACTTCGAGCGCTTGTCGAAGTAGGCGGTGTCGTACTCGTCGGCCTCGATCACGAACAGCCCCGAGTCCGAGAGCCGGGCCGATCGGCCGAAGTCCTGCGGCACCCCGCCGATCAGGTAGCCGGGCGCGCGGCCCGCGTGCTCGAGGATCCAGGCGAGCATCGAGCTCGTGGTCGTCTTGCCGTGCGTGCCGGCCACCGCCAGCACGTGGCGGCCGCGCAGGATGTGCTCGGCCATCCATTGCGGCCCCGAGGTGTAGGGCAGTCCGGCGTCGAGGATGGCCTCCATCAGGGGCTTGCCGCGCGTGACCACGTTGCCGACCACGAACAGATCGGGAGCGAACGCAAGCTGGTCGGCCTCGAAGCCTTCGACCAGCCCGATGCCCGCCGCGGCGAGCTGGTCGCTCATCGGCGGGTAGATGTTGGCGTCGCAACCGGTGACGCGATGGCCTGCTGCGGCCGCCAGCTGCGCCAGGCCACCCATGAAGGTGCCGCTGATGCCCAGGATGTGGATGTGCACGGGTCAGGCCGAGTTCTGCTCGGCACCGGGAAAGCGCGCAATTCTAAAGGGCCGCCTCGGGCAGGCCGGCGCGGATACACTGCGCCCGCCCTTGATCCCCTCTCGAAACATGCCTCACGCGAATGACCCCAGCGCCGTGCGCGGCAGCGCCGCGCACGAGCTTCGCACCGAGATCGCGGCGGCTGCGGCGCGCCTGATCGTCGAGGATGGTTGCGACTGGGCGAGCGCCAAGCGCAAGGCCGCCCAGGCCGTGCTGGGCGAGCGCGCGTCGCACCGCGCCGCCCTGCCGGAACGCGCCGAGATGGAGTCCGCGGTGCGCGCCTACCTGCGCACCTACCAGCCGCAGGAGCATCGCGCGCTGCTCGCGGGCCTGCGGCGCGCCGCACTGATGCTGATGCGCCGCCTGGAGAACTTCGACCCGCACCTCACCGGCGCCGTGCTCAACGGCACCGCCACCGAACACTCCGACCTGCGCCTCGCGCTGTATTGCGACTCGGCCAAGGACGTGGAACTCGCGCTGATGGAAGCGGGCGTGGACTTCGAGGCCGTCGAGGGCGGCCAGCACGAGCCGCGGCCCGAGGAAGTCCTATCCTTTCTGTGGCCCGCGCCGCGCGCCGCCGGACTGCCTTCGTCCTTGCACCGGCTGGGCGTGCATCTGGAGGTGTACGGGCCGCGCGCCCGCCGCCAGGCGCCGCGACCGACCGCCGCCGAGGACGGCATGCATCCGCTCGAGACCCTGGGCCGCGCCGGTATCGCCCAGTTGGAGGAACTCCTGGAAGGGACGGCTCGATGAGTCCGCGCCGGCGCTTCCTGGCCTTTGCCCTGGTGGGCCTGCTGGGCCTGGCCACCGGACTGGCCGTGGCTTGGTGGCGGCACGCCGAGCGCGGCGTCACGGCGTCGGCCGCACCGCTGTTCCAGGCGAGCTTCCCCGACGTCATGGGGCAGGAGCAGGCGCTCGCACAGTGGAAGGGCCGCGTGCTGGTGGTCAACTTCTGGGCGACCTGGTGCCCCCCCTGCGTGAAGGAGATGCCCGACTTGCAGACGGTCGCGCAGGAGTACCGGGAGCGCGGCGTCACCGTGATCGGACTGGCGATCGACAATCCCAAAGCCGTGGCCGCCTTCCGCGAGCAGCACGGGATTACCCTGCCCTTGCTGGTGGCAGGCGCCGGAGGCTCTGAACTGGGCCGACAGCTCGGTAACCAAGCCGGCGCCCTGCCCTACACGATCTTGATCGATCGCAAGGGGCGTATCGTTCAGGCGCGAATGGGGCAGGTCGACGCGGCACAATTGCGCCTCTGGCTCGACGCCCAGCTCTGACGCGGTGCACTAGCGGACTGGACACGGCGGCCGCCTCCGACCACAATCCCGGCTTTCTGACAGGAATTGCCGGCTTTTGATGCAAATTCGTCGGCAAGTCCAATAGACAAAGGACGGGGAAGGTCTCGTGAGCGGCCGCATCCTCTTGCTGAACGGCCCCAATCTGAATCTCTTGGGGACCCGCGAGCCGACCCACTATGGGGCGCGCTCGCTCGCCGAGATCGAGGCCGAACTCACTGCGCTGGCCCAGAGCCAGGGCGTTGAACTGGCTTGCTTCCAGAGCAACAGCGAAGGCGACCTGGTCGATCGCATCCAGGCGGCGCGCGGCGAGGCGGTGGGATTCATTCTCATCAACGCGGGTGCGTACACCCACACCAGCGTCGCATTGCGCGACGCCCTGGCAGCGGTGGAAATTCCGTTCATCGAAGTGCACCTGTCCAATGTCTATAAGCGCGAGGAATTCCGGCACCGCTCGCTGCTCGCCGATCTGGCGCGCGGGTTGATCGTCGGTCTTGGCCCCCAGGGCTACCGCCTCGCCCTCGAATACGCCTTGGACGCCGTGAAGCGCCGCTAGCGCCCGGCCTGGAGAACACCGCATGGATCTGCGCAAGCTCAAGACCCTGATCGACCTGGTGTCGGAATCGGGCATCGCCGAAATCGAAGTGACCGAGGGCGAGGACAAGGTGCGCATCGTCAAGTATCTGGCGCCCGCGCCCGCACCGGCTCCCACCCTGGCCTACGCACCTGCGCCGGCGGCGCTCGCCGCGGCCGCACCCGTCGACACGGCGCCCGCGGTGGCCCCGGCCGCCGAGACCGAGAGTGGCACCAAGGTCACCTCGCCGATGGTGGGCACCTTCTACCGCTCGCCCAGCCCGGGCGCCGCGTCCTTCGTGGACGTGGGCAGTACGGTCAAGCCGGGCGACACGCTGTGCATCATCGAGGCCATGAAGCTGCTCAACGAGATCGAGTGCGAGGTCGCCGGCACCGTCAAGGCGATCCTGGTCGAGAACGGCCAGCCGGTCGAGTACGGCCAGCCCCTGTTCTTGATCGGCTGAGCCTCATGTTCGGCAAGATCCTGATCGCCAATCGCGGCGAGATCGCGCTCCGGATCCAGCGCGCGTGCCGCGAGATGGGCATCAAGACGGTGGTCGTGCACTCCACCGCCGACACCGACGCCAAGTACGTGCGCCTGGCCGACGAGTCGGTGTGCATCGGCCCGGCGCCGTCCAAGGACAGCTACCTCAACATTCCCGCGATCATCAGCGCCGCCGAGGTCACCGACGCCGAGGCGATCCATCCCGGCTACGGCTTCCTGTCCGAGAACGCCGACTTCGCCGAGCGCGTCGAGAAGAGCGGCTTCGTGTTCATCGGGCCGCGGCCCGAGTCGATCCGCCTGATGGGCGACAAGGTCTCGGCCAAGCAGGCCATGATCGCGGCCGGCGTGCCGTGCGTGCCGGGCTCGGGCGGCGCGCTGCCGGACGACCCCAAGGAGATCGTCAAGGTCGCCCGCTCGGTCGGCTACCCGGTGATCATCAAGGCCGCTGGCGGCGGTGGCGGGCGCGGCATGCGCGTGGTGCACACCGAGGCGGCGCTGATCAACGCGGTCACGATGACCCGCAGCGAGGCCCAGAGCGCCTTCGGCAATCCTGCGGTCTACATGGAGAAGTTTCTCGAGAACCCGCGACACATCGAGATCCAGATCCTGGCCGACGCCTTCCGCAACGCGGTCTGGCTGGGCGAGCGCGACTGCTCGATGCAGCGCCGCCACCAGAAGATCATCGAGGAGGCTCCCGCCCCGGGCATCGCACGGCGCCTGGTCGAGCGCATCGGCGACCGCTGCGCCGACGCCTGCCGCAAGATCGGCTACCGCGGCGCCGGCACCTTCGAGTTCCTGTTCGAGAACGGCGAGTTCTACTTCATCGAGATGAACACCCGCATCCAGGTCGAGCATCCCGTGACCGAACTGGTCACCGGAATCGACCTCGTGCAGGAGCAGATCCGCGTGGCCGCGGGCGAGAAGCTGCGCCTCAAGCAGCGCGACATCCAGTTGAAGGGCCACGCGATCGAGTGCCGCATCAACGCCGAGGACCCGTTCAAGTTCACGCCCAGCCCGGGCCGCATCACCAACTGGCACGCTCCCGGCGGACCCGGCATCCGGGTCGACTCGCACGCCTACAACGGCTACTTCGTGCCGCCCAACTACGACTCGATGATCGGCAAGCTCATCGCCCACGGCGACACGCGCGAGCAGGCACTGGCGCGCATGCGCATCGCGCTGTCCGAGATGGTCGTCGAGGGCATCTCGACCAACGTGCCGTTGCACCGCGAGTTGATGGTCGACGAGAAGTTCATCCAGGGCGGCACCAGCATCCACTACCTGGAGAAGCGGCTCGCCGCACGCCAGGCCGCGCACGGCTGAGGGCGGCTGCACGATGCTGCGCGAGGTCTCGCTGCTCGCCGACGAAGCGCACGCCGAGGCCCTGGCCGATGCGCTGATCGAGGCCGGCGCGCTGTCGGTCTCGGTCGAGGACGCCGACGCCGACAGCCCCGACGAACAAGCCTTGTTTGGCGAGCCCGGCCTGGAGCCCGAGCGCCAGGCCTGGAAGCGCAGCCGCCTCACCGTGCTGATCGACGGCGACCCCGAGGTCGACGCCCTGCTCGAGCACGCCAGCGCCGCCGCCGGCGCACCGCGGCCACGGGTGCTGGCCAGCGCCGAGGTGGCCGACACCGACTGGGTACGCAGCACCCAGGCGCAGTTCCCGCCCACGCAGATCAGCCCACGCCTGTGGGTCGTGCCCACCTGGCACGAACCGCCCGACCCCGCCGCGATCAACGTGCGGCTCGATCCCGGCGTGGCCTTCGGCACCGGCACGCATCCGACCACGCGCCTGTGCCTGGCGTGGCTCGACGCCGCGCTCGTGCCAGGAAGTTCCGTGCTCGACTACGGCTGCGGCTCGGGCATCCTGGCGGTGGCGGCGGCGCTGCTTGGCGCGGGCGAGGTGCTGGGCACCGACATCGACCCGCAGGCGGTCGAAGCCGCCCGGCTGAACGCCGAGGCCAATGGCGCGCGAGCGCGCTTCGTGCTGCCTGCCGCGCTGCCTGCCGGCAGCTTCGACGCCGTGGTGGCCAACATCCTCTCGAACCCGCTCAAGGTCCTCGCGCCGGCCCTGCTCGCGCGCGTTGCGCCAGGCGGCGCGCTGGTGCTCTCGGGCGTGCTCGAGCGCCAGGCCGAGGAAGTGATCGCCGCGTACGCGCTCATCGACCCTGCCGTGCCGCTGGCCGTGTGGCGCGCCGACGAGGGCTGGGTCTGCCTCGCGGGCCGCCGCTCGTGACGCGCCGCTCACCTGCCGAGCCGCGATGGCACTGACCACCCGCTGCCCCCAGTGCCACGCGGTGTTCCGCGTGGTCGCCGACCAGCTCAAGCTGCGCGGTGGCCTGGTGCGCTGCGGCCAGTGCGCGACGGTGTTCGACGCCATCAGCGCGCTGAGCTACCTGGAGGATGCGCAGCTCAAGCAGGCGCTGGCCCCGCGCGCCCCGCCGCCGCCCACATCGCGCCCCGCGGCGCCGCCCCCTGCGCCCATGGCCGCCACCGCGGCACCGGCCGAGCCTGCCGCGACCGCGGTCGCGCTGCAGACTTCGATCGCGCCGGCGATGCTCGCTGCCGCCCCCGTCGTCGCTCGCGCCGAGCCCGTCGAGTGGGCGCGCCTGCGCCGCGCGGCGGCCGATTCGCCGCTGCTCCTGGGCGGCGATCACGCCGCGCCGGCCAGCGCAGGTGGCCCGACGGGCACTGCCGCGGACCCTGAAGACAACACCAGCGCATGGGTCGATCGCAGTCCGCCCTCGGCTGCGGCCGAGACCTCGGCGAGCGAGGAGCCGCCAGAGCTGCCCACCGATGCGCCCGAGATCGCCGACGCCGGCGGGTTGATGCCAATTCGCGAGACCTCGCTCATGGCGCCGGCCAGCAGCGAGGTCGAGGAAGCGCTACGGGCCACCGACGTGAACGACGCGCCCACGGCCGACGAAGCACCGGGGGCAGGCGAG
>DAOTEJ010000001.1:92984-95675 GCA_035454085.1 Burkholderiaceae bacterium | reverse complement strand
GGAGAGCCCAAGCGGAATCAAGATCGGTGGCGCAGCGGCCGGAGAAGACGAAGGCGACCCCGCGAACCGCGGCACGGCGCTCGGGGTGAGCGACAGCGACACTGCGGTCGGCCATCCGGACGCCGCGCCCGCCGAGGTCGGCTTCCTCAACTCGATGGCGCAGGCGCGCGCCCGACGCCGCTCCTGGCTTTGGGGCATCGCTGCGGCACTGACGGCCGTGGCGCTGGCGTGGCAACTGGCCGCGGCCTTGCGCGCCGAGATCCTCATGCGCTGGCCGCAGGCGCACCCGCTGCTGGTGCGCCTGTGCCAGCCGCTGGGCTGCGAGGTGCAATGGCCCATGCAGCCAGCCCTGCTTGCGGTGCTGGCCAGCGACTTGCAGGCCGTGCCGGGCACTTCGGCGTTCGAGCTCGACGTGACCGTGCGCAATCGCGCGCCCTACCCGCAGGCCCTGCCGGCCATCGAGCTCACCCTGATGGACACGCGCGGCCAGGCCATCGCGCGGCGCGTGTTCGCGGCGCCGGACTACGGCGCGCCACCGCAGGGCAGCCTCGCGCCCGGCGCCGACCTCGCCGCGCGCGTACTGTTCGAAGTCAAGGGCCCGGCCCCGGCCGGCTTCCTCGTGTATCCCTTCTACCCCTGAGCCCCGCCATGTCCGTGCTGATCTGCGGTTCCGTCGCCTTCGACTCGGTGATGGTCTTCCCCGGCCACTTCGCCGACCACATCCTGCCCGAGCAGGTCCACATCCTGAACGTGTCCTTCCTCGTGCCCGAGCTGCGGCGCGAGTTCGGCGGCTGCGCGGGCAACATCGCCTACAGCATGAAGCTCTTGGGCGGCACGCCGCTGCCCATGGCCACGGTCGGCGACGACGCCGCGCCGTATCTCGACCGCCTCGACGCGCTGGGCATCGACCGGCGCTACGTGCGCCAGGTGCCCGGCACCTTCACGGCGCAGGCCTTCATCACCACCGACCTCAACGCCAACCAGCTCACCGCCTTCCATCCCGGAGCGATGGGGCACTCACACCTGAACACGGTGCCCCGGGACGCGGGGATCAAGCTCGGCATCGTCGCCCCCGACGGGCGCGAGGCCATGGTCCAGCACGCGCAGCAGTTCGCCGAGCACGGCATCCCCTTCGTGTTCGACCTCGGCCAGGCCATGCCTCTGTTCAACGGCGAGGACCTCGACTGGTTCATCGCCCGGGCGCAGTACGTGACGCTCTCCGACTACGAGGCGCGCGTGGTGTGCGAGCGCACGCGGCAGTCTCTCGAGCAGATCGCCGAGAAGGTCGAGGCACTGGTGGTCACCCTGGGCGAGCACGGTTCCGACCTCTACCGCGCCGGAGCCAAGACGCACATCCCGGTGGCGCCCGCGCGCAAGGTGGTCGATCCGGTGGGCTGCGGAGACGCCTACCGGGGCGGCCTGCTCTTCGGTCTGGTCAGCGGCATGGAGTGGGAGACCAGCGCTCGCCTGGCCTCGGTGATGGGCTCGCTCAAGGTCGAGCACGGTGGCGCACAGAACTACGTGGTCGATCGGGCCGCGGTGGCCGAGCGCTTCCTCGAGGCCTACGGCTACCGCCCCTGGTAGTCCGCGCGCGGCCGGCTAGATGCCCAGCCGGCCCAGCACCATCAGCGCGACGTTGATCAGCACGATCAACACGATGGGCGACAGGTCCACGCCCCCCACCGAGGGCAGCACGCGCTGGATCGGCGCCAGGAAGGGGCGCACCAGCATCGCCAGCGCGGGCGCGATCGGCGCCTGAGGGTTCACCCAGCTCAGGATCGCGTAGAGGATCGTGAGCCACATTGCCATGTAGAGCGCCCAGCGCAGCACCTGCAGCGCCGCGCCCGCCAGCACCAGCAGGGGCGACAGCGGCAGACCGAGCAGCAGCAACAGCAGGCTCACGAACACCGCGGCGACGATCAGCGCCGCCGCCAGCGAGGCCCAGTCCATCCGGCCGCGGCGAGGCAGCAGGCGCGACAGCGGCCCCACGATCCACTGCGTGAGCGCGAAGGTGAACTGCGCCAGCGGGTTGCGCCCGGGCATGCCCAGCCAGCCCATGTAGGCGCGCAGCACGAGCAAGGAGCCCAGAAGCGCGGCGGCGATGTCGAGGATCAGGCGGGCGATGTCGACGAGCATGGGTGAGCCTCGGTTGGTGCGCCCGATTCTATCGACGGGCATGCAGGCGCGGACGCAGGGCAAAGAAAAAGGGGCGCTTACGCGCCCCTTAGAGGGTGCTGCTTGCTTGCGCTTACGGACGGCTGCCGGTCGGGAAAGGCCAGGCGGCGGCCGGGTTCAGCGAGGTCTTGGCGCCGGGCGCCGCTGCAGGAGCGGCAACCGGAGCAGCCGGAGCGGCGGCGACCGGGGCCTTCTTGGCCGCCGCGCGCTTGACCGCAGGCTTCTTGGCCGGCGCCTTCTTGGCGGCGGCCTTGACGGCCTTAACTACTTTTTTTTTTGCGACGGCCTTCTTGGCAACCTTCTTGACGGCCTTCTTGGCGGCAGCCTTCTTGGCAACCTTCTTGACGGCCTTCTTGGCGGCAGCCTTCTTGGCGACCTTCTTCACGGCTTTCTTCGCGGCGGCCTTCTTGGCAACCTTCTTGACGGCCTTCTTGGCGGCAGCCTTCTTGGCAACCTTCTTCACGGCCTTCTTCGCGGCGGCCTTCTTCACCGCCTTCTTCGCGGCCTTTTTCGCCG
>DAOTEJ010000001.1:17008-92884 GCA_035454085.1 Burkholderiaceae bacterium | reverse complement strand
ACGGCCTTCTTCGCGGCGGCCTTCTTCACCGCCTTCTTCGCGGCCTTTTTCGCCGGCTTCTTCGCCACAGCCTTCTTGACGGCCGCTTCGACCTTCTTCGCGACCTTCTTCAGTTCAGCGGCGACGGTCGCCTTCTTGGCGGCCTTCTTCGCAGGTTTCTTGGCAGTTGCCATGTGGATCTCCTTCAGTGTCATTGTCTTGCGACAGAACGTGGATGTGAAACCCGCCACAAGAGACCTGGCGACGGGCTATTCATCGGCGCACGCAGATGCTCTGTCGCCGCGACACCCCCAGAAGAGCGTTTTGATTTCCGCTGATCCGAGTTGAGCGCGGAACGTGCAGCGCACTGACCGCTGACGCTGATGAATTCGGCACGGCGCGCCCGAGAGCGGGCGCGCAAGACGGCCGTAGCGCGTCGCGCTGCGGCCATCTGGAAACTGGAAGGAGACCCCTGCGTGGCGGAAACCGATGCGGATTTCCGGAGGGAAGTTGCCCCGCAAGACTGGGAAGTCTTGTCGATCGCGGTTGCGAGAACCTGTCGTGAGCAACTGTCTGAGGTCAATGTCGTGTTCGATCTGCGTTCGATCGAGCATGCAACTTGAAGTGCGCGCATTGTTACTCGGAACGCGTTTGACTCGCAAGAGTTTTTCGTGCTTGCGGTGTGCTCGTGTTCCATTTTCTCAACGCGCGCGCGCACGGTGCCGCGTGTTCGCGTGATCGAACTCGCGCTGCTGCGATCACCGTGCGTGCTCATGCGGCGCTACTCCCAGTTGAGCGCGCCACCGCTCTGGTACTCGATCACGCGCGTCTCGAAGAAGTTGCGCTCCTTTTTCAGATCGATCATCTCGCTCATCCACGGGAAGGGGTTCTCCTCGTTGGGGAAGAGCGCCTCGATGCCGATCTGCTGGGCGCGGCGGTTGGCGATGAAGCGCAGGTAGCCCTTGAACATCGAGGCGTTGAGCCCCAGCACGCCGCGCGGCATGGTGTCCTCGGCGTAGGCGTACTCGAGGTCCACCGCCTGCTTGAACAGCACGCGGATCTCCTCGCGGAACTCGGGGGTCCACAGCTGCGGGTTCTCGAGCTTGATCTGGTTGATCAGGTCGATGCCGAAGTTGCAGTGCATCGACTCGTCGCGCAGGATGTACTGGTACTGCTCGGCCGCGCCGGTCATCTTGTTCTGCCGGCCCAGCGCCAGGATCTGCGTGAAGCCCACGTAGAAGAACAGGCCCTCCATCAGGCAGGCGAACACGATCAGGCTCTTGAGCAGCGCCTGGTCGCTCTCGGTCGTCCCGGTGGCGAAGTTCGGGTCGGTCAGGGTGTCGATGAACGGGATGAGGAACTCGTCCTTGGCCCGGATCGACGCCACCTCGTGGTAGGCGTTGAAGATCTCGCCCTCGTCCAGGCCCAGGCTCTCGGTGATGTACTGGTAGGCGTGGGTGTGGATCGCCTCCTCGAACGCCTGGCGCAGCAGGAACTGGCGGCACTCCGGCGCCGTGATGTGGCGGTAGGTGCCCAGCACGATGTTGTTGGCCGCGAGCGAGTCGGCGGTGACGAAGAAGCCGAGGTTGCGCCGCACCAGCCGCCGCTCGTCCTCGGTCAGGCCGTTGGGATCCTTCCAGAGCGCGATGTCGCGGCTCATGTTGATCTCCTGCGGCATCCAGTGGTTGGCGCAGGTGGCGAGGTACTTCTCCCAGGCCCACTTGTACTTGAAGGGCACCAGCTGGTTCACGTCGGTTGCGCCGTTGATGATGCGCTTGTCGGCCACGTTGACGCGGCGCGTGTCGGCGGCAGCCAGCGAGATGCGCGCCGGCGCCGGCGCTGCGGCCGCCGGCTTGGCCGGGGCGGTGGGCACGGCTTCGGGCGGGCGGCTTGCGAGCCGCGGCGCGGCGGGGGTTTCGTCCCAGGACAGCATTGCGATGAGTTTCCTGTGTTCGTTCGGTTCGGGGTGCGCAGCGCCTACTGGCAGGCTTCGCAGTCGGAAAAACCGGGGTCACCCGGGCGCAGCATGCAAGCCTTGCCCTCGGGCTCGGGCATCGAGGCGGCTGCCGAGGACGCGCCGGTGGGCACGGCGTTCAACTGGCCAGTGCGGGTGGTAGTGGACTTCTCGGCGTGGGTGGCGCCGATAGTGCGCAGGTAGTAGGTGGTCTTGAGGCCGCGCAGCCAGGCGAGCTTGTAGGTCTCGTCGAGCTTCTTGCCGCTCGCGCCGGCCATGTAGATGTTGAGGCTCTGCGCCTGGTCGATCCACTTCTGGCGGCGGGCAGCAGCCTCGATCAGCCAGGCCGGGTCGACCTCGAAGGCGGTGGCGTAGAGCGCGCGCAGCTCGGCGGGCACACGGTCGATGCGGGCAAGCGAGCCGTCGAAGTACTTCAGGTCGGCGACCATCACCTCGTCCCACAGCCCCAGCTTCTTGAGGTCGCGCACCAGATACTGGTTGACCACCGTGAACTCGCCCGACAGGTTCGACTTCACGTACAGGTTCTGGAAGGTGGGCTCGATGCAGGCGTCCACGCCGATGATGTTCGAGATCGTGGCCGTGGGCGCGATCGCCACGCAGTTGGAGTTGCGCATGCCGTGCTGCCGGATGCGGCCGCGCAGCGCGTCCCAGTCGAGCGTGGCCGAGCGGTCGACCTCGACGTAGCCACCGCGCGCCTGGGCGAGCAGGTCGAGCGAGTCCTGGGGCAGGATGCCCCGGTCCCACAGCGACCCCGGGAAGCTGGAGTAGCGGCCGCGTTCGGCGGCCAGGTCGGTCGAGGCCCAGTAGGCGTGGTAGCAGACCGCCTCCATGCTGCGATCGGCGAATTCGACCGCCGCCTCGCTGGCGTAGGGCACGCGCATCAGGTGCAGGCAGTCCTGGAAGCCCATGATGCCCAGGCCCACCGGGCGGTGGCGCACGTTGGAGTTGCGCGCCTTGGGCACGGCGTAGTAGTTGATGTCGATCACGTTGTCGAGCATGCGCATCGCCGTGCGGACGGTGCGCGCGAGCTTGTCGTGATCGAGCCGCTTGCCGCCCGCGCCGTCGTCGACCATGTGCGCGGGCAGGTTGACCGAGCCCAGGTTGCACACGGCGATCTCGGCGGGGCCGGTGTTGAGCGTGATCTCGGTGCACAGGTTGGAGCTGTGCACCGTGCCCACGTGCTGCTGGGGCGAGCGCAGGTTGCAGGCGTCCTTGAAGGTGATCCAGGGATGCCCGGTCTCGAACAGCATCGACAGCATCTTGCGCCACAGCTGCAGCGCGGGAATCTTCTTGTACAGCTTGAGCTCGCCGCGCGCGGCCTTGTCCTCGTAGCGCGTGTAGGCCGCCTCGAACGCGGCGCCGGTGGCGTCGTGCAGGTCGGGGCAGTCCGAGGGCGAAAACAGCGTCCAGTCGGCGCCTTCCATCACCCGCTTCATGAACAGGTCGGGAATCCAGTTGGCGGTGTTCATGTCGTGGGTGCGGCGGCGGTCGTCACCCGTGTTCTTGCGCAGCTCCAGGAACTCCTCGACGTCGAGGTGCCAGGTCTCGAGGTAGCAGCACACCGCGCCCTTGCGCTTGCCGCCCTGGTTGACCGCCACCGCCGTGTCGTTGACCACCTTGAGGAACGGCACCACGCCCTGGCTCTTGCCGTTGGTGCCCTTGATGTGGCTGCCCAGCGCGCGCACCGGCGTCCAGTCGTTGCCCAGGCCGCCGGCGTACTTGGCGAGCAGGGCGTTTTCCTTGATGGCCTCGTAGATGCCGTCGAGGTCGTCGCTGACCGTCGACAGGTAGCACGACGAGAGCTGGGAGTGCCGGGTGCCGCTGTTGAACAGGGTGGGCGTCGAGCTCATGAAGTCGAAGCTCGAGAGCACCTCGTAGAACTCTACGGCGCGCGCCTCGCGGTCGATCTCGTTGAGCGCCAGGCCCATGGCCACGCGCATGAAGAAGGTCTGGGGCAGCTCGAAGCGGCGGCCCTCGTGGTGCAGGAAGTAGCGGTCGTAGAGGGTCTGCAGGCCCAGGTAGTCGAACTGCAGGTCGCGCTCGGGCTTGAGCGCCTGGCCCAGGCGGCGCAGGTCGTAGAGCGCGAGCTTCTCGTCGAGCAGCCCCGCCTCGATGCCGTGCTTGATCAGGCGCGGGAAGGCCTCGGGGTAGCGCTCGGCCATCTGCGCCTGATCCACCTCCTCGCCGAGGACCTCGGTGCGCACCGTGTGCAGCAGCAGTCGCGCGGTCACGTAGGTGTAGGCGGGATCCTTCTCGATCATCGCGCGGGCGGCGAGGATCGCCGACTTCCACACTTCCTCGAGCGGCACACCGTCGTAGAGGTTCTTGACCGTCTCGGCGAGGATGTCATCGGCCCGCGCGTGTTCCTCGAGGCCGGTGCATGCCGCCGCGATCAGCGCCCGGATGCGCCCCAGGTCCAGCGGCACGCGCTGCCCCGCGTCGAGCATCGACAACTGCGGCGTTGCCGGGCGTGCCTCCTGGGCACGCGTGGCGCGCTCCTGGGCGCGCTTTTCCCGGTACAGGACGTAGCCGCGCGCCACGTCGTGCGCCCCGTCGCGCATCAGGCTCAGCTCCACCTGGTCCTGCACGTCCTCGATGTGGAAGGTGCCGCCCGCCGGCTGGCGGCGCATCAGGGCCGTCACGACCGCGGCCGTCAGTCGCTCCACCTGCTCGCGGATCGCAGCCGATGCCGCGCCCTGCCCGCCGCGCACCGCGATGAAGGCCTTGGTCACGGCCACCGCGATCTTGGCCGGCTCGAACATCACCACCGAGCCGTTGCGGCGGATGAGCTTGTAGTCCGCGTAGGCCGCCGCGCCGGGTGACTCGCCTGCGGCGACCGCCCCGCTCGCCAACGCCGCCACGCCGAAGGCCGGCGCGGCCGCGGCCTGATCCTGCTGAAGATTCATTTGTGCTGCTCCTGGTTCCGGCTGCCCCGGGGTCGGTTGCCGCCCGCGGGACACAAGCTGTTGAGAAGTCCGATCCTTCGACCCCCATATGCGGGGCTGCCGACACCGCGTGCGGCGCGCCTTGCGCCGCCATCAGGGCGTTTGCGGAGCGCGCCCAGAGGCACGAGGACCACAATATATTGTGTACACACGGGCTGAAGTAACAACCCATGGTGTACGGGCATCTTAGGAGCATTCTGCCGGCGAATGCAATGGGGTTTCGATGCGGCGGCGCACCGATGGCGCAGACGCAACGCACGGCCGGCCGCCGCGGCGGCCTCGGGGGGGGTCAGGCGGGGAGCTCGAGCGCGGCGCCGCGCGCCGCGAGCACAGACCGCAGCAGGCGCCAGTCGAACTCCGGGCCCGGGTCGGTCTTGCGGCCCGCAGCCACGTCGCTGTGGCCGGCCACGTGGCGCAGGGGGTAGCGCGCAGCGAGCTTCTCGAGCAGGGCGCCAAGCGCGGCGTACTGCGCGGGCTCGAAGGGCGTGAAGTCGGTGCCCTCGAGCTCGATGCCGATCGACCAGTCGTTGCAGCGCGCCCGGCCGCGGAAGTTCGAGACCCCCGCGTGCCACGCGCGCAGTGCGCAGGGCACGAACTGCGTGACGCGGCCGTCGCGCTCGATCAGGAAGTGCGCCGACACGCGCAGTCCCTCGAGCGTGGCGAAGTAGGGGTGGGCGCCCGGATCAAGCCGCCCCAGGAAGAGTTCGGCCACGTGGCCGCCGCCGAACTCGCCGGGCGGCAGGCTGATGTTGTGCAGGATGGCGAGTTCGGGCTCGATCCCGCCCGGGCGTGCGTCGCAGTGGGGGCTGGGCTGGTGCCGCGCGCCCGCCAGCCAGCCGGCCTCGTCAAGCGGCCCGAACCGGCTCACGGTTCCTCCTGCGCCGGTGCGGCCAGCGCTGCGGCGAGCGCCGCGCGCCAGGCCTGGGCCTCGAGCGGCGCGGAGTACCGGGCGTGGAACACGCCATCGCGAAACAAGAAGAAATCGGGCAGGTGGAACGTGCCGTACTCGCGTGTGACTGCGCCGGCCTCGCCGGCGTCGAGCTCGAAGAACACGTCCACCAGGCCTGCGCTCAAGTCCGGGGCGCGCGCGTGGGCAGCCCGGCAGACGCCGCAGTCAGAGGAGCCGAGCATCACCAGGGCGACACCTCGCGTGGCGGCCACCGTGGCGTGAAACTCGTGCCCACTCAGCCGGCGCCAGCCACTCACTTCAAGCCCAGGCGCTGCATGCGGTAGCGCAACTGGCGGAAGGTGATGCCCAGCAGTTGCGCGGCGGCGGTGCGGTTCTGCCGCGTGCGGGCCAGCGCCGCGAGCACGGCCTCGCGCTCCTTGGCGTCCAGATAGGCCTCGAGCGAACTGGGCACGCCCTCGACCATCTCGAAGGCCGGTGCCAGGGGGGCGCCGGGCACATCGAGCGGCGTGGCGGCAGCCTCGGGCAGCTCCGGGTCGAGCGGCAGGTCGACCTCGCCGCCCGGCAGCATCAGGTCGTCGGCCATCAGCACATCGTCGCCCGACAGGGCCACGGCACGCTCGAGCAGGTTCTCGAGCTCGCGCACGTTGCCCGGGAAGACATGAGCGGCGAGGCGGACGGCGGCCGCCGGCGACAACCGGGCCGAGGGCAGACCGACGCGCTCGGCAACCCGCGCAAGGATGGTCTCGGCCAGTTGCGGCACGTCTTCGCGGCGCTCGCGCAGCGCGGGCATGCGCAGCTCGATCACGTTGAGGCGGTAAAACAGATCCTGACGGAAGCGTCCCTCGGCCACCAGGCGCGGCAGATCCTGGTGGGTGGCGCTGATCAAGCGCACGTCCACCGCCTCCTCCTGGGTGGCACCCACGCGACGCACGCGCCGTTCCTGGATCGCGCGCAAGAGCTTGACCTGCATCGCCAGCGGCAACTCGCCCACTTCGTCCAGGAAAAGTGTTCCGCCCTCCGCGGCCTGGAAGAAGCCTTCGCGATCGCGATCGGCCCCGGTGAACGCGCCCTTGCGGTAGCCGAAGAACTCGGCCTCCATCAGTGTCTCGGGAATCGCGCCGCAGTTCACCGCCACGAAGGGCGCCGCGGCGCGCGGCGAGGCGTCGTGGATCGCGCGCGCGCCCAGCTCCTTGCCGGTGCCCGACTCGCCGAAGATCGCCACCGGCGCCATGCTGCGTGCCAGCCGCGGGATCATGCTGCGCACCTGCTGCATCGCCGGGGACTCACCGATCAGGCGCGCCAGTGCCGATGCGCCGGCGCTGTTCGCGCCCGCGGCCTCGCCCCGCGCGCCCGGCTCCGGCCGCACCACCGACCGCACCAGGGCGCGCAACTGCTCCAGGTCGACCGGCTTGGTCAGGTAGTCAAAGGCCCCGGCCTTGAGCGCGGCCACGGCGTTGTCGGCGCTGCCGAAGGCGGTGATCACGGCCACCGGCACGCCAGCGGCGGCGGCCTCGCGCACCAGATCCAGGCCGTGGCCGTCGGGCAGGCGCATGTCGGTGAAGGCCAGCGCGTACTGGCCCGTGGCCAGCCGGCCGCGCGCCTCGGCCACGGTGGCCGCGGTGTCCACGTCCAGACCCAGGCGCACCAGGGCGAGCGAGAGCAGTTCGCGCAGGTCGGCCTCGTCGTCGATCACGAGCACGGCCGGCGCGCGGCGCGCGGAGCCGGCAGCGTGGGAGGAGCGGGCGAGATCGTTCATTGAGTCGGAATGCTATCCGCTTCCAGCGGCCGGCCGAGGCCGAAGCGCAGCACGAAGCCCTCGCGCTGCGCCTGACCCACGGCGCGGTACTCGGCGTGGGCGAGCGTCGCGCCGTTGGACTCGCAAAACTCGCGCGCCAGGAACAGGCCCAGTCCGGTGCCCTGCGCCCGCGAGGTGTAGAACGGCTCGAACAAGGCCGCGCGCGCCTCGCCGCTCAGACCGGGACCATCGTCGAGCACCCACAGTTCGGCGCCGCCATCGATGCTGCGCCTTGCCACCAGCCGTACCGCGCCCGGTGCATCGGTGCAGTAGCGCAGCGCGTTCTCGACCAGGTTGTCGACCACCTGGCGCAGCTGCGAGGGCTCGAAGCGCACCGTCAGGGAGGGCGCGAGATCCAGGCCGATGCGGTCGGGCGCGAGCTCCCGGTCCGCGGTGAAGGCCGCCAGCCAGTCGGTCAGGAAGGCGTCGAGGCGAAACTCGTCGGCCGAGCTGGGCTCGCGCCGCGCCACACGCAGCACGTTCTCGACGAGGCTGTTCAGGCGACGCGTGTTGTCGCGCACGATGCTCGCCAGGCGCAGCTGCAGCGGGTCGCTGCTGTCCTCGGCAAGGAACTGCCCGGCCTGGCTGATGGCCGCCAGGGGATTGCGGATCTCGTGGGCGATCGAGGCCGTGAGCCGGCCCATGGCCGCGAGCTTGAGCTGCTGCGCGCGGCTCTCCACCTCGCGCAGGTCCTGCACCAGGATCAGCATCTCGTGGGCGTCGGGCGCACTCGGATGAATGAAGCGCGCCGCCAGCCGGCCCGGCGCGCCGGCCTGTGCCTGCGTCAGCGTGCCCTGCCACGGCGCTGGCACGGCTCCGCGCGCAGCGCCGTCCAGCCACTGCCTGAAGGCCGCCTCCAGCGCGGCGGCGCCCGGGACCTCGCCGAGCTGCCGACCGGTGACTTGCGCCTCGGGAAGCAAGCCGAACATGCGCCTCGCCGCGAGGTTGTTGGCGCGCACCCGGCCGTCGCGGTCGACCACGATCACGCCCTGGTCCATCTGGGCAATCACCAAGCGGTTCAGCGCCAGCTGGTTCTGAAGGTCGCGCCCGCGCGCTGCGGCCAGGCGCTCCTGGCCGGCTAGTCGCTCGCTCAACCATTGGAGCAGGTAGGTCACTCCGAAGAGCGCAGCGCCAAAGACCCCGGCCTGGAAGATCAGCGGCTCGCCTCCGGGGGGTGCGAACAGGCGCAGCCCGGCATCGAACAACACCACCAGCACCGCCACCGCACAGAAGAAGAAGGCCAGGACGCGCGACAGCAGCAGCGAGGCGCCAGCCAGCGGCAGTAAATAGAGAATCGCGTAGCCGCCCGGCAGGCCGCCGCTGGCCACGAGCAGGGCCGAGACGCAGGCCAGATCGAGCGTCAACTGTGCAAGGGTCTGCGCCAGAAAGCGCCGCGGCACCAGCACGGCCAGCGCGGCGAGCAACGCAGCGGCCACCACGTAGACCGCCGCGATGAACAGCAGGCGCTCGGTCGCGGGGTCGCTCAGGGTGCCGCGCGGCCCCAGGGTGCCAAGCGTGAGCGCCACGGCGCTGGCCACCAGCACGCGGGTGACCGCGAGGTAGCGCAGCGTGCGCCAGGCGGGCGCCGGATCGAGGATGGAGGCGGCGGCCACGGCCTCGCCTCAGCCCGGCGGGGCGGCCTGGCGGTGCTCTTCGCTGCAGTAGTAGCGCTCGCCGCGAGGCAGCGCGTCGCCCCGCGGCAGGTGCACGCCGCAGTGGGCGCAACGCACCATCGGCTCCGCGGCCGGCGCGGCGGGGTCGCGCGTCGCGCCGGATGCGGGCGGGCGCGACTGCGACACGCGCAGCCAGCGCCACGCGAAGTAGATCACCGCCGCAAGCAACACGAAGAAGAGCAGTCGTCCCATCACGCGCGTCCCAGCACGACTTCGAACACGAACCGGTAGCCCACGTAGGCCAGCATCAGCAGCCCGAAGCCCGAGAGCGTCCAGCGCAGGGCCTTGCGTCCGCGCCAGCCGAACGCGGCGCGCCCCGCCAGCAGCCCCCCGAACACGAACCAGGCGGCGAACGCGAAGATCGTCTTGTGATCCAGTCGCAGCGGCCGCCCAAACATCTCTTCGGAGAAGAACACGCCGGTGGCAAGCGTGAGCGTGAGCAGCACGAAGCCCGCGCTGATCAGGCGAAACAGGACCCGCTCCATGGTGAGCAGGGGCGGCAGCCGGTCCAGGAAGCGCAGCGCGCCGGGCGCATCGATGCGCTCATGGTGCAGGCGACGGTCCATAGCGGCCATCAGCAGGCCCTGCACGGCTGCGATCGTGAGCAAGCTGTAGGCGAGGATGGCTACCAGCAGGTGGGCGCGAAACAGCGGCGAGTTCGTGCCCTCGCCCAGGGGCGAGCCAGGAAAGATCCCCGGCAGCACAGCCGCCACCGCCGTGAAGGGCAGCACCAGCGCGAGCAGTCCCTGGATGCGCCCGAAAAAGCTCTCCACCCAAAGGATGGCCACGGTGACCAGCATGGTGGCGGAGAGCGCCGGCGCAAAGCCGAAGTGCATGCTCTCGGGCGTGAACACCGCCTGCACCAGCAGCACCGCGTGCACCAGGATGGCGAGCGGCAGCAGCATCGAGACCCAGGCCGGAGGCTGGGTCTCGTCGGAACGCAGGCTTGCAAGGATGCGCCAGGCGCAGATGCCATACAGCGCTGCGGTGGCACCGTAGAATACGGCGATCAGGCCTGACTGCATGAAGGATTTATACCATGCAGTCCGCCTCTCCTCCTCGAGACTCCATGCTGGATTCCCTCTCCCAACGGCTCGGTCGCGTCGTCAAGCAGATGCGCGGCCAGGCCCGCCTGACCGAGGCCAACACGCAGGAGATGCTGCGCGAGGTGCGCATCGCCCTGCTTGAGGCCGACGTCGCCCTGCCGGTGGTGCGCGACCTGCTCGCGCGCATCAAGGAGCGCGCGCTGGGCGAGGAGGTGGCGGGCAGCCTCACCCCGGGGCAGGCACTGGTCGGCGTGGTCCAGCGCGAACTCACGCTGGTGATCGGCGGCGATTTGCCGGCCGCCACGCGCGAGATCAACCTCGCCACCCAGCCGCCGGCCATCATCCTGCTGGCCGGCCTGCAGGGCGCCGGCAAGACCACCACGGCGGGCAAGCTCGCCAAGTGGCTGCTCGAGAACCGCAAGAAGAAGGTCCTCGCGGTCTCGACCGACGTGTACCGCCCCGCCGCCATCGAGCAGCTGAAGACCGTCGCCGGCCAGGCGGGCGCCGAGTTCTTCCCCAGCGCCGTGGGCGAGAACCCCACCGACATCGCCGCGCGCGCGCTCGATCACGCCAAGCGCCACTTCTTCGACGTGCTGATCGTCGACACCGCCGGACGGCTGGCGATCGACGAGGCGATGATGAGCGAGGTCGCCTCGCTCGAGGCGCAGCTCAAGCCGATCGAGACCCTGTTCGTGGTCGACGCGATGCTCGGCCAGGACGCGGTCAACACCGCCAAGTCCTTCAGCGAGCGCCTGCCGCTGACCGGCGTGATCCTCACCAAGCTCGACGGCGACTCGCGCGGCGGCGCGGCGCTGTCGGTGCGCCAGGTCACCGGCAAGCCGATCAAGTTCGTGGGCGTGGGCGAGAAGCTGGGCGGCTTCGAGCGCTTCGACCCCGAGGGCATGGCCGGCCGCATCCTGGGCATGGGCGACATCGTCGCCCTGGTCGAGGACGTCAAGAAGGCGATCGACGTCGACGAGGCGCAGAAGCTCGCGGCCAAGCTCAAGGCGGGCGACCGCTTCGACCTCAACGACTTCAAGAGCCAGCTCGGCCAGATGAAGAAGATGGGCGGGCTGTCGGGGCTGGTGGACAAGCTGCCCGCGCAGTTCGCCGCCGCGGCCGGCAAGGTAAGCGACGCCGATGCCGACAAGTCCCTGCGCCGCGTCGAGGGCATCATCAACTCCATGACCCCGGCCGAGCGCGCCAAGCCCGAACTCATCAAGGCCAGCCGCAAGCGCCGCATCGCCACGGGCAGCGGAGTGCCCGTGCAGGAAGTCAACCGCGTGCTGAATCAGTTCGAGCAGATGCAGGCCATGATGAAGCAGATGAGGAAGGGCGGCATGGCCAAGATGATGCGGGCCATGGGCGGCATGGGAGGCCTGCGCGGCGGGCTGCCCGGCATGAAGCGTTGAGCGATCCGGCCGACCGCGTGACTGCCCCGCTGCGCATCCTCGGCATCGATCCCGGCCTCAACCGCACCGGTTACGGCGTGATCGAGGTCCACTCGGGCCGCTTGAGCTGCGTCGACGCCGGCGTGATCCGCGTGCCCACGGGCGAGCTTGGCAGCCGCCTGGGCCACATCCTCACCGCGCTCGGCGCCTTGATCGCCGCCACTCGCCCGGCTCGCGCGGTGGTCGAGCAGGTCTTCGTGAACGTGAACCCGCAATCCACCTTGCTGCTGGGCCAGGCGCGCGGGGCGGCGATCTGCGCCGCGGTCGCCGCCGGCCTGCCGGTGCACGAATACACCCCGGCCGAGGTCAAGCAATCGGTGGTGGGCACGGGCCGCGCGAGCAAGGAGCAGGTGCAGCTGATGGTGGCGCGCCTGCTCGAATTGCCCGCGGCGCCGGCCGCCGACGCGGCCGACGCGCTGGCCTGCGCCATCTGCCACGCCCACGCCAGCCCGCTGCTTGCACTGTTGAACCTGCCGCACGGTGCGCTGCGCAGCGGCAAGGCGGCGGTGCGCACGCGCGGCTCGGGCAGCCGGCGCGCCTGGACCGCCAAGCTCGGAGGCCCGGCATGATCGGCCGCCTGGAGGGTCGCCTGCTCGACAAGAGCCCGCCCCAGGTGCTGCTCGATTGCGCCGGCGTGGGCTACGAGCTCGACGTGCCGATGAGCAGCTTCTACAACCTGCCGGCCGTGGGCGAGCGCGTGGTGCTGCTCACCCACCAGGTGGTGCGCGAGGACGCGCACCTGCTCTACGGCTTCCTCACCGCCGCAGAGCGCGCCGCCTTCCGCCAGCTGATCAAGGTGAGCGGGGTGGGCGCGCGCACCGCGCTCGCCGTGCTCTCGGGCATGACGGTCACCGAGCTCGCGCAGGCGGTCACGCTGCAGGAAAGCGCTCGCCTCACCCGCGTGCCCGGCATCGGCAAGAAGACCGCCGAGCGCCTGCTGCTCGAGCTCAAGGGCAAGCTCGGCGCCGAGCTCGCCACGGGCGCCACGCCGGTGAGCGAGGCGCAGGCCGACGTGCTTCATGCCCTGGCCGCGCTGGGCTACTCCGAGCGCGAGGCCGCCGCCGCGGTGAAGTCCCTGCCCGAGGGCACGAGCGTGTCCGACGGCATTCGCCACGCGCTGAAGAACCTCGCCAAGCCCTAGCCCCATGGAAAGCAGCCGACTGGTCTCGCCCGCGAGCGGCACACCCAACGAGGAGGCCGTCGAGCGCGCGCTGCGCCCGCAACTGCTTGCCGACTACGTGGGGCAGCCGCGCGTCAAGGAGCAGCTCGAGATCTTCATCGCCGCGGCGCGCGGCCGCGCCGAGGCACTGGACCACGTGCTGCTCTTCGGCCCGCCGGGCCTGGGCAAGACCACGCTGGCGCACATCGTGGCGCGCGAGATGGGCGTGAACCTGCGCCAGACCTCGGGCCCGGTGCTCGAGCGCCCCGGCGACCTGGCCGCGCTGCTCACCAACCTCGAGAAGAACGACGTCCTGTTCATCGACGAGATCCACCGCCTGAGCCCGGTGGTCGAGGAGATCCTGTACCCCGCCCTCGAGGACTACCAGATCGACATCATGATCGGCGAGGGTCCTGCGGCGCGCTCGATCAAGATCGACCTGCCGCCCTTCACGCTGGTGGGCGCGACCACGCGCGCCGGCATGCTCACCAATCCGCTGCGCGATCGCTTCGGCATCGTGGCGCGGCTCGAGTTCTATTCGACCGCCGACCTCGCGCACATCGTGGCGCGCTCGGCCAGCCTGCTCGGCGCCCGGCTCGGCGACGAGGGCGCGCTCGAGATCGCCCGGCGCGCTCGCGGCACGCCGCGCATCGCCAACCGGCTGCTGCGCCGGGTCAGGGATTTCGCTGAGGTGCGCCACGACGGCGCCATCAGCCGCGAGGTGGCTGACGCGGCGCTGGTGATGCTCGAGGTCGATGCCCTGGGCCTGGACCTGATCGACCGCAAGCTGCTGCTCGCGGTGATCGACAAGTTCGGCGGCGGCCCGGTGGGCATCGACAACCTTGCCGCCGCCGTCGGCGAGGAGCGCGACACCCTCGAGGACGTGGTCGAGCCCTACCTCATTCAGCAGGGCATCCTGCAGCGCACGCCGCGCGGTCGCATCGCCACGCCCCAGGCCTATCTGCACTTCGGACGCATCTCGCCCGCCGCCGAGGGTGAGGTGGGCAAGCTCTTCTAATAGGAATGGACGGCGCCATGCCGCGACGCTCGGTGGCGGACCTTCCGCCGGTTTGGGCTAGAATCCCGCGCTTTCCGCCGCCAGGCTCGGCCGAAGTGCCACTTCGCGCCTACATTGCGGCCTGAGCGCATCCGAGGAGAAGAGATGGACTTCGCGAAGCAGCAGCGCAACCCGACCCGGCACCTGATGGGCATCGGGGCGGTGGTTCTGCTGCACGTCCTGATCATCTGGGCGCTGCTCGCGGGCCTGGCCCGCACCGTCGTCGAGGTCATCAAGGGCCCGATCGACGTGAAGGTGATCGAGGAGGAGATCAAGAAGCCGCCGCCTCCCCCCGAGGTGGTGCCTCCGCCGCCCAAGCTCGCGGCGCCGCCTCCGCCCTACATGCCGCCCCCCGAGATCAACGTGCCTCAGGTGCAGACCGCGCCGACGATCACCGCCGTGTCGCAGGACGCGCCGCCCGCGCCCAGCGCACCGATGATCCAGAAGGTGCCCGAGACCGCCGCCCCGCCCGCCCCCGCGGTGCGCAGCGCGGCCGTGGCGTGCGGCAACTATCGCGAGGTGATGTCGCAGATCACCTACCCGCGCGAGGCGCAATTGCAGAACCTGACCGGCGAGGTGGTGATCGAGTTCACGGTCACCCCCAGCGGGCAGATCAAGGACGCGGAGATCAAGTCGTCGACGAACCGGATCTTCAACCGGCCCTCGATGGCGGCGGTGAACCAGATGAGGTGTCAGGGGCAGGCTCAGGACATCCGCGTCCAGCTTCCCATCGGTTTCAAGTTGAATTGACAGGCAGGGCCGGAACCGGACGGACCGTGGCGCCACCGCGCCTAGCGGCAGACCGTCCGGGACTCCTCCCAATCTTCCACCAGGAGATGTAGCAATGATCGCGTTCTTCCGCCGCCACGCGGCCACTCTGGCGGTCTTCCTGACCGTCGCCGGCCTTGCCGCCCCCACCTTCGTCGCGGCCCAGCAGGCCACGCCTCCCGCAGCCGCGCCAGCGGCCGACGCGGCTGCCGCGCCGGCGGCTGCGCCCGCGCCTGCGGCGGCACCCGCCGCCCCGGCCGCCCCGACGGTGGTCAAGGAGTCGATCGAGAACCCGTATGGCCTGCAGGCCATGTGGAGGCAGGGCGACTTCGTGTCCAAGGGCACGCTGATCATCCTGGTGATCATGTCGATGGGCAGCTGGTACATCATCTTCGTGAAGCTCTGGGAGCAGCACAAGCTGATCAAGGAAAGCCGCGAGATGGCCAACAGCTTCTGGAAGTCGGCCTCGCTGCGCGACGGCGCCAAGAAGCTCAAGGAAAGCAGCGCCTTCCGCTACATCGCCGAGACCGGCCTCGATGCCAACGAGCACCACGAGGGCACGCTCACCGAGAACATCGACCTCAACACCTGGGTGACGATGTCGGTGCAGCGCTCCGTCGACACGGTGCAAAGCCGCCTGCAGGACGGCCTGGCCTTCCTCGCCACCGTCGGCTCGACCGCCCCGTTCGTGGGCCTGTTCGGCACGGTGTGGGGCATCTACCACGCGCTGACGGCCATCGGCATCGCCGGCCAGGCCTCGATCGACAAGGTCGCCGGCCCGGTGGGCGAGGCGCTGATCATGACGGCCATCGGCCTGGCGGTCGCGGTGCCCGCGGTGATGGGCTACAACTGGCTCGTCCGCCGCAACAAGTCGGCCATGGAATCGGTCCGCACCTTTGGTGCCGACCTGCACGCCGTGCTGCTCGGCCGCAAGGTCGAATCCAAGGCCGCGCGCTAAAGCGCGCGCCCTGCAGGGAGAGACGCGATGGGCATGAATGTCGGCTCCTCCGAAGGGGGCGAGGACGAGGCCATCTCGGCGATCAACACCACGCCGCTGGTCGACGTGATGCTGGTGCTGCTGATCATCTTTCTGGTGACCATCCCGGTGATCACGCAGTCGGTGCCGGTGACCCTGCCGCAGGAGAAGAACCTTCCGCGGCAGACCAAGCCCGAGAACATCGAGATCGCGGTGACCAAGGACGGCGACGTCTATTGGGGCCTGATCCCGGTGCGCGACAACGAGGAACTGGTCGACCGCCTCAAGAAGATTGCCGTGATGCAGCCTCAGCCCGAGGTGCACATCCGCGGCGACATGGCGGGCCGCTACGAGTTCGTCGGGCGCGTGGTGTTCGCGGCGCAGCGTGCGGGCATCGCGAAGGTCAACTTCGTGACCGAGCCCCCGGCCCCCGGCGGCTAGGCGCCCAGGAGAGATGCGATGGGAATGAACGTAGGCTCCGGCGGCGACTCGCAGGACCCGGAAGTGATGATCGACATCAACACCACGCCGCTGATCGACGTGATGCTGGTGCTGCTGGTCATGCTGATCATCACGATCCCGATCCAGCTGCACTCGGTCAACCTCAACATGCCGATCGGCACGCCGCCGCCGCAGACCGAGAAGCCGGCGGTGATCACGGTCGACGTGGACTTCGACGGCACGATCTACTGGAACGGCGAGGTCGTGCCCAACCGGGTCGAACTCGAGGCCAAGCTTCAGGAGGCCGCGACGCGCGCGGTGCAGCCCGAGGTGCACCTGCGCCCCAACAAGCTCGCCGAGTACAAGGACGTGGCCGCGGTGATGGCCTCGGCGCAGCGCCTGGGCGTGACCAAGCTCGGCCTGGTGGGCAACGAGCAGTTCGTCCGCTGAGGCGCGCCGCCAGTGGGCGCGCCTGTGCAATAGACTCGCCCGGCCCACCGCCGGGCGATTTTTCATGGGGCCCTGGCGGCCCGATCTTCTAGGGCGGCGCCGTGCGCCGCGACCGCGGAGTCTTAGACATGCCTGAACAAGCCTTTGTGAAGCGCGCGCTGCGCGTGGCGGCGGCCACGGCGCTGGTCGCTGGCGCCCTTGGTCTGAGCGCCGATCCGCAGGGCGGGCTGCGCCTGAGTTCGGCCCTGGCCCAGGAGGCGGTGCGTGCCGAGGTCGCCAAGCCGCTGCAGCAGGCCTCCGAACTGCTCAAGGCCAACCGTGCCAAGGACGCCCTGGCCAAGGTACGCGACGCCGAGGCCGTGCCCAACCGCAACGCCCAGGAGAACCTGCTCATCGAGCGCATGCGCGGCGCCGCCGCCCATCGCGCCGGCGAGACGCAAATCGCCATCAAGGCCTACGAGAGCGTGCTTGCCTCGGGCCGTGCAAGCGCGGCCGAGCAGGGGCAGATTGCCGCCGCGCTGGCGCACTTGTACGCGCAGAACAAGGACTGGAGCCGCGCGCGCGAGTGGGCGCAGAAGGCCAAGCAGCAGGGCGCCAACGCCGCCGACATGGACAAGCTGCTGGCCTACATCAGCTCGCAGTCGGGCGACTTCGCAGCCATCGCCCGCGACGCTCAGGCCAGCATCGAGGCGGCCGAGAAGGCCGGCCGGCGCCCCGAGGAAAACGACCTGCTGGCGCTGGCCGATGCGCAGCGGCGCACCAACAACGTGGCCGGCCAGACCGCCACGCTCGAGAAGCTGGTGGCCTACTACCCCAAGAAGGAATACTGGGCCGCGGTGCTCGGCCGCCTGCCGGGCAAGTCGGGCTTCTCGGGGCGCCTGTCGCTCGACGTCGACCGGCTCAGGCGCGAGGCCAAGTTGCTGGAGAAGACCGAGGAATACGTCGAGTTCGCCCAGCTCGCGCTGCAGGCCGGCCAGGCTGCCGAGGCCAAGGCAGCGCTCGACGAGGGCTTCGCCCGCGGCCTGCTGGGCAAGGGCCCCGAGGCCGAGCGCCAGAACCGCCTGCGGGCCCTGGCCGCGCAGCGCGCTGCCGACGCGCCCGCTGCGCTCAAGGCCGCCGAGGCCGATGCCGGCAACGACGGCAACGCCCTGGTGCGCATCGGCATGGGCTACGTCGGCCTGGGGCAGTACGACAAGGGCATCGCGCTGATCCAGAAGGGGCTGGCCTCGGGCAACCTCAAGCACCCCGAGGAGGCGCGCCTGCACCTGGGCATCGCCTACCTGCGCGCGGGCAACCGGGCCAAGGCCAACGAAACCTTCCGCAGCGTGAAGGGCACCGACGGCTCGGCCGACCTGGCGCGCCTGTGGATGCGCGTGCCTACCGGCTGATCGGTCACCCCGGATGAAGCAAGGGCGCGTCGCATGACGCGCCCTTTTTCTTGCCTCACCACTCGGGGCCCCCGCCCTCGCGGCTACTTCTTGAGCGAGGCCAGGTAGGCGACCAGGTCCTCGACCTCCTCGGCGCTCAGGGTCGGCGTACCGCTGACCACGCCCGACTTGTGAAAGCTGGGCATGAGCGCATCGCGCTTCAGGCTGCCCATGTCGACCACCGACAGCCGCAGTTGCGCCGGGGTGAGCGCGGCACCCACCCCGTCGAGCGCCGGACCGCGTGTTCCGCCGGGCTGCAATTCCTTGTCCTTGATGGCGTGGCAACTCAGGCAGTTGGCCGCCTCACGCTTGGCGAGCAAGGCCTTGCCGCGCGCGGCGTTGCCCGGCTTGCCGGTGAGCGACTTCGGGATCCCGTCGCCCTCGATCTTGTAGTCGGCCGTCTGCGCCAGCGCGGCCGCGGCCGCCATGCCCAGCGCGCAGACCACTGCCAGCGCGCTGCGGATACTCGATCCCATGCTTGCTCTCATGCTTGCTCTCCCCTCTGGGCCCGGCGCGCGGACTGGTTCCGGCGGGGCCGTGAGCGCAGTCTGCGCGAAGCCGCCTGCCATGCCTTGGCGTAGCGCAAGCCGCCGTCACGCCCGCCGCAGGCGCCCTCCGTAGCGCAACGCGCCGCAGTTCGTCGCATACCTTGACCCCCGGCAAGAGGGGCCGCCACCCGCGCAAAACCGGCGCCAGATGCCTGCGGGCGGGATGAACGGCATGCAGGGCCGATGAACTGCAACCGCGCGCTGGCGACGCCCGGACCGGCCACCGCAGTTCATCGCAATGCGCTCGAAGCCGGGCGGCGCTCTGCCTACAGTGCACCCATCGACGAAGCCCGTCGCCGAAACCACCGCCCGAAAGGAACCGCCATGACGCAAGCCACCTCCCTCCCCGTCCAGGCCCGCCTCGTCGCCTTCCTGGGCGCCGTGCTGACCAGCGCCACCGTGCTCGGGGCCACCGCCTTCGGCATGAACCCGGCCGCTGCCACCGCCGAGCTGCCCATGGTCGTCCTGGAGCGCGTGACCGTCGAAGCCCCGCGGATCAACTAAACCCGGTGCAGCTTGCCGGCGCCACCGCCGCAGGCGGGCGCAAGAAAAAGGGCGCGGACCAAAGTCCGCGCCCTGAGAGTCCAGTCCCGGCGCCTTGCGGCGCCGGGCCCGACCGAATCCTAGTACGTGTAGCGAGCGCGCACGTAGTAGGTGCGGCCGCGAGGATCGGCGTAGGTCGGGTCGTAACCCACCTGGAAGTACGAGTTCTGGTTCGAGTAAGGCGGAGCGGTGTTGAGCACGTTGAGCACGCCAGCCACCAGCGCCACGCCCTTGATGCCGGTCCACTGCCCCTGGATGTCCCACAGGCTGTAGGCCTCGACGCTGCGATTGCCCTGCTGGTCGTCGTAGCCGCCCAGGTAGCGGTTGGTCAGCGTGGCGTTCCAGGGGCCGCGATCCCAGTTGGCCTGGGTCGTGGCACGGAAGCGCTGCACCGGGCCGCTGCGCGAATAGACACCCAGGTAGCTCTCGTACTCGGCGTCGCCGTCCAGCTTGGTTTCCGCCGTCAGGATGTACGAGCCCAGGAAGCCCACGCTGAAGTTGCCGGCCGAGGTGCGCGCCAGACGAGCCTTGATATCGATGTCGATACCCGAGGTCTTCTCACGAGCGATGTTCTCGAAGCGGCTGTCGATGAACTCGGTGTAGCCCAGCGAGTTCTTGACGATGCTCTTGGCGTAGCGCGAGGTGCTCGTGCCGGTGGCGAAGTTGAAGTTGTCGATGTAGTCCTGGAACTTCGTGTCGCCGTTGATGATGCCGATGGTCTGCTTCAGCGAGATGTTGTAGTAGTCCATGCCGATAGAAACGTTCGGCGTGGCATCCCACACGAAGCCCACCGACCACTGGTCCGAGGTCTCGGGCTCGAGGTTCTGGTTGCCGCCCTGCTTGACGTCGAACTGCGCGCCGCAATACACCGGGTTGAAGCGCACGGTACAACCCACGCCAGCACCGCCGTTGAGGAACTCGTAGTTGGGGTCGTCATACACGCCGCCGGTGTTGGTCTGGCTGACGGGCGAATACAGGTTGTCGAGCGTCGGAGCACGGAAGCCCGTCATCCACGAGCCGCGAATCAGCAGGTTCTGCATCGGCTGATAGCGCAGGCCGAGCTTCGGGTTGAGCGTGTTGCCGAAGTCGCTGTAGTCGTCCCAGCGCAGGGCGACCTGGCCGGTCAGGTTCTTCAGGATCGGCACCAGCATTTCGCCGTACAGCGCGTACACCGTGCGATCGCCATACACCGACTGCTGGTCGCCCGCGCCGCCGACGATGTCACCCGACGAGACCACGGCCGCCAGGTTGTCCTCGTACGTCTGCTTGGCGTAGTCGAAACCGACCGCCAGACCGAGGGCGCCTGCGGGCATGTTGTAGATGTCTCGCGAGACCTTGCCGTTGATCGTGTCGCCAGTGACCTTGGAGTCGCGGGTCTGCTGGTTGATCTTGGCCTTGCTCAGAGCCGCCGCGCCCGCCGCGTCCTGCGTGGTCGAGAAGGGGTTGATGTTCGGGTCGATCGTCCTGGCCAGGTAGCCGCAGCTCTTGGGGCCGATCGGCGTTCCCGGAACATAGGCGATACAACCCGCCGAGGTGTTGCCGGCCACCGGATCCCAGATGGCGTTGGTCAGGCGGGCTTCCGACAGATAGCCGTCGGTGTAGTTCTCGGTCACCTTCGACCAGGCCTGGCCACCCACGATGGTGTAGTCCCAGCCGGCCAGCAGGCCTTGGGCGCCGACCAGCCAGCGGCCCTGGTTGGACTCGACCTCGGTCTCGCGCGGGCCGGCGGCCAGCGAACGCCAGTAGAGGTTCAGGTCGCCCGACAGCGCCGTTCCGGGAATGGCGGGGACGATGCCCGCGCCGGGGTAGTACTTGCCGCCGGCGGGGTACAGGATCGGATCGCCGTTGAAGGTGGTGGCTTCCGAAGCCGGCGTCGCCGAGATGCGGTTGGTGATGTTGAAGATCGTGTTGAACGCCGACACGAAGATCTGGTTGTCGGGGTTCACCTGGAACGTGAACTTGCCGTTCACGCCCTTCTGCTCGAAGGGCTGGACGATGTCGATCGTCGCCGCGTAGTCGTAGCGGCAACGCGTGCCGGTCGACGTCAGGTCGTACGAGATCGGCACTTCGCAACCGCGCGTGTAGAGGCCGGCGCGGGGGTCGGAGACGCTCGCTCCCGGGCCGGTGCTGAACGCAGGCGCGTAGGGGTTACGGAAGGCGCCGGCCGGCGTGAGGATGTTGGCGGGCGTGGCGTTCGAGCTCAGGCGGTTGATCGGGGGGTTGTCCGCCGAAGCGCCGCCGGGCGGGTTGGGGATGTAGGCCGTCTTGGCGAACCAGCGGTCCTTGGCAGCGATTTCCTTCTGCTCCTGGAACGAGGCGGTCACCCAGACGTTGAAGCGCTGCGAAGCCAGGTCGCCGTAGCCCAGCGTCAGGTCGGCCAGCCAGCGCTCGCCGCCGTTTTGCTGCGGCATCTCGTAGTTCGCGCCGACGTTGATGCCCTGGTAGTCGCTGCGGGTGATGAAGTTGATCACGCCGCCGATGGCGTCGGTACCGTAGATGGCCGAGGCGCCGTCGCGCAGGATTTCGATGCGCTCGATCACCGCCGCGGGGATCTGGTTGATGTCGGTGCCGTCACCGCCGAAGGCGTACGGGGTCAGGCGCTGGCCGTCGAGCAGCACCAGGGTGCGGTTCGAGCCCAGGCCGCGCAGCGAAGGCGAGTTCTGGCCGGGACGGGCCGCATCGCCCAGGCCGGTGGCCGCCTGCACGCCCTGGCCCGAGTTCATGGGCAGACGCTCGAGGATTTCGGCCGCGGTTGTGGCACCGCTGCGCTGGATGTCTTCGCGCGTAAACACTGAGATGGGCACGACGGTCTCGACGTCGGCTCGGCGGATGCTCGAACCCGTCACTTCCACGCGCTCCAGCCTTTGCTGGGTGCCCGCCTGCTCTGCCTGCTGGGCCTGGGCGGCGCCTAGCGCCGACAGACCACCGAAGGCGAGCGCCATGCTGTAGGCGATCGGCTTGGTCTTGAACAACATTTTGGATTTCCCCTCGAAAGTTTCCAAAATTGCACCTACTGGACGGCCGCGGAGATTCGCAGCCACCGTTCCTGTCTGCTCAGTCCCGCGAGTGGCCCATGGCTGCCAGTGTCGGCGGAATGACAGAGTGCGGGGATTTTCATGCTCGGGTTGCCCCGGAGCAACGAAACCCCCTACCTAATGGCGTCTCGAGTTGCGCAAAACCCACAACGGGCCGAATCGCTGCCCTCCGCGACCCCCGGGCAGCCGGCGCCCGAGGGCCTGCTGCGGGGCGGCGTCCCCTGTTTGCAACACGGGTTCAGGCCGCACCACACTGGCGCTCGGCTAGAGTCGCGCCTGCGCTTCAAGGCCCCGCCCCAGGCCGCCCGGCCAGCGCGCTGACCCGACCTTCGATTCCAGAGGACCCCGATGACCCGCATCGCCTCCTTGGCCATGGCCCTGAGCCTGGCCGTCCTGGCGTCCACGAGCGCCGCCCAGGCGCCGGCCGCTGCCGCGCCGACCGCCGCTCCCGCGACCGCCAACCCCGGCGCGCCCTTGCCCTTGAAGGACTTTTTCAAGGCGCCGGACTTCGCCCAGGTGGCGATCTCGCCCAACGGCGAGTTCCTCGCCGCGGTGGTGCGCACCAACGACCGGCGCAACCTGGCAGTCGTGGAGATCAAGACCGGCAACACGCGCGTGATCACCAACCTGCAAGGAAGTGATCTGGCGGGGTTTCGCTGGCTGAGCGACCAGCGTCTGGTCTACACCCTGTTCGATACGCAGCGCGGCCTGGCCGACCAGACCGGCGCGGGCCTGTTCGCCATCGACCGTGACGGCAGCGACTTCCGCGAGATCTATCCGCTGCGCGGCACCTCCGACACCTCGGTGGGCGCCTACCGCGCCGGCGCCTACGTCGCCAAGATTCCGGGCACCGAGGACATCCTGGTGCAGGCCCCCCAGCGCAGCCGCCGCGCCTTCGACATCCTGCGCATCAACACCCGCACCGGCCAGCGCACCATCGCGGTCGACCGCACCCCCGGCGAGACCGTGGGCTGGGTGGCCGACCACCAGGGCGTGCCGCGCGCCGCGATCACCGACATGACCGACCAGCGCCGCAAGTTCGGCGTCTTCCTGCGCGACTCGGCCGAGGCGCCCTGGCGCAAGATCGCCGAGTTCGACAGCTACGAGCCCGAGCAGATCCTGCCCGTGGCCTTCGACGGCGACGGCAGCCTGCTGGTGATCACTCGCGCCGGCGGCGACAAGACCGCGCTCTACCGCTGGGACAGCGCCGGCAACAAGCTCGGCGAGCGCCTCGTGGCCCACAAGGACTACGACTTCGTGAGCAGCCGCGACGACGACAGCCTGGCCAGCGGCCTGGTGTTCGACGCCAGGACCAACAAGCTGGTGGGCGTGCGCATCGAGGGCGAGCGCCTCGAGCAGGTCTGGTTCGATCCCGAGTGGGCCAAGACCCAGGCGGCGATCGACGCCGCCCTGCCCAACCGCATCAATCGCCTGAGCCGAAGCTCGAACACCGATGCGGTGCTGGTGTTCTCCTACTCCGACCGCGACCCGGGGCGCTGGTACCTGCTCAACCTGCAGAAGAAGCAGTTGCAGGAGCTGGTGGCGCGCATGCCCTGGATCAAGCCCGAGCAGATGGCCGAGGCGAAGTTCATGCGCTACCCGGCGCGCGACGGGATGTCGATCCCCGCCTACCTCACCCTGCCCCCGGGCAAGCCGGCCAAGGACCTGCCCCTGGTGGTGCTGGTGCACGGCGGCCCCTTCGTGCGTGGCGAAACCTGGGGCTTCGACGCCGAGGCGCAGTTCCTTGCCTCACGCGGCTACGCCGTGCTGCAGGCCGACTTCCGCGGCAGCCAGGGCTACGGCTGGAAGCACTACCGCGCCGGCTGGAAGCAGTGGGGCCAGGCCATGCAGGACGACCTCACCGACGGCGTGAAGTACCTGGCTGCCCAGGGCACGGTGAATCCCAAGCGGGTGTGCATCATGGGCGCGAGCTACGGCGGCTACGCCACCATGATGGGCCTCGCGAAGGATCCGGACCTCTACCGCTGCGGCATCAACATGGTGGGCGTGACCGACCTGCCGCTGCTGATCGAGGCCACGCACAGCGACACCAACGCCGTGCCCCGCTACAGCGAGCACTTCTACGACAACACGGTCGGCGATTCGTCCAAGGACAAGGCGATGCTCGAGGCCAACTCGCCCGCCCGCCAGGCGGCGCGCATCAAGGCGCCGGTGATGATCGTGCACAGCGCGGGCGACGTGCGCGTGCCCCAGGAGCACGCCACGCGGATGCGCTCCGCGCTGCGCGACGCGGGCAAGGAGCCCGTGTGGATCTACTACGAGGACGAGGGCCACGGCTTCCTGAAGGAGAGCACCCGCGCGGATCTGTACACGCAGGTCGAGCGTTTCCTGGCCGAGAACCTCAAGTAGTCCGAGTCGCTACCAGACACACAGGGGCGCCCGCGGGCGCCCCTGTTCATTGGCGGACGCGCCACGGCTCAAGCGGACCGTGGCGAGCGGTCCACGCCCTGCCCGCCCGGCCCGCGTGCCGGCGGCGCGCTCAGGCGTAACGGCCCGCGATCCCCGCGTAGGCGTGCGGCCGGCGCAGCACCATGCGCTCGATGCGGTTGAGCGCGTGGTACCAGGGCGCGAACTCGGCGAAGAGTTGCTCGTCGCTCGGCGCCGGTGCCGAGCCGGCAATGCCGGGCGCGCGCCGCACCGCATCGAAGATCCGGGCGAAGCTCGAACGCTCGTCGAGGGCGCGGAAGATCTCCTTCACGTGCCGCCCCGGGTCCAGGCGTTGCGCCAGACCCGAGACGCGGTGCGTGAGCTCGAAGGGCGCATCGTCCTTGGCGCCGATCAAGGCCACCATGCCCGCGCCATCGAGCCGGTCGTTAGCGAACATCGGCACCATGTCGGCGTCGCCGTAGGGCGCGACCGTGTCCGCGCGGCGCGTGGCGTAGAGGGTGTGGGTGATGATGTCGCCGCGCAGCAGTTCGGCCACCGCCTGGGCTTCGCGCAGCGGCAGGCGCGCGGCCTGGGCACGAACCTCGGGCGTGGCGCCCGCCAGCAGGGGCGCGGGCTCGTAGGCGTAGGCACCGCGGTGCCAGTCCGACAGATGCAGGTGCAGGCCGCAGCGATCCACCAACCACTCGTAGAGCTGGCTCACGGTGTAGGCGCGGTCCTGCGGGTGCAGCAGCAGGTCGGCCAGGCCCGCGTCGCCGCCGGCCTCGTGATCGCGGTGCAATCCGGCGCTGCGCACGAACCAGTTGGTGGCCGGCAGCACGCCGAGCACCGAGCGCGCGTGGGCGATGCGCTCTTCCAGGCTGTCCACCCCCGCGTCCAGCCGGCGCAGCAGCTCCTGCATCTGGTAGACGGCGGTGCGGCCCACCTGGGCGTAGAGCATCAGCGTGAGCACGCCGTCGGGCGCGAGCGCCTCCAGCAGGCGGTCCAGCCCGGCCTCGGGATCGGCCAGATGGTGCAGCACGCCCACGCAGTTGATCAGCCCGAACTCGCCCAGCCCGAGCTGCGGCAGGTCGAGCAGCGAGCCTTGCACGAAGCGCACGTTGGGCAGGGCGCGGATCTCGGCGCGGCGACGCGCGATGGCGATCGAGGCGTCGGAAAGGTCCAGATGCACGACCTCGCCGCCCACCTCGCGCAACTGCTCGGCGAGGTAGACCGTCGCGTCGCCCGTGCCACCACCGGCCACCAGCACGCGCAGGCCGCGAAAGTCGGCCGCGCCGCCCAGGCCGTAGTGGTTGACCAGGCGCAGGTCGTCGAGCCAGGTGCCGATCAGGCGCGTGCGCTCTTCCTCGGGGTCGCGCGCCGGATACGGATGGCTCGCGTAGAGGCTGGCGACCTGCGCGGTCACGCGCGCGGTGGCGCGCGCTTGATCGCTCATGCAGCCCGCGCCAGGCGCGGCACCGCCGCGAGCAGGCTGCGGGTGTACTCGTGCTCGGGATGCTCGAGCACGCGCTCGGCCGGCCCGGACTCGACCAGGCGGCCGTTCTTCATCACCGCGATGTGGTCGGCCAGGTACTCCACCACCCCGAAGTTGTGAGTGATGAACAGGTAGGCCACGCCGGTCTCGCGCTGCAGTTCCTCGAGCAGGTTGAGGATCTGCGCCTGCACCGACACGTCGAGCGCGCTGGTGGGCTCGTCGCACACGATCAGGCGCGGCTCCACCGCCAGCGCGCGGGCGATGGCCAGGCGCTGGCGCTGTCCGCCCGAGAACTCGTGCGGGAAGCGCTCGAGCGCGCTGGCGCGCAGGCCCACGCGCTCGATCAGCGCGCTCACACGCGCGCGACGCTCGGCGGCGTCGATCTCGGGGCGCAGCGAAGACATGCCCTCCTCGAGGATCTCGACCACGCGCATGCGCGGGTTCAGCGACGCGAAGGGGTCCTGGAAGATGATCTGCGCGTTGCGCCGCGCGGCGCGCAGGGCCTCGCCGTTGAGGGTGTCGAGCGGCTGGCCGAGCAGGCTCGCGCTGCCGCTGACCTCGGCCACGCCGCGCAGCAGTTGCAGCAGGGCCTTGCCCACCGTGGTCTTGCCGCTGCCGCTCTCGCCCACCAGGGCGAGGGTCTGGCCGGCGCCGACGCGCAGGCTCACGCCATCGACCGCCTTGACGTGGCCCACGGTGCGCTTGAGCAGGCCGGCGCGGATCGGGAACCAGACCTTGTAGTCGACCAGTTCGAGCACGGTCTGGTCGGACGCGCGCCCCGCGGGCAGCGGCGCCACCTCGACCACGGGCGCACGCACCTCGCCGCGCGCCCCGCCGTCGAACAGCAGGCAGCGCACCGAATGGCCGGGCACGGGCTCGATCAGCGCCGGCCGCGTGGTGTGGCAGCGCTCCATCACCGCCTGGCAGCGGTCGGCAAAGCGGCAGCCGTCGAACTCGCGATCGAGCGGCGGCACGGTGCCGCGGATCGAGGCGAGCTGGCGGCCGCGCTTGGCCGAGTCGGGCAGCGCCTCGAACAGGTTGGCGGCGTAGGGGTGCAGCGGGCGGGCGAAGAACTCCGCGGCGCTCGCCACCTCGACCACCTGACCGGCGTACATCAGCGCCACCTTGTGGGCCATCTGCGAGACCACCGCGAGGTCGTGGGTGATGAGCAGCATGGCCATGCCCTGCTCGCGCTGCAGGTCGCGCAGCAGCTCGAGGATCTGGGCCTGGATGGTCACGTCCAGCGCGGTGGTGGGCTCGTCGGCGATCACCAGGTCCGGCTCGGCGGCCAGCGCGATGGCGATCATCACGCGCTGCTTCTGACCGCCCGACATCTGGAACGGGTAGGTGTCGACGCGCCGCTCGGGCTCGGGGATGCCGACCCGGCGCAGCCACTCGACCGCCTTGGCGCGCGCGCCATCGCCGCGCAGCGCGGTGTGACGCTCGATCACCTCGGTGATCTGCCGACCCACGGTCATCACCGGGTTCAGGCTGGTGGCCGGCTCCTGGAAGATGATGCTGATCTTGCGGCCGCGCACGTCGCGCATGCGCGACTCGGGCAGCTCCAGCACTTCGCTGCCTTCGACGTTGACCGTGCCGGCAGCCACGCGGCCGTTGTCGGGCAGCAGGCGCAGGATCGACAGCGCGGTCATCGACTTGCCGCAGCCCGACTCGCCCACCAGGGCGAAGGTCTCGCCGGCGGCGATGGCCAGGCTCAGCGCGTCGACCGCGCGCACCAGGCCGCTGTCGCTGTCGAGCTCGGTGGTGAGGTTGCTGATGTCGAGCATGGCGCGGCTCACGGGGTCTGAGGCGCCGCCTCGGGCGCGGCTGGGGTGGCGGTGGCGCGCGGGGCGCGCGCCAGACGCGGACGGAAGCTGCGGGAGCGCGGGTCGAAGGCGTCGCGCACCGCGCCGGCAAACAGGTTGGCCGACAGCACCATGACGAACATGAACACGAAGGCGGCGGTCAGCGTCCACCACACCACCGGGTCGCGCGCCATCTCGAGGCGCGCGAGGTTGATCATCGAGCCGAAGCTCGGCATGGTGGGGTCGACCCCCACGCCCACGTACGAGAGCACCGCCTCGTAGAGCACCAGGCCCGAGAAGTCGAGCACCGCCACGATGAGCACGATGTGCATCACGTTGGGCAGGATGTGGCGGCGCATGATGCCCAGCGGGCTCACCCCGAAGGCGCGCGCGGCCTGCACGTATTCCAGTTCGGCGACCTTGAGCGTCTCGGCGCGCAGCAGGCGGCACAGCGTGGCCCAGCCGGTGACGCCCAGCACCAGCGCGAGCAGGAACAGGCGCACGTCGGCGCGCTCGAGGCCGGTCTCGTAGAGCTGGGGGTTGCTGTCCACGTGCACCTGAATCATCAGCACGATGGCGGCGATCAGCAGCACGCTGGGGATGGACGAGAGCGTCGTGTAGACGTACTGGATCAGGTCGTCGACCCAGCCCCTGAAGTAGCCCGCCAGGATGCCCAGGGCCACCGCGAAGGGGATGGTCGCCAGCGTGGCGAGCGAACCGATCACCAGCGCGGTGCGGAAGGACTTGAGGGCCACGAAGAGCACGTCGTTGCCAGTGCGGTCGGTGCCGAACACGTGGTAGTGCGGCCAGAGCGCCGCCACCCAGCCCACGAAGAGCAGGATCAGGGTGGCGGTGGCCAGCATCGCGCGCCACGGCCGCTCGCAGCGGCCGGCCAGGATGTCGGACAGTGCCGCGCCGTAGTCCTGGCGCTCGCGTCGCGCCCGCAGGGCGCCCGCCAGAAGGAGCAGCCCCCCGCCCGCGGCCAGACCGCCCACCAGGCCCGCGGCCGAGCGCGCGAGCACGTCGCCCGCCCACTCCTGCTCCGGATCCTTGAGGTGCGCGCCGCCGTAGCGCAGGCGCGGGAAGTCGCGCACCGACTTGCCGTCGACGATCATCGATTCCTTGCTGAACGACTGGAACGCGAGCGGCGCCGAGTAGGTGCGCTCGCGCCCTTCCATGCGCGCCTCGAGCAGCTTGTCGAGCAGCGACAGGGTCCGGGTCGCGTAGGCCGGCGCGGCGTCGGCCGCGGCACCGGGCGCGGGTGGCAGCAGCGGGCGGAAGTGCACCGAGTCGAGCAGCGCCACCACCACGTACACCGCCAGGATCACGGCGGCCGACATGCCCACCGCGCTGCGCCCGACCTGCGCCCAGGTGGCGCGCAGGCTGGGGGTGCGCCGGGCGTACCAGGCGTAGAAGCCGAGCGCGACGATCAGCAGATACAGCGCGATGTCGGTGGGCAGGAAGACGAACTTGGGCATCGCGTCACCCTCAGCTGAAGCGCACGCGCGGATCGGCGAGCGTGTACGAGATGTCGGTCAGGACCAGGCCGACGATGTAGAGGAACGAGCCCACGAACACCATGGTGCGCACCACCGCGAAGTCCTGCGCCTGGATCGCGTCGATGGTGTAGCTGCCCAGCCCCGGGATGCCGAAGAACGACTCCATCACCAGCGACCCCATGAAGAGCAGGGGCAGCACGGCCACCGAACTGGTGAGGATGGGCAGCATGGCGTTGCGCAGCACGTGGCGGAACAGCACCGCCTGCTCGGACAGGCCCTTGGAGCGCGCGGTGCGCACATAGTCCTTGCCGGCTTCCTCGAGGAAGATGGTGCGGTAGAGCAGGCTGTCGCCGCCCAGCCGCGAGACGATGGCGATGAGCACCGGCAGCGCCAGGAAGATGACCGCGTTCCAGCCCGCCGCGTAGCCCGACACCGGCACGAGCTTGAGCAGCTTCGAGAAGAACCACTGCCCGAGGATGATGTAGAACAGGCTCGAGATCGACAGCATGCCCACCGCCAGCACCACCCCCGACACGTCGAGGTAGGTGTTGCGGAAGAAGACCATCAGCATGGCCAGCACGATCACCGCGAAGATGCCCAGCACGAAGGTGGGCAGGGCCAGCGCGAACGAGGGCCACATGCGGTTGCGGATCTCGTAGCCGATGTCGCGCCCACTGTCGGAGGCGCCGAACTGGAAGGCGAAGAGCTGCGCCGAGCGCTCGAAGAAGATCGTCTTGGTGGCCTTGTCGGCGCCCTCGGCCTTGGCGTTCCACAGCAGCGGCTTGTTGTAGCCGCGCTCGGCCTTCCACTTCTCGATCGCCTCGGCGGTGACGCGCTTGCCGCCGATGTTCAGGCGCGCCATGTCGTCGGGCGTGTTGACCGTGAAGAACAGGATGAAGGTGAAGAGGTTGACGCCGACGAGAATGAGCGCGCCGTAGAGGATGCGGCGGATGATGTAGTTGAGCATTACTTGGCCGCTCCGTGCGAGGCCAGGTCGCGGGCCGCGTTCTCGCGCTCGCGGCGCCGGTAGCCCAGCCAAGCCGGCACCAGCGCCACGAGCAGCAGCGCGGCGATGAGCAGCAGCGGCCAGCGGATCGGCTCGTTCCACTCGGCGATGCGCGCGGTGCGCTGCGCCGGATCGATGCGCAGGTAGGGCAGCATGTTGCGGATGATCGCGGTGGGCTTGCCGTTGTAGACCCACTGCTGGTAGGTGCCCGCGCCCTTGGGGTTGTAGCCGAAGCTCCAGGGCGCGTCCTTCTGCACGATCTCGATCATCTCGTCGATCAGCTTCTGCTTGGCCGGACCGTCCTCCTCGTACTTCATGCGCTCGTAGAGCTTGTCGAACTCGGGGTTCTGGTAGTTGGCCGCGTTCTCGCCGTTGCCGTCGGTGAGCGCCTTGGCGTTGGGACCGTAGAGCAGGAACAGGAAGTTCTCGGCGTCGGGGTAGTCGGCCAGCCAGCCCCAGAAGAAGATCTGGTGCGAGCCCTTCTGGATGCGCTCCTGGAAGCGGTTGTAGTCGGTGGCGCGGATCTCGAGCTGGATGCCGAGCTTGGCGAACTGGCGCTGGTACCAGTCCATCATCGACTTGGCCGCGGTGCTGGTGGCGTTGGTGTCGTAGTTGAGCACCAGGGGCTTGCCGGTCTTGGCGTCGCGGCCGTCCGGGAAGCCGGCCTCGGCAAGCAGCTTGCGAGCCTGCTCGATCGAGCGGCGCTGCGGCTTGCCGTCCTTGTCGCGCTCGTAGACCAAGGGGTTGAAGGCCGCGGGACCGTCGGCGCGGTAGCCGAACAGGCCGGGCGGGATGGGGCCGTGCGCCGCCTGGGCCTGGTCCTTCTCGAAGATCGCGATGTACTCCTCCCAGTCGATCGCGATGGCGATCGCCTGGCGCAGCTTGCGGTTGCGCTCGGCCTGCTCGGGCGTCTTGCCGTGGCCGACCACGGGGTCGGTCATGTTGAAGCCGATGTACCAGTTGCTCGCCTCGACGGTGGTCGGCAGCTTGATGCCGCGCTCCTTGTACAGGCTCGCCTTGTCGGGCGAATCGGCCATCGCCACCAGGAAGTCGGTGCCGTAGTCGGTGCGCTCCACTTGCGGCACGTCGTAGTAGCCCTGCAGGAACTTGCTCTGTAGCGGCACGGCCTCCTTCTCGATGGTGAACACCGCCTTGTCGATGAAGGGGATGGGCTTGCCGCAGTCATCCAGCAGTCCGGCCTCGCGGTCGCCCGGCTCGCCCTCGCAGGGGTAGGTCTCCTTGCGGAAGTTGGGGTTGCGGCTGAGCACGTGGCGGCGGTTCTCGCGGAACTCGGTGAGCATGTAGGGCCCCGTGCCCACCGGCCAGTAGTTGAGCGAGAGGTTGTTCTTCGCCATCCCGGGCTGGCCGTAGAAGACCTCGGCCTCCCAGGGGATGGGGGCGAAGAAGGTCATCGCCAGCCAGTAGCTGAACTGCGGGTACTTGCCCTTGACGCGGAAGCGCACCGTGTGGTCGTCGAGCGCCTCGACGCCGGGGAAGTCGTACATCCGGAAGTCGAGGAAGGGCAGGTCGCGCGCGAAGGGCTCGACGTTGGCGCGCAGCGCCTTGTCGACCTCGGCGATACGGCCGGCGTACTCGCGCAGGCCGACGATGTACTCGGCCATGATCGAGAAGCTCGGCGACTTGATGCGCGGCGTGGCCAGCCGGCGGGCCGAGTAGACGTAGTCCTGCGCCACCAGCTCGCGCGTGCCGGTGAGCGGGAAGTCGCTGATCTGGAACTTGTCCTTGACGTCCTCGGCGGTGAGCTTGTGATAGGCGTACTCGCCCTTGTCGTTGCGCGCGAAGGCGGGGTGCGGCGCGTAGAGGATGCCGGGCTTGATCTTGACGTCGTACACCGTCTCGGCCACCTGGTCGCCCGGACCGTCGGCCGGCAGCTCGCGGCCGTCCTTGTCGAGGTAGCGCGGCTCGGCCACCTCGAGCGCGGCGCGCGGGGCGAGCTCGTAGGGACGCTTGAGGTAGTGGTAGCCGTAGAGCGGCTCGTAGATCTGGTAGGTGTAGGGCGTCTCGTCGTTCGAGTAGCTGCTGGTCGGATCCAGGTACTTGGGCGAGCGCTGCACGAAGGCCGTGTAGAGCGTGTTCGTGGCTTCGGCCCCGGGCGGATGGGGGCTGTTGCCCACCTGCTTGCAGCCGGCGAGGGCGGCCGCCAGGGCGAGCGCGGCAAGGACCGCGCCGCGGCGCGTCACGGAAAGGCTCATGGACTCGACTCTCCTGCGGCTCGGACTCGTGGGCCGGCGCGCCTGCGCGACCCGGGTGCGTCGCGAAGGCGCGGATTGTATAGACGCCCGCCCGAACCGGGCGGGCAGGACCGCAATCGAGCGATGCGCGGCGCCGCCTGCCCGGCGAACGCGACGCCGGCCGGGAAACTCCCCGGACCGCACGGCGGCCCGCTCGCCGCTCGCGCGCGCGCCCTCAGTGCCGCCACGCCGCGGCCGCGGCACCTCGGGCAGACCGGCCCCTGTCCCTTGAGCCCGCGGCTGCGCCGATATACTCGGCTGCACCCTCCTGCGGACCGCGAGCGCCGATGTCGTCCACGCTGTTTCGCTGGCCAATCCGCGTGTATTACGAAGACACGGACACCGCCGGCATCGTCTACTACGCCAACTACCTCAAGTTCTTCGAGCGGGCACGCACCGAGTGGCTGCGCGCCCTGGGCTGGGGCCAGCACGCGCTGGCGGGCGAGCACGGCCTGGCCTTCGTGGTGGCCCAGGCCAGCGTGGACTATCGTCGCCCCGCCCGCCTCGACGACGAGCTGGTGGTCGAGGCCGCGGTCGTGCAGCTCGGCCGGGCGTCGCTCACCTTCGAGCAGCGCGCCTGGCGCGGCGCCGAGTTGCTGGCCAGCGCCCGCGTGCGGGTCGGCTGCATCCGCGCCGCCGACTACAGCCCTGCCCCCATGCCGGCCGCGATGCTCGCGGCCATGAAGCCCCTGCTCCAGAAAGACCCCGCATGAGCGCCGCCGCCGACCTGTCCATCCTCTCGCTCATCACCAAGGCGAGCCTCGTGGTGCAACTGGTGATGGCGCTGCTGGTGGTGCTGTCGCTCGCGAGCTGGACGGCGATCTTCCAGAAGTGGATCCAGCTGCGCCGCGCGCGCGCCGAGACCGAGGAGTTCGAGAAGCGTTTCTGGAGCGGGGCCGATCTGGCCAAGCTGCACGAGCAGGCCATGAACCCCCGGCGCAAGGCCGGCGCCGAGGAGCGCATCTTCGAGGCCGGGATGGCCGAGTTCCTCAAGCTGCGGGGCCGCGGCGACGCGCAGCTCACCCTTGACGGCGCGCGCCGCGCCATGAAGGCGGCCTACCAGCGCGAGATGGACTCGCTCGAGCGCCGCCTCAACATGCTGGCCTCGGTGGGCTCGGTGAGCCCCTACATCGGCCTGTTCGGCACGGTGTGGGGAATCATGCACGCCTTCACTGGGCTCGCGAACCTGCAGCAGGCCTCGCTCGCCAGCGTGGCGCCGGGCATCGCCGAGGCGCTGGTGGCCACGGCCATCGGCCTGTTTGCGGCGATCCCCGCGGTGGTGGCCTACAACCGCTACGCCAACGACATCGACCGCCTGGCCAACCGCTTCGAGAGCTTCATGGAAGAGTTCCTCAACATCCTGCAGCGGCAGCGGAGCTGAGATGGCGCTGGTGCGCTCCTCGCGCGGACACCGGCGGCGCATGCTCGCCGAGATCAACGTCGTGCCCTACGTGGACGTGATGCTCGTGCTGGTGGTGATCCTGATGGTCGCCGCGCCCTTCGTGAACCCCAGCCTGGTCGAGCTGCCGAGCGTGGGCCGCGCGGCCCAGGCACCCGAGCAGCCGATCGAGGTGATCGTGCGTGCCGACGGCAAGCTGTCGGTGCGCGCCAAGGGCAGCGACCAGAGCGTGAGCCTGCCGCAGCTCGTGGCCACGGTGCGCGCGCGCCAAGGCGCCAACGCCGACGTGCCGGTGGTGATCGCCGCCGACAAGGAGGTGCGCTACGAGATGGTGGTCAAGGTGATGGACGCGCTGCAGAAGGAAGGGGTCAAGCGCGTCGGCCTGGCCGTGAAGCTCGCGAACTGAGGCGCGCCTGCCCGTGCTCCGGCCGACCCTCCGCGCGCCTGCCCGCTCCGCGACCACTCGCCCCACGGCCGCTCGCCCGCTGACGCCCAGGCCGGCCCCATGAGCACCGCCACCGCCATGAACCCGTGGCGCCTGGTGCGCGACGAGCGCGACATGGGCGTGTCCTTTGCCGCCGCGCTGGCGATTCATCTGGTCTTGATCGCGGGCCTGCTGCTCGCGGTGCGCTGGAAGACCGAGCCGCCCGCCCCGGTGTATGCCGAGCTCTGGGCGCCAGCTGGCGGAGGCGCACCCGCACCCGCGCCGGTACCCGCGCCGCAGCCCGCGCCGCCGCCCCCGCCACCCAAGGCCGCCGAAGCGCCCGAGCCGCCGCGCGCCGCCGACATCGCGGTCAAGGCCGAGCCCCCCAAAAAGAAGCCCGAGCCGCCACGCGAAGAGAAGAAGAAGCCCGAGCCCGCACGCAAGCCGGAGCCGGCCAAGAAGGCCGAACCCGCCAAGCCCGCCGAGCCCCGGCCGGATCCGGCCGCCGAGCGCCGCGAGGCACAGGCGGCAGAGCAGCGCCGCCAGGCCGAGCTCTCCAGAGTGATGGGGCAAAGTGGCACGCCGGGCGGATCGCCCGCCGGGGTCAGCGGCGGGATGAGTTCGGCCGCGCTGGCGACCTACTCGGGCCAAGTGGTGGCCTGCGTGCGCCCGCACATCGTCTTCGCGGTGCCCGAGGGGACGCGTCCGCGCCAGTACGTGGCGCGCTTTACCGTGAACCTGCTGCCCACCGGCGAACAGGTGGGCGCGCCCAAGCTGGTGAAGGGCAGCGGCCTGGCGGCCTACGACGCCGCGGTAGAGCGCGCCATCCGCCGCTGCGACCCTTTCCCAAGCCCGCGCGGGTCGGCGCCGCCACGCTCGCTGGAGCTCGAGTTCGATCCGGTGGACACGGCGCGCTGAGACGGCGCCCGCCGCGCGGGCTCGCAGCAGCGCCCGAGCGGAATGCGCGGCTTGCACTCCGGGCGCGCGTCGCACGCGCGGCACGCTCGGGCTTCAGGCGGTATAGGTCCAGCGCTGCTTGAGCGCCGCGAACACGGCGTCCGGGTACTCGGGCCGGCCGCGGCTGCCGTTGTAGCGGCCAAGCGCGAGGAACAGGTCGCCGCGCTCGATGTCCTGGTAGTGGCGCAGGATCAGGCAGCCGTAGCGCAGGTTGGTGCGCATGTCGAACAGGCTGCGCTCGTCGCCGTTGCCGATCACCCGCGTCCAGAAGGGCATGACCTGCATGTAGCCGCGTGCGCCGGCGCTCGACACCGCGTACTTGCGGAAGTTGGACTCGACCTGCACCAGTGCCAGCACGAGCTGGCGGTCGAGCCCCGCGCGCGTGCACTCGTAGTCGAGGGTGCGCAGGAAGTCGTGGCGCACCACAAGGTCGGGCTTGCGCGAGGCGAGCCGCGCCGACATGGCCTCGAGCCAGTCGACGTAGGCCATGCGCGCGGCGTGATCGGGAAACGAGCGCCGCGGCGCTTGCGGGTCGGCCAGCTGGGCAGCGAGCGCGTTGCGCACCGCCTCGGCCATGGGCTCATATTGCTGAGCGCCGGCGCGCGCGCGGCGCGGCAGGGCGGCGAGCGCCAGCGCAGCGGCTGCGCCGAGCAGCGCGCGACGGCGGAAGGGCGCGCCCTGGGCTGGCATCTCAGGCGGTGGCAAGCCGCCCTTGCACGAAGGCCGCAGCCTCGGCCACCGGCAGCTTCACGGTCTCGAGCGAACGCCGGTGCAGGTACTCGACCTGGCCGTCCTTGAGCGCGCGCTCGCCGATGGTGAGGCGATGCGGCACGCCGATCAGCTCCCATTCGGCGAACATCACGCCGGGGCGTTCGTCGCGATCATCGAGGATGACGTCGACGCCGGCCGCGCGCAGCGACTCGTAGATCTGCGCGGCGACCTGACGCACCTGCTCGCTCTTGCCCCAGCCCACCGGGCATACCGCCACCGTGAAGGGAGCGATCGCGTCCGGCCAGATGATCCCCTTGTCGTCGTGGTTCTGTTCGATCGCGGCACCGAGCAGCCGCGTGACGCCGATGCCGTAGCAGCCCATCTGCATGATCTGCGGCTTGCCGGTCTCGTCGAGGAAGCTGGCGTTGAGCGCCTGCGAGTACTTGGTGCCGAGGTAGAAGACGTGGCCCACCTCGATGCCGCGCTGCATGCGCAGCACGCCGCGCCCGTCGGGCGAGGGGTCGCCCTCGACCACGTTGCGCAGGTCGGCAACCACGGGCTCGGGCAGGTCGCGGCCCCAGTTGGCGCCGGTGTAGTGGTAGCCAGCCTGGTTGGCGCCGCACACGAAGTCGCTCATCGCGGCCACGGTGCGATCGGCCACGACGACCACCGGCTGGCGCGTGCCGATCGGCCCGAGGTAGCCGGGGCGGCAGCCGAAGGCCTCCTCGATCTCGGCCTCGGTGGCGAAGCGGAAGCCGCTCTTGAGCACCGCGAGCTTGCCGGCCTTGACCTCGTTGAGTTCATGATCGCCGCGCACCAGCAGCAGCACGACCTCGGCGGGCAGCGGGCGGCCCTGCTCGTCGGCGCGGTCCACGGCCACCACCACCGACTTCACGGTGCGCGCCAGCGGCAGGCCGAGCAGCGCGGCGACGTCCTCGCACTTTTCCTTGCCGGGCGTGGGCGTCTTGGCGAGCGCCTCGGCGGGCGCCGCGCGGCTGGGGATGAGGCTCACCGCCTCGGCCAGTTCGATGTTGGCGGCGTAATCGGAGTCGGGGCAGTAGGCGATCAGGTCCTCGCCGGTGTCGGCGATCACCTGGAACTCGTGCGAACGGTCGCCACCAATCGCGCCGGTGTCGGCCGCCACCGCGCGGAAGGTGAGCCCGAGCCGCTCGAAGATGCGCACGTAGGTGGCGTACATCGTGTCGTAGCTCTTCTGCGCGCCGGCCACGTCGCGGTCGAACGAGTAGGCGTCCTTCATGGTGAACTCGCGCCCGCGCATCACCCCGAAGCGCGGACGGCGTTCGTCCCGGAACTTGGTCTGGATGTGATAGAAGTTCACGGGCAGCTGGCGCCAGGACTTGATTTCCTGGCGCGCGATGTCGGTGATCGCCTCTTCCGAGGTCGGCTGGAAGATGAAGTCGCGGTCGTGACGGTCCTTCAGGCGCAGCAGTTCCGGCCCGTACTTCTGCCAGCGGCCCGACTCCTGCCACAGTTCAGCCGGCTGGATCACGGGCATGAGCAGTTCCACCGCGCCGGCGCGGTTCATCTCGTCGCGAATGATGGCCTCGATCTTGCGGATCGAGCGCAGCCCGAGCGGCATGTAGTTGTAGATTCCGGCAGCCAGCTTCTTGATCATGCCGGCACGCAGCATGAGCTTCTGGCTCACCACCTCGGCGTCGGCAGGGGCTTCCTTCTGGGTGGAGATGAAGAACGTACTAGCGCGCATATGTGCCTAAGGCCTTGTTGTTCCGACGAAAAGTCGGACCCTATAATCGGTCGCAAATTCTAAGGCTTCAGGTGATGGCATGCTGGACAAGGACGGGTACCGCCCGAACGTCGGCATCATCCTGCTCAATCAACGCAACGAGGTCTTCTGGGGCAAGCGGGTCAGGCAGCATTCGTGGCAGTTTCCGCAGGGCGGCATCAAGTACGGCGAGTCGCCCGAACAGGCCATGCTGCGCGAACTCCAGGAAGAAACCGGTTTGCGTCCCGAGCACGTTCGCATCATCGCGCGCACGCGTGAGTGGTTGCGCTACGACGTTCCGGAACAGTGGATCCGCCGCGAGCTGCGCGGCAACTACCGTGGGCAGAAGCAGATCTGGTTCCTGCTGCGGCTGGTGGGGCGCGACACCGACGTGAAGCTGCGCGCCAGCGACCACCCGGAGTTCGACGCGTGGCGCTGGCACGACTACTGGATTCCGCTCGACACGGTGATCGAGTTCAAGCGCGACGTGTACCAGCAGGCGCTGCTCGAGCTCTCGCGCTTCGTGTTCCAGACCGGTCGGCCGCGCAACCCGAGGCGCCCGGCGCGCCCCTTTGCTGATGCTCCGGGCGCCGGCGACGACGCGCAAGCGCCCGACGAGACCGCTCCAGCTCCCAGTCCGGCCTGAGCGCGAGCGCGCCGCGCGCTCAACCGCGTCCCTACAGCAGGACGAGGTTGTCGCGGTGGATGAGTTCGGGCTCCTCGATGAAGCCCAGCACTGTTTCGATCTCGTCGGTGTGGCGGCGCGCGATCAGGCGCGCCTCGTGGCTGGCGTAGTTGGCCAGGCCGCGCGCGAGTTCGCGCCCGTCGGGTCCGATGCAGGCCACCACGTCGCCACGCTGAAACTCGCCCTCGACCGTCGTCACGCCGATGGGCAGCAGGCTGGTGCCGGCCGCCAGTAGCGCGCGCGCGGCACCGGCGTCGATGTGCACGCGGCCCTTGAGCAGGAGGTGATCGGCCATCCACTGCTTGCGGGCGGTGAGCACGGCGGTCGATGCGGTGAGTTGAGTGCCGACCATCTCGCCCGCGGCCAGACGCACCAGCACGTCGGGCTCGCGCCCCGAGGCGATCACGGTGTGCGCGCCGCTGCGCGCCGCGCGCTTTGCCGCCACCACCTTGGTGAGCATGCCGCCGCGCGAGATGCCGCTGCCCGCCCCGCCCGCCATGGCCTCGAGCTCCGGTGCGCCAGCCGTGGCCTCGCGCACCAGCGTGGCCAACGGATCGCGGCGCGGGTCGGCCGTATAAAGCCCCGCCTGGTCGGTGAGGATGACGAAGGCCTCGGCCTCGACGAGGTTGGTGACCAGCGCACCCAGGGTGTCGTTGTCGCCGAACTTGATCTCGTCGGTGACCACGGTGTCGTTCTCGTTGATCACCGGCAGGACGCCCAGCGTCAGCAGGGTGAAGAGCGTGGAGCGCGCGTTGAGGTAGCGCGGCCGATCGGCCAGATCGGCGTGGGTGAGCAGGATCTGCGCGGTACGCACGCCGTGCGCCGAGAAGCGCGTCTCATAGGCCTGCGCCAGACCCATCTGCCCCACCGCCGCCGCGGCCTGCAGTTCGTGCACTTGCTGCGGCCGGGTGGCCCAGCCGAGCCGCTGCATGCCTTCGGCGATCGCGCCGCTGGACACCAGCAGCACCTGCTTGCCCAGCGCGTGCAGGCGCGAGATCTGCTCGGCCCAGCGCTCGATCGCGGCGAGGTCCAGCCCGCGGCCCTCGTTGGTGACCAGTGCGGAGCCGACCTTGATCACCACGCGCCGCGCATGCGCGACGGCAGAACTCATCGGGTGCCCTCCCCCTCGCCGGGCGCGACGAAGCGCGCATCGGGCACCTCGTCCTCGGGCGCCGGCGGGCGCGTGCGCTCGAGTTCGGCGCCCACCGCCTGCATCAGCGCGTCGCATCCCTCGCGCGTCGCGGCCGAGATCATGAACACCGGCGCCTTGGTGCGCAGGCGGCGCCGGAACTCGGCGGCAAGCACCTCGCGCTGCTCGGCCGGGACGAGGTCGATCTTGTTGAGCACCAGCCAGCGGGGCTTGGCAGCGAGCGCGGCGTCGTACTTCTTGAGCTCGGCGACGATGGCGCGCGCTTCGCGCACCGGGTCGATCGAATCGTCCATGGGCGCGCAGTCGATCACGTGCAGCAGCAGGCGCGTGCGCGCGAGGTGCCTCAGGAACTGGTGACCCAGGCCCGCGCCCTCGGCCGCGCCTTCGATCAGGCCCGGAATGTCGGCAATCACGAAGCTGCGCTCCGGTCCCAGGCGCACGACGCCCAACTGCGGATGCAGCGTGGTGAAGGGATAGTCGGCGATCTTGGGCCGCGCGTTCGACACCGCGGTGATGAGGGTGGACTTGCCGGCGTTGGGCATGCCCAGCAGACCCACGTCCGCCAGGACCCGCAGTTCGAGCCGCAGGTTGCGCAGTTCGCCGGGCTCGCCCGGGGTGCACTGGCGCGGCGCACGGTTGATGCTGGACTTGAAGTGCAGGTTGCCCAGGCCGCCGCGGCCGCCGCGGGCGATCAAGGCCCGCTCGCCGTGCCGGCTGAGGTCGGCCACCTGCTCGGCCGTGTCGGCGTCGATCACCACGGTGCCCACGGGCATGCGCAACTCGATGTCGGAGCCGGCGGCGCCGTAGCAGTCCGAGCCGCGGCCCTGCTCGCCATTGGCGGCGTGATGCCTGCGCGCGTAGCGGTAGTCGATCAGGGTGTTGATGTTGCGGTCGGCGATGGCCCACACGCTGCCGCCGCGGCCGCCGTCACCACCGTCCGGGCCACCCTTGGGGATGAACTTCTCGCGCCGGAAGGAAGCCACGCCATTGCCGCCCTTGCCGCCCATGACTTCGATGCGTGCCTCGTCGACGAACTTCATTCAGGTTCCCTGCTCGAACTCACGAAAAAGAAAAAGCCCTGCCGCGTAACGGCAGGGCTTTCCCGGACCCGTACGGGCGGCTGCCGCGCTCTTGCGTCAGGCCTGGGCGATGACGCTGACGACGCGGCGGTTCAGGCCGCCCTTGACGTCGAACCTGACGACGCCGTCGATCTTCGCGAACAGGGTGTGATCGCGACCCATGCCGACGTTGTCCCCGGCATGGAAGGCGGTGCCGCGCTGGCGCACGATGATCGAACCGGCCGGCACCAGCGTGCCGCCGAAAGTCTTGACCCCGAGGCGCTTGGCCTGGGAGTCGCGGCCGTTGCGAGTGGAACCGCCGCCTTTTTTCTGTGCCATGTCTTGACTCCTCGGAATTAGCCGGCGATCGCGTCGATGCGCAACTCGGTGTAGTTCTGGCGGTGGCCAGCAGCCTTCATCGAGTGCTTGCGACGGCGCATCTTGAAGATGCGGACCTTGTCGTGCCGGCCGTGCGACAGCACGGTGGCGGTGACGGTCGCCCCGGCCAGCAGGGGTGCGCCGAGTTGGACCTTGTCGCCGTCGGTGACGGCCAGAACCTCGGTGAGGGTGACTTGCTGGCCGACATCGGCGGGCAAGGTCTCAACCTTGAGCTTGTCTCCGGCGGCGACGCGATACTGCTTGCCGCCGGTCTTGATCACTGCGTGCATATTTTAGTCCTCGCCGCCCCGTCCGTGACCGGCACGGGGCCTTTTTGTACTTAGCGTGCGCCGGGCTGCGCCCTTGCGGGAAGCACGTCCGGTAGGGCGCGACGCACCAGCTGTTGCTGGCCGCCCAGGGCCCAACCCGGCTTGCGGCTTCCCTCACCGCGCACGCAGGGGATTTGCGTGGTGAGCCTTGAATTGTCTCATGATTTTCTTGCCAGGGTCAAACATTCGGGGTGTCCCCAAGGGGGCTCGGGCGGGGCGCAGGTGGCCTCCGTATAATTCCGCCGCCATGCTCGAGACCTCCGCCGCGCCGATCGACGCCACCCCCAAGCCCGACCTGAAGCGCCTGCTCGCTCCGGTGGCCGAGGACATGGTGGCTGTCGACCGATGCATCCGCGAGCGCCTGGGCTCCGAGGTCCCCCTGGTCAATACGGTGGCCGACTACATCGTGGCGGGCGGCGGCAAGCGTCTGCGCCCGGCGGTCGTCCTGCTGACGGCGCGCGCGCTCGGATACCCTGGCCGGCACCATGTGCTGCTGGCGGCGGTCATCGAATTCATCCACACCGCCACCCTGCTGCACGACGATGTGGTCGACGAGTCCTCGCTGCGCCGCGGTCGTGCAACGGCGAACGCGACCTTCGGCAATGCGGCCAGCGTGCTGGTGGGCGACTTTCTCTACTCGCGCGCCTTCCAGATGATGGTCGAGCCGGGCAGCCTGCGCGTCATGCAGATCCTGGCAGACGCCACCAACCGCATCGCCGAGGGCGAGGTGCTGCAACTGCTCAATGTCCACGACCCCTCGGTGGACGAGCAGCGCTACTTTGGCGTGGTCGAGCGCAAGACTGCCACCCTGTTCGAGGCCGGCGCGCGCATCGCCGCGGTGGTTGCCGGTGCGGCGCCTGCCGTCGAGGATGCCTGCGGGCGCTACGCAGCGAGCCTGGGCCGGGCCTTCCAGGTCGTCGACGACGTGCTGGACTACTCGGGCAAGGCCGAGGACATCGGCAAGAACCTCGGCGACGACCTGCGCGAGGGCAAGGTCACCTTGCCGGTCATCCATGCCCTGCGCCATGCTTCGACCGCCGACCGGGCCGCCATCGAGCAGGCGGTGCGTGCCGGAGACGGCGACTTCGAAGTCATCAGCCGCATCGTGGTCGGCAGCGGCGCCCTGGAGTACTCGAGCAGCGTCGCGCAACGCGAAGCAAGCGAGGGGCGCCGCGCGCTCGAGGCCCTGCCTGCGACGCCCTATCGCGACTCTCTGATACACTTGCTGTCCTTCGCGGTCGACCGGGATCGCTGACGCAGAGGAGCGCGTCGCTCCGTAGTTCTCCGGTTGGCCCAGTCGGGGTGTAGCTCAGCCTGGTAGAGTACTGCGTTCGGGACGCAGGAGTCGGAGGTTCGAATCCTCTCACCCCGACCATTCTTCCTTCCCCCTCCCTTGGGAAGCATGATCCGACAGCCACACGGCTGTCGCGCGCGAGACCCGGCCGCACGGCAAGGCGGCTGACCGATTCACGGGACTCGCCTTTACAAAGCAAATCCGCCTCGGCACTATCGATCGACCCCTGCGCCCCGACCCGGGACGAGGGAAGAGATTCGACCACGAGCACCTGCGCCGAGCATGTCCGCTGTCACCCAGAACGCCACCGTCGCCACGGCCCTCACCGGGCTGGCGCGGGCGCTCGTCCAGCAGGGCAAGCTGCGCCCCGACCGCGCAGAAAACTTCGCCCGCAAGGCGGCCCAGTCGGGGACGCGCTTCATCGACGAGCTGGTCAAGTCCGCGGACGTCACCAACCTTGGTGCGCGCGCGATCGCCAAGTTCGCTGCCGACACCTTCGGCCACCCATTGCTCGACCTCGGCGCCCTGGACTCGGAGCAGCTGCCCACCGACATCATCGACAAGAAGCTGGTGGGGAGCCTGCGCGTTCTCGCGCTGCGCAAGCGCGGCAACCGGCTGGCGGTAGCGGTCTCCGACCCCACGGACTTCCAGGCCCTCGACCAGATCAAGTTCCAGACCCAGCTGGCGCTGGACGTCATCGTCGTCGAGCACGACCAGCTGATGAAGGTGATCGAGACGCGCTCGCAGACCGTGGCGCAGTCGCTCGACGCGATCGTCGGCGACGACGTGAGCTTCGAGGACCTGCTGGGCGACGGCTCGGACGAGGATGAGAAGCAGGATGCCAACCAGCAGGAAGTCGACGACGCCCCGGTCGTGCGCTTCCTGCAGAAGCTGCTGCTCGACGCGATCTCCGAGGGCGCTTCCGACCTGCACTTCGAGCCCTACGAGAAGTTCTACCGCATCCGCCTGCGCATCGACGGCGTGCTGCGCGACTGGGCCCAGCCGCCGCTGGCGATCAAGGAGCGCCTGACCGCGCGCATCAAGGTCATCTCCAAGCTCGACATCTCGGAGAAGCGCGTTCCGCAGGACGGCCGCATGAAGCTCGCCCTGTCGGGCAGCCGCGCGATCGACTTCCGCGTCAGCACCCTGCCCACGCTGTACGGCGAGAAGATCGTGATGCGTATCCTCGATCCGTCGCAGGCCAAGCTGGGGATCGACGCGCTAGGGTACGACCCCGACCAGAAGCAATTGCTGCTTGACGCCGTCCAGCGACCCTACGGAATGGTGCTGGTCACCGGGCCGACCGGTTCCGGCAAGACCGTGTCGCTGTACACCTGCCTCAACATCCTCAACCAGCCGGGCGTGAACATCTCCACGGCCGAGGACCCGGCGGAAATCCAGCTCGCTGGTATCAACCAGGTCAACGTCAACGAGAAGGCGGGGCTCACCTTCGCCGCCGCCCTGCGCGCCTTCCTGCGCCAGGATCCGGACGTGATCATGGTGGGTGAGATCCGCGACCTCGAGACGGCCGACATCGCCATCAAGGCCGCACAGACGGGCCACATGGTGCTGTCGACCCTGCACACCAACGACGGCCCTTCGACCCTCACGCGCCTGGCGAACATGGGCGTGGCCCCGTTCAACATCGCCTCATCGGTGATCCTGATCACCGCGCAGCGCCTCGGGCGGCGCCTGTGCACCTGCAAGCAGCCGCTCGAGATCGACCGCGAGGGCCTGCTCGCCGCGGGCTTCCTGGACGGCGACCTCGACGGCAGCTGGGTGCCGTACAAGCCGGTGGGTTGCGACCGCTGCAAGGGCAGCGGCTACAAGGGCCGGGTCGGCATCTACCAGGTCATGCCGATCACCGAGAACATGCAGGACATGATCCTCAAGAACGCAGGCGCGCTGGACCTCGCCCGCGAGGCCGAGCGCAACGGCGTCAACAGCCTGCGCCGCTCTGGCCTGCTGAAGGTCAAGCAGGGACTCACCTCGATCGAGGAAGTCCTGGGCGTCACCAACGAATGAGCAAGACGGAGTAACTGAAGAATGGCCACGACCCTGACCGCCAAGCGCGAACCGGTGCGCGAAGCCTTGTTCCTCTGGGAGGGCAAGGACAAGACGGGCCGCGCCATCAAGGGCGAGATGCGTGCCGGAGGCGAGTCCGTGGTGGCTGCCAGCCTGCGCCGCCGCGGCATCCTCGCCACCAAGATCAAGAAGCAGACGTTCTCGAAGGGCCGCAAGATCTCCTCCAAGGACATCGCGCTCTTCACCCGGCAGTTGTCGACCATGCTCAAGGCCGGCGTGCCGCTGATGCAGTCCTTCGAGATCGTCGGGCGCGGCCACGCCAACCCCTCGATGGGCCGGCTGATGAACGACATCCGCATGGACGTCGAGACCGGCACGAGCCTGAACCAGGCCTTCCGCAAGTACCCGCTGTACTTCGATCCGCTGTTCTGCAACCTGGTCGCCGCCGGCGAGCAGGCGGGCATCCTCGAGACCCTGCTCGACCGCCTGGCCACCTACCAGGAAAAGACGATCGCGCTGAAGGGCAAGATCAAGAAGGCGCTGTTCTACCCGGTGATGATCATCTTCGTGGCCATCCTGGTCACCGCGATCATCATGATTTTCGTGATTCCCTCGTTCAAGAGCGTGTTCACCTCGTTCGGTGCGGATCTGCCCACGCCCACGTTGGTGGTGATCGCGATGTCGGACTTCTTCGTGGCCTACTGGTACATCCTGCTCGGGATCGTGGGTGGCGGGGGCTACTTCCTCTTCCAGGCGTGGCGCCGCTCGCCCAAGGTCCAGGCGACGGTGGACCGTGCCTTGCTCAAGCTGCCGGTGATCGGCGAGTTGCTGCAGAAGGCCTCGATCGCGCGCTGGAGCCGCACGCTCGCCACCACCTTCGCCGCGGGCGTGCCCCTGGTCGAGGCGCTCGACTCGGTCGGGCCGGCCTCGGGCAATGCGGTCTACAAGGAAGCCACGCGCGAGGTCCAGACCGAGGTCAACGTCGGCATCAGCCTGGCGCAGGCAATGCAGAACTCGAACGTCTTCCCGCCGATGGCCGTGCAGATGACCAGCATCGGCGAGGAGTCCGGCTCCCTGGATTCGATGCTCTCGAAGGTGGCCGACTATTACGAGCGCGAGGTCGACGAGACGGTCGACGCGCTGTCGAGTCTGCTCGAGCCGATGATCATGGTGATCCTGGGCGTGATCATCGGCGGCATCGTGGTGGCCATCTACATGCCGATCTTCAAGCTCGGCCAGGTGGTCTGAGTCCGTCTGCCTCGCCCCGCTGCGGCGCCCACGGGCGCCGCGCCTCTTTGGAGTCCGCGTGAGTCCCGAAGTCCTGCTCGCCGTCGGTGTGGCCATCCTCGGCCTGGCCGTCGGCTCGTTCCTGAACGTCCTGATCCACCGCCTGCCCCTGATGATGGAGGCCGAGTGGCGCGGCCAGTGTGCCGAACTGGAAGGCCGCGACGCGCCCGAGCAGCCGAGCTTCAACCTCTGGGTGCCGGGCTCGCACTGCCCTGCCTGCAAGACGCCGCTGCGCGTCGTCGACAACATCCCGCTCGTGTCCTGGCTCGTGCTGCGCGGCAAGTGCGCGCACTGCGGCGTGCGGATCTCGGTGCGCTACCCCGTGGTGGAACTGCTCACCGGCGTGCTCTCCGGACTGGTGGCCTGGCACTTCGGCCTCACCTGGACCACTGCCTTCGCGCTGGTGTTCACCTGGATCCTGGTGGCCGCGGCCTTCATCGACGCGGACACGACTCTGCTGCCGGACGACCTGACCCTGCCGCTGCTGTGGCTCGGCCTGCTCGCGGCGCTGATGGGCTACACCGTGCCGCTGCGCGATGCGGTGCTCGGCGCGATGGCCGGCTACCTTTCCCTGTGGACCCTGTACTGGGCCTTCAAGCTCGCCACCGGCAAGGAGGGCATGGGATACGGCGACTTCAAGCTGCTCGCGGCGCTGGGCGCCTGGATGGGCTGGAAGATGCTCATCCCCATCGCCCTGATCGCCTCGGTAGTGGGCATCGTCTTCGCGCTCGCCTTGCTGGGCGCGCGGGTGCGCGACAAGCACATCCCCTTCGGCCCCTACCTGTGCGCCGCGGGCTTCATTGCGCTGCTGTGGGGCGCGCCGCTCGCGGGCGCGATCTTCCCGCTCGGATGAGCCTGCGCGTCGGCCTCACCGGCGGCATCGCCAGCGGCAAGAGCGCTCTGGCCGATCGGCTGGCGTCCTTGGGCGCCGCGCTCGTGGACACCGATGCCATCGCCCACGCCCTCACCGCACCCGGGGGTGCGGCGATCGAACCCCTGCGTGCGGCCTTCGGGGCCGCCGCGATCGGCGACGACGGCGCGCTCGACCGCGTGGCCATGCGTGCCCGCGTGTTCGGTGACGACGAGGCGCGCCGCCGGCTCGAGGCAATTCTCCACCCCCTGATTCGCGCCCACGCCGACCTCGCCGTGGCGCAAGCCTTGCAAGACGGTGCGCCGTACACGGTGATCGCGGTGCCCCTGCTGGTCGAGTCTGGCGGCTGGCGCGATCGCTGCGACCGCGTGCTGGTGGTCGACTGCACCGAGGCCCTGCAGATCGCGCGGGCCTGCCGCAGAGCAGGCATGGACGAGGCGCTGGCGCGTGCCGTGCTGGCGCGCCAGGCAACCCGCGCGCAGCGCCTCGAAGCCGCCGACGACGTTGTGTTCAACGAGGGCAGCCTCGAGGAACTTGCGGTGCACGCGCAACGACTCGACCTTGCCTATCGCGCGCTCGCCGCGGGCCGCGCGTCCGCGGCCTGAGGCGACCATGCTATCTTCAGTCAACTGAGCGCGCGCCCGGCGATGGACACCGACGGTCACATCCTCTACGAATACCCTTTCAGCGAGCGCATCCGCACGTTTTTGCGCCTGGAAGACCTGTTCGACAAGCTCTCGTACTTCTGCCGTCAACAGGATGCCTACTGCACCCACACGGCCCTGCTGACTCTGTTCGAGATCCTCGAGGTCACCTCGCGCGCCGACCTCAAGTCGGACCTGCTGCAGGAACTCGAGCGGCATCGCCAGAGCCTCACCGCCCTGCGCAACAATCCCAAGGTCGCCGAGGAAGCGCTCAACGAGGTGCTCGCCGAGGTCGACCGCGCGCAGCAGGAACTCAACGCCATCGCCGGCCGTGCCGGCCAGCACCTGCGCGACAACGAGTGGCTGATGAGCATCCGCAGCCGCGCCAACATCCCCGGCGGCACCTGCGAGTTCGACCTGCCCAGCTACCACGCCTGGCTCTCGCGCGATGCCGAGGACCGGCTTGCCGACCTGGCCACCTGGCTGCGGCCGCTCGAGCCCTTTCACCAGGCGCTCGCCATCCTGCTCAAGCTGCTGCGCGGCAGCGCGCACTACAGCCGCCAGATCGCCCAGCAGGGCGCCTATCAGCAGATGCTTCAGGGACGCAGCTTCTCGCTGCTCCAGGTTCGGGTCGCGGCGGAACTCAACGCGATCCCCGAGATCAGCGCGAACAAGTACATGCTGTGGATCCGCTTCACCACGCCTGACCGCGACCTCAAGCCGCGCGCGGTGAGTGCCGACATCCCCTTCGATCTGGTGCTCTGCGCATCCTGATGGGGGCGCGCGTCAAGTGCCCCACCTGCGGCAAGGTCGTGGTGTGGGATGTCACCAGTCCCTGGCGACCGTTCTGTTCGGAGCGCTGCAAGACCACCGACCTGGGCGCCTGGGCCGCGGAGCGCTACCGCGTCGCCGGAGCGTCGCTCGACCAGGCCGAAGAATTGCCGCCCTCCGAGCCAGCGCGCAGCGGCACTGCGCACTGAGCGGCCAGCAAGCGCTGCGCGATCTTCGACCACCCGGACTCGCGCTTGCCGGCCAGGCCTCGCTCGAGCTTCAGCGGCGCGCGCTCCACGCGCCCGTGAGTTGTGCGATGCCGTGCGCGCCGGCGGCCAGGGCGGTGGGCAGATCCTGCACCGTCAGACCTCCGATCGCATACACCGGCAGCCCCGCTTCGCGGGCACGGTCGCGCCAGGCCGACCAGCCGAGGCCGCGCTCGCCAGGGTGGGAAGCGCTCGGCCCCACCGCCCCCAGCACCGCGTAGTCCAGCCCCAGGCGCGCCGCGTGCGCGAGTTCCTCGCGCGTATGGCACGAGGCGCCCACCAGCGGCAGGGGCGGCCGCTGCGCGCAGGACTGCAGGTCGCGTGCCGTGAGGTGCACCCCGTCGCCTCGCGACCACAGCGATGCGCCGTGACGGCTGCTCAGCACCACCCGCGCGCCCGCAGCACGCGCCCGTGGCAGCAGCGCCTCGAGCAACTGCTCCACCTGCGCGTCATCCCAAGCCGGCTCGCGCACCTGCAGCAGGCGCAGACCGTCCGCGAGGCGCGCGTCGAGCGCGGCGCGGAAGCGCTCCGCTCCCATGGTCGCCGCCGCGCTGATCGCCAGTTCCTGCGGCAGGCGCAGCCACTTCATCACGGGCACGGTGGCGGGCAGCAGCGGGCCATCGGGCAGATCGTCCACCGTGAAGAAGCCAAAGGCCTGGCCCTCGTGGGCCGCGATTTCGCCTTGCCAATCGAAGACCCGGCAGAAGTGCAGTCGCACATAGGCATGGGGGTAGTCGTGCTCGAGAGTGACCCATCGATACGCCGGGCCGATCTCCAGCCCCAGTTCCTCGCGCAGTTCGCGCGCCAGTGCCGCCTCGACCGTCTCGCCGGCCTCGAGCTTGCCGCCCGGGAACTCCCAGTAGCCGGCGTAAGGCTTGCCCGCGGGGCGGCTGGCCAGCAGGAAGCGGCCATCGGGGCGGATCAGCACGCCCACGGCCACCTCCACCGGCGGGCGCCCGGTCACCCGGCGAGTCCCAGGCGACCCGCCTGGTCGCGCGCGAACTGCAGCGCCACGCGTCCCGAGCGCGAGCCGCGCTGCAGGGCGAACTGCAGCGCCTCGGCGCGCGCGGCCGCGATCTCGGCCTCGCCCACTCCGAAGCGGCGCAACCAGTGCGCCACGATGTCGAGGTAGTCGTCCTGACGGAACGGGTAGAACGACAGCCACAACCCGAAGCGCTCGGACAGTGAAATCTTCTCCTCGACCGCCTCGCCCGGATGCAGCTCGCCGTCCTCGTCGTACTTGGCTGCGAGGTTGTCGCGCATCGCTTCGGGCATCAGGTGGCGGCGGTTCGAGGTGGCGTAGATCAGCACGTTGTCGCCCGGCGCTGCCACCGACCCGTCGAGCGCCGCCTTCAGGGCCTTGTACCCCGCCTCGCCCGCCTCGAACGAGAGGTCGTCGCAGAACAGGATGAAGCGCTCCGGCCGTCCGGCCACCAGGGCGGCAATGCTGTCCACGTCCCCCAGGTCGTGCTTGTCGACCTCGATCAGCCGCAAGCCATCGGCGGCATGGCGCTCCAGGCAGGCGCGCACCAGGGAACTCTTGCCCGTGCCGCGTGCCCCGGTGAGCAACACGTTGTTGGCCGGCAGGCCACGCACGAACTGCTCGGTGTTGCGCAGCAGCGCGGCCTTCTGCGCCTCGACGTGCTGCAGGTCTGCGGGCGCGATGCGCGCCACGCGGGTCACGGCCTCGAGCACGCCGCGCTCCACGCCCAGGAGGCGCTGCCGGCGCCAGCGAAAGGCGCAGGCGCTCCAGTCGGGCGCGACGGATGCAGCCGGCAGCAGCGGCTCCAGGCGCGCGAGCAGATCGGCCAGACGGCGCTCGAGCTCGGGCGTCATGGCACTAGCTGCGGTAGTCGGCGTTGATGCTCACGTAGTCGTGCGACAGATCGGTGGTCCACACGGTGGTGTCCGCCTCGCCACGCCCCAGGTCCACGCGCACGCGGATCTCGGCCTGCGCCATCACGCGCGCGCCGTCCTCTTCGCGGTAGTCGGGGTGGCGGCCGCCGTCGCGGGCCACCCACACGTCGTCGAGCCAGAGCTGCACGCGGCCCGGGTCGAGGTCGGCGATGCCGGCATTGCCCACGGCGGCGAGGATGCGACCGAGGTTGGGATCGGACGCGAAGAAGGCCGTCTTCACCAAGGGCGAGTGCGCGATGGCGTAGGCCGCGCGCGCCGCCTCGTCCTCGCTAGCCGCGCCCCGGACCTCGACGGTGATGAACTTGGTCGCGCCCTCCCCGTCGCGCACGATGGCCTGGGCGAGGCGCTGCGCCACGCGGGTGAGCGCCTCGGTGAGCTCGGCCAGCCGCGGATCGTTCGGCGCATCGATCACGGGCGCGCCGTTGCGGCCCGTGGCGATGATCACGAAGGAGTCGTTGGTCGACGTGTCGCCATCGACCGTGATGCGGTTGAACGAGCGCTCCGCCACTTCGCGCGTCAGCTTGGACAGCAAGGCGGGCGCAATCCCGGCATCGGTGGCCAGGAAGCCCAGCATGGTCGCCATGTTGGGGCGGATCATGCCCGCGCCCTTGCTGATCCCGGTGATCGTCACCGGAGCGCCGCCCACGCTGGCGCGCTCCGACGCCGCCTTGGGCAGCGTGTCGGTGGTCATGATGGACTCGGCAGCCTGGGCCCAGTGAGTAGCAGCAAGCCGCGACTGCGCCTGGGGCAGCCCGGCCACGAGGCGCTCGACGGGCAGGGGCTCCATGATCACGCCGGTCGAGAAAGGCAGCACCTGCGCCGGCTCGCAGCCCAGCAACCGGGCCACTGCAACACAGCTGGCCTGCGCGGCCGCGAGGCCAGGCGCGCCGGTGCCGGCGTTGGCGCAACCGGTGTTGATGACCAGGGCGCGTATGCCCTGCGCCGCCGCCAGGTGGGCGCGGCAAACCTGGACGGGCGCGGCGGCAAAACGGTTCTGAGTGAACACGCCGGCCACCGCGGCGCCGGGAGCAACGCTCACCAGCAGCAGGTCCTTGCGATTGGGCTTGCGGATGTGGGCCTCGGCCCAGCCGAGTGCGACGCCATCGACCGCGTGCAGCGCCGCGGGGTCCGGCGCGTGGAGGTTCACTGCCATCTCAACTCCCGTTCAGCGTGGCCCGCGCCCGCGAGCCGGGTATGCGGGCGCGCCCGCGGGCGCGCCCGGCCAGGCCGCCCTAGGCGAGCTTGCCGTGGCAGTTCTTGTACTTCTTGCCGCTGCCGCAGGGGCAGGGATCGTTGCGGCCGATCTTGTCGTTGAAGCGCTTGAAGGGCTGTGGCTTGTCCGCGGCAGCGGGCTCGGGCAGGGTGAGCGCCTCCACGTCGACCGGTGCCTCGCTGACCGCGCTGCCCAGTTCGGCGTGCTGCGCCTGCGCCGCGGCGACGCGACGCTCGCCCTCGGCCTCGATGCGCTGCTCGGCCTCCTGCACCTCTTCCTGAGATTGAATGCGCACGTTCATCAGAACGCGCACCACGTCGGCGCGCACGCGGTCGAGCAGCGAGCCGAAGAGCTCGAAGGCCTCGCGCTTGTACTCCTGCTTGGGCTGCTTCTGCGCGTAGCCCCGCAGGTGGATGCCCTGACGGAGCGCGTCGAGCGCGGCCAGGTGCTCGCGCCAGGCCTGGTCGAGCGCCTGCAGCATGATCGAGCGCTCGAAGCCGCCGAAGGCGTCCTTGCCCACGATCTCGACCTTGGCCGCGTACGCCGCATCGACGGTCTGCAGCAGGCGGGCGAGCAGATCGTCGTCGGTGGTCTTGTCCGACGACTCGAGCATGCCCTTGAAGTCGATCTCGAGGTTCCAGTCGTTGGCGAGCGCCGCGGCGAGCCCGTCGAGGTCCCACTGCTCCTCGACCGTCTCGGCCGGAACATGGGTGCGGAACAGGTCGGTGAAGAAGCCGTGCCGCAGGTTGTTCACCATGTCGGCCACGTCCTGCGCCTCGAGGATCTCGTTGCGCAGGCGGTAGATCTCGCGGCGCTGGTCGTTGGCGACGTCGTCGTACTCGAGCAGCTGCTTGCGGATGTCGAAGTTGCGCGCCTCGACCTTGCGCTGTGCGCTCTCGATCGAGCGGGTCACCATGCCGGCCTCGATGGCCTCGCCCTCGGGCAGCTTGAGGCGATCCATGATGGCCTTCATGCGGTCGCCGGCGAAGATGCGCAGCAGCGGGTCTTCCATCGACAGGTAGAAGCTCGAGGAACCCGGATCGCCCTGGCGGCCCGAGCGGCCGCGCAACTGGTTGTCGATCCGGCGCGATTCGTGACGCTCGCTGCCGATGATCTTGAGGCCGCCGGCGGCGATCACCTGCTCGTGCAACTTCTGCCACTCGGCGCGGATCGCCTCGATCTGGGCTTCCTTCTGGTCCTCGGGGAGCGACTCGTCGTAGCGCAGCGCATCGATGCGCTTGCTGACCCCGCCGCCGAGCACGATGTCGGTGCCACGGCCGGCCATGTTGGTGGCGATGGTGATCACGCCGGGGCGGCCGGCCTCGACCACGATCTCGGCCTCGCGCGCGTGCTGCTTGGCGTTGAGCACGTTGTGCGGCAGGCCTTCCTTCTTGAGCAGCGAGCTCAGCAGCTCGGAGTTCTCGATCGAGGTCGTGCCCAGCAGCACGGGCTGGCCGCGCCCATGGCAGTCCTTGATGTCGTCGACGATCGCCTTGTGCTTCTCGGACGCGGTGCGGTAGACCTTGTCCTGGTGGTCGGCACGGATCATCGGGCGGTGCGTGGGGATGACCACCGTCTCGAGGCCGTAGATCTCCTGGAACTCGTAGGCCTCGGTGTCGGCCGTGCCCGTCATGCCGGCGAGCTTGCCGTACATGCGGAAGTAGTTCTGGAAGGTGATCGAGGCCAGCGTCTGGTTCTCCTGCTGGATCTTGACGCCCTCCTTGGCCTCCACCGCCTGGTGCAGTCCCTCGGACCAGCGCCGGCCCACCATCAGGCGGCCGGTGAATTCGTCGACGATGATGATCTCGCCGTTTTGCACCACGTAATGCTGGTCGCGGTGAAACAGCGTGTGCGCGCGCAGGGCCGCGTTGAGGTGGTGCATCAGGATGATGTTCGAGGGCGAGTACAGGCTCTCGCCCTCGGCCAGCAGCCCCATCTTGCCCAGGATCTGCTCCAGCTTCTCGTGGCCCCCGTCGGAGATGTGCACCTGGTGGGCCTTCTCGTCGACCCAGAAGTCGCCCTCGCCCTTTTCGTCGCTCTGGCGGTCCAGCAGCGGGGGCACCGAGTTGATGCGCACGTACATCTCGGTGTGGTCCTCGGCCGGCCCCGAGATGATCAGCGGTGTGCGCGCCTCGTCGATCAGGATCGAATCCACCTCGTCGACGATGGCGTAGGACAGGCCGCGCTGCCGGCGGCCGCTGACCTCGTACTCCATGTTGTCGCGCAGGTAGTCGAAGCCGAACTCGTTGTTGGTGCCGTAGGTGATGTCGGCGGCGTAGGCGGCGCGCTTGGACTCGGTGTCCTGCTGGCTGAGGATGGTGCCCACGCTCATGCCCAGGAACTTGTAGAGCCGGCCCATCCACTCCGCGTCGCGGCTGGCGAGGTAGTCGTTGACCGTGACCACGTGCACGCCCTTGGCGGGCAGCGCATTGAGGTACACCGCGAGCGTGGCGGTGAGGGTCTTGCCCTCGCCGGTGCGCATCTCGGCGATCTTGCCGTCGTGCAGGACCATGCCACCGATCATCTGCACGTCGAAGTGGCGCATGCCGAGCGCCCGCACCGAGGCCTCGCGCACCACCGCGAAGGCCTCGGGCAGCAGATCTTCGAGCGCCGTGCCCTGGGCCAGACGCTCCCTGAACTCGCTCGTCTTGGCGGCGAGTTGTTCGTCGGAGAGCGACTTCAGCCCGGGCTCGAAGGCGTTGATCGCCGCCACCTTGCGCTGGTACTGCTTGAGCAGGCGCTGGTTGCGGCTGCCAAAAATCTTCGTCAGGAGACCGGAAATCATCGGAAATGTCGGGCGGAAGGGGGCCGCGGCCGCGGCGGGCGGCGGGCCAGTCGAGGCCCTGGGCGGCAAGCGCGCGATTATCTCACAGGGGTCGCAGTGCACAGGGCCGGTGGCCGGGTCTCGGCCGAGGCGATGTAGCGCCTCGGTGATAATGGGAAGCCCCTAGTTCCCCACCCATGACCGCCCCCCGCGCCCTGGCCCAGGCCCTTGCCGTGTCGCCCGCCGCTGCCCTGGCAGCCAGCGTGGCGGCGGCGCGCCGCGCGGCACGGGCGCTGGCCCCGGAGTGCGCCAGGCTCGGGATGCACCTGGACCTCGAGACACCGGGCCGCTGCGAACTGCGTGGCACCAAGCTGGTGGTGCGGGTGCCGAGCGCGGCCCAGTCGGCCAAGCTGCGCCAGGCCCTGCCTCGTCTGGTGGAGGCGCTGCGCGCCGAGGGAATCCCGGTCGAGGAGATCGCACTGCGCGTGCAACCCCTGGGCGACAACGAGCCGCCCGCGGCTGCGGTGGACCCGGCCCGCTACGGCCCGCCGCGCGCACCCAGCGCACCCGGTGCGCGCGCCGTGGGCGCGCTGGCGCTGGCGCTGCCGGTCTCGGACCTGCGCCGCGCGCTCGAAAGACTGGAAAAGACGCTCGCCCGGCCGGGCGGCTGAGCCGCTCAGGTCAGGGCGAGCTGGGCCTCGAAGCCGGCGGGGGCGGGCTCGCCTTCGGCGAAGCTCGCGTACTCCCAGGCCGTCTGGTCGGCCAGCAAGGCGCGCAGCAACTGATTGTTGAGCGCGTGGCCCGACTTGTGGGCCTTGTACGAACCGAGCAGGGGATGGCCGAGCATGTACAGGTCGCCCATCGCGTCGAGCAGCTTGTGCTTGGCGAACTCGTCGTCCGAGCGCAGCCCGTCGGAATTGAGCACGCGGTACTCGTCGATCACGATCGCGTTGTCCAGCGTGCCGCCCTGGGCCAGGCCCATCGCGCGCAGCGCCTCGACGTCGTTGACCGACCCGAAGGTACGTGCCCGAGCCACGTCCTTGATGAAGCTGTCGCGCGCGAAGTCGACCTCGACGAACTGCTCGGTGGCGTCGATCGCGGGGTGCTGGAAGTCGATCGAGAAGGCGAGCTTGTAGCCGAAGTGCGGCTCGAGCCGGGCCCACTTGTCGCCGTCGCGCGCCTCGACGGCGCGCCTGACCCGCACGAATCGCTTCGGCGCGTTCTGCTCGACGATGCCGGCCGCCTGGATGAGGAACACGAAGCTCGCCGCACTGCCGTCCATGATGGGGATCTCGGGCGCGTCGACGTCGATGTAGAGGTTGTCGATGCCCAGTCCCGCGAGCGCGCTCATGAGGTGCTCGACGGTGGCAATGCGCGCCGCGCCGCTGACCAGGGTGGTGGCCAGGCGAGTGTCGCGCACCGCCTCGGCGGTGGCGGGGATGTCGACCGGCGGATCGAGGTCGACCCGGCGAAAGACGATCCCGGTGCCGGCCGCCGCCGGGCGCAACTGGAGCTGCACCTTGGTGCCGGAGTGCAGACCGATGCCCACGGTGCGGGCGATCTGCTTCAGAGTGCGTTGCTTGAGCATCGTGAGATTTTACGCGGCATGGCAGCAGCCGGCTTCCGGGTTAGCAGCTAAGGGGTTGCCGGCAGTCGCCCGGGCGCGGCACGCGCCGCACCCGGGCTGCGCGACTCAGTCCGCCTGCTTGCGCAGGAAGGCCGGGATGTCGTAGCGGTCGGTGCCGTTCTCCTCCATGGCGGCGATGCGCTTTTGCGCTTCCTGGCGTCCGGCCTGCCAGACGTTGGGGCCTTCGGCCGCTTCGGCCGGAGCCGCTGCGCCCGGGACGAGCGTGCCGGGCTGCAGCGTGGTGGGCGTGAAGGTGAAGTTGTCGGTGCCGGTGCGCACCGGGGTCTTGATCACCGTGAAGCTTTGCTTCTTGGCGGCGCGGCCCAGGCCGGTGGCCACCACCGTCACGCGCAGGTCGTCACCCATCGCCTCGTCGCGCACCGTGCCGAAGATCACGGTCGAGTCATCGGCGGCGAAGGCGCGGATCGTGTCCATCACCTCACGCGTCTCCTTCATCTTGAGGCTGGAGCTCGCGGTGATGTTGACCAGCACGCCGCGAGCGCCCGACAGGTCCACGCCCTCGAGCAGGGGGCTGGCCACCGCCTGTTCGGCGGCGATGCGCGCCCGATCCAGACCCGAGGCGGTGGCGGTGCCCATCATCGCCTTGCCGCGCTCGCCCATCACGGTCTTCACGTCCTCGAAGTCGACGTTGATCAGGCCGGGCACGTTGATGATCTCGGCGATGCCCGCGCAGGCGTTGTGCAGCACGTCGTCGGCGGCGCGGAAGCACTCGTGCATCTCGGCGTCCTCGCCGAGCACTTCCTCGAGCCTGTCGTTGAGGATGACGATCAGCGAGTTGACCTTGCCCTCGAGCTGCTCGAGCCCGACCTCGGCCAGGCTCATGCGGCGCGGCCCCTCGAAGGCGAAGGGCTTGGACACCACCGCCACGGTGAGGATGCCCATCTCCTGCGCGATCTCGGCCACCACCGGTGCGGCGCCCGTGCCCGTGCCGCCGCCCATCCCGGCGGTGATGAACACCATGTGCGCGCCGCGCAGGGCGTCGGCGATGCGCTCGCGCGCCTCCTCGGCCGCCTGCTGGCCGGCGTCGGGCCGCGCCCCCGCCCCCAGCCCGGTGCGGCCCAGCTGGATCACGCTCACCGCGGAGGAGCGCGCCAGCGCCTGGTGATCGGTGTTGGCGCAGATGAACTCCACCCCCTGCACCCCGCGCGAGATCATGTGCTCGACGGCATTGCCGCCAGCCCCCCCCACGCCCACCACCTTGATGACCGTGCCGTTGGTTTCAGTCTCCAGAATCTCGAAGCTCATGGTCTTGCCTCCTGCTCCCGTTTAGCGTTGATGCCCCGTTTCGAAAACGTCCACTCGCAAAGACGCCGATGGCGCACGCGCTTGCGATTGCACGCTTCCCCGATTTCGACGGCTCCGGCCGCGCAGGTCATGCGCGAGCCGCAGGCCGCCGCTCAAAAATTCCCGACGATCCATTCCTTCATCCGCTTGAACGTCTGCTTGAACGAGCCGCTCTGCCCGGCGATGCGCCGGCCGCGCACGCGCTGCTGGTGCGCCTCGAGCAGCAGCCCGACCACCGTGGCGTAGCGCGGATTGCGGATCACGTCCGCGAGCGCGCCCTCGTAGGCCGGCCAGCCCACCCGGGCCGGCTTGAGGAACACGTCCTCGGCCAGTTCGTTCATGCCCGGCAGCAGGCTGGTGCCTCCGGTGAGCACCACGCCCGAGGCCACGCTGTCCTCGAAGCCCGACTCGCGGATCGCCTTTTGCGCCATCGAGAAGATCTCTTCGACGCGCGGCTCGACCACCGAGGCCAGCGCCTGGCGCGACAGCAGGCGCGGCGGGCGGTCGCCGATGCCGGGGATCTCGATGCGCTCCTCGGGATCGGCCAGCACCTCCTTGGCCACCCCCCAGCGCAGCTTGATTTCCTCTGCGTCGGGCATGGGCGTGCGCAGCGCCATGGCGATGTCGCTGGTGATCTGGTCGCCGGCCACCGGCAGCACCACGGTGTGGCGGATCGCGCCGCCCGTGAAGATGGCCACGTCGGTCGTGCCGCCCCCCACGTCGATCAGCGCCACGCCCAGCTCCTTCTCGTCGCCGGTGAGCACCGCCAGCGAGGAGGCCAGCGGCTGCAGGATCAGGTCCTGCACCTCGAGGCCGCAGCGGCGCACGCACTTGATGATGTTCTGCGCCGCGCTCACCGCGCCGGTGACGATGTGCACGCGCACCTCGAGCCGCACCCCGCTCATGCCGATGGGCTCGCGGATGTCTTCCTGGCCGTCGACGATGAACTCCTGGGTGAGCACGTGCAGGACCTGCTGGTCGGTCGGGATGTTGACCGCCTTGGCCGTCTCGATCACGCGCTCGACGTCGGCGGCGCTGACCTCGCGGTCCTTGATCGGCACCATGCCGCTCGAGTTGAAGCTCTTGATGTGGCTGCCGGCAATTCCGGTGTAGACCTCGGTGATCTTGGCGCCGGCCATCAACTCGGCCTCTTCCACGGCACGGCGGATCGCCTGCACCGTGGCCTCGATGTTGACCACCACGCCCTTGCGCAGCCCCTCGGACTGCGCCTGACCCAGGCCGATGACCTCGAAGCCGCCGTCGGGCAGCACCTCCGCCACGGCCACCACCACCTTGCTCGTGCCCACGTCGAGGCCGACGATCAGGTCCTTGGTCTCGCTTCTCATCGCTGTGCACCGGAGGTAAGGGCGGCCGCGAAGCCATTGCTGTGCCGGGCGTCGAGCCGCGCGGGCGGGCCGCCCAGGCGCGCCACCACGGCGGGATAGAACGCCACGAGGGTGTCGAGTTGCTCGCTGACCGCGGCGGGGGCTCCGTCGCGGCCCAGTTCGATACGCAGCGCCGGCGATGCTTCGCCCGAGGCCGTCAGCGACCAGGAGGCGCGCTCGGACACGGCCACCTCCTCGACCTTCAGGCCCAGGGGCGCGAGTCGCGCCGCGAACTCGTAGTAGCGCCGCGCCGCCTCGGGCGCAGCAGCGGCCGGGCCCGAGAACTCGGGCAGCGGCCCGGTGATCTCGGCCTCGGCCGCGTTGGCCACGAACAGGCGCCCGTCGTCGGCGAGCAGGCGTCCGTCGTTCCACACGCCCAGGGCACGGTGCTCGCGCAGCGTGATGCGCAGCCGGTCCGGCCACACGCGGCGCACCGTGGCCTGCGCCACCCAGGGCATGGACTCGGCGGCGCGCCGCACCTGCTCGAGCGGCGCCGTGAAGTACGTGCCCCCCACACGGCCCTTGAGTGCGTTGCGCGCCGCCGCCGCGGTGACGTGCTGCAGATCGCCGCGCACCTCGACCGCGCGGATCGCGAAGGCCGGCTGGCGCGCGACCCACAGCAGCGCTCCGCCGGCCACGACCAGCACGGCGGTCGCGGCGAGCAGGCCCGCCGCGAGATCGATGGCGCGGGTGGAGATCACGAGCGCAGCTCCAGTCGGGCGCCGGCGAGGATCTCGAGCACCAGGTCCTCGTAGCTCAGGCCCACCGCGCGGGCGGCCATCGGCACCAGCGAGTGCCCGGTCATGCCCGGCGAGGTGTTGATCTCCAGCAGGCTGAAGCTGCCGTCGTCGCGCAGCATCACGTCGACGCGACCCCAGCCGCGCGCGCCCAGCACGCGGTAGGCCTGCACGCTCACCTCGCTGATGCGCTGCGCGAGCGCGGCATCGATCGGCGCCGGGCACAGGTACTGGGTCTCGTCGCTGAAGTACTTGCTGTGGTAGTCGTAGTTCGCGCCGGGGGCGCGGATCTCGATCAGCGGCAGGGCTCGTGCCGTCTCGCCCTCGCCCAGGATCGCGCAGGTCAGCTCGCGGCCGGGGACAAGCTCCTCCACCAGCACGTGCTCATCGTGCCGCGCCGCGGCCGCGAAGGCCTGCTCCAGTTCCTGGCGGTCGCGGCTGGTGAGCTTGGTGATGCCGATGGTCGAGCCCTCCCGCGCGGGCTTGATCACCAGCGCCTCGCCCAGTTCGGCCACCACCTGCATCCAGTCGGTGTCGGGGCGGCCGATGCGCCAGGCCGGAGTGGGAATGCCCTCGGCCAGCCAGATGCGCTTGGTGGTGATCTTGTCGATGCCGATCGCCGAGGCCAGCACGCCGCTGCCGGTGTAGGGCACCCCGAGCGTCTCGAGCACGCCCTGGATGGTTCCGTCCTCGCCGTAGCGGCCGTGCAGGGCGATGAACACGCGGTCGAAGCGCGCGGCCTCGAGCTCGGACAGGCTGCGCTCGCCGGGATCGAACGCATGTGCGTCGACCCCGCGCGCCAGCAGGGCGCTGAGCACGCCGCTGCCGCTCATGATCGACACCTCGCGCTCCGCCGAGCGCCCGCCGAAGAGCACGCCTACGCGGCCCAGGCTGCGCGGATCCACGCTCATTCGCCACCTCCTTGCGTGAGCCGCCCCGGCACGCCGCCGATCGAGCCCGCGCCCATGGTGATCACCACATCGCCGTCACGCACGGTCGCGGCGATTGCTTCGGGCATCTCGTCGATGGTTTCCACGAACACCGGCTCGACCCTGCCGGCCACGCGGATCGCCCGCGCCAGCGAGCGCCCGTCGGCGGCCACGATGGGCGCCTCGCCCGCGGCATAGACCTCGGCGAGCAGCACGGCGTCGGCGGTGGAGAGCACGCGCACGAAGTCCTCGAAGCAGTCGCGCGTGCGCGTGTAGCGGTGCGGCTGGAAGGCCAGCACGATGCGCCGGCCGGGGTAGGCCCCGCGCGCGGCGGCGATGGTGGCGGCCATCTCGGCGGGGTGGTGGCCGTAGTCGTCGACCAGGGTGTAGTGCCCGCCCGCGGCAATCGGCAGTTCCCCGTGGCGCGCAAAGCGCCGCCCGACGCCCGTGAAGCTCGCGAGCGCCTGCTGGATGGCGTCGTCTTCCACGCCGAGTTCGGTGGCGATGGCGATCGCGGCGAGCGCGTTCTGAACGTTGTGACGGCCGGGCAGGTTCAGCGTCACCGGCAGCGCGCCGGCCCCCTCGCGCAGCACCGTGAAGCGCATCGTCGGGCCGACGGCCTCGGCCTCGATTGCGCGCACCTGGGCTTCCTCGGCGAAGCCGTAGCTCACGACCGGCTTGGACACGAAGGGCACGATCTCGCGCACGTGGCGATCGTCGATGCACAGCACCGCGCTGCCATAGAAGGGCAGGTGGCTCAGGAACTCGACGAAGGCCTGCTTCAGCCGCGCGAAGTCGTGGCCGTAGGTCTCCATGTGGTCGGCGTCGATGTTGGTCACCGCCGCGATCATCGGTTGCAGGGTCAGGAAGCTGGCGTCGGACTCGTCGGCCTCGACCACGATGTAGTCGCCCGAGCCCAGGCGGGCGTTGGCGCCCGCCGAATTGAGCCGTCCGCCAATCACGAAGGTCGGATCCAGTCCAGCCGCCGCCAGCACGCTGGCGGTGAGCGAGGTGGTGGTGGTCTTGCCGTGCGTGCCGGCGATGGCGATGCCGCGCTTCAGGCGCATGAGCTCGGCCAGCATCACCGCGCGCGGCACCACCGGCACGCGCGCCGCGCGCGCGGCCTGCACCTCGGGGTTGGAGGCGCCCACCGCGGTGGACACGACCACCGCGTCGGCCCCGGCCACCTGCGCCGCGGCGTGGCCCTGGTAGACCATGGCGCCTTGAGCCGCGAGGCGGCGGGTGGCGGCGTTCTCGGCCGCGTCCGAACCGCTCACGCGGTAGCCGAGGTTGAGCAGCACCTCGGCGATGCCCGACATGCCGGAGCCGCCGATACCTACGAAGTGAATGTGCTTGACCGCGTGCTTCATCGCGCGCGCTCCCCCTTCACCGGCGGCTGCGGCATGCCGCTCAGGAAAGGCGCCAGGGCCCCGCCCCCGGCGCGGCCGCCAATGCCCACGAAGTGAAGGTGCTCGACCGCGTGCTTCATGCGGCCTCCCGGGCGATGTGTTCGATGGCGTCGGCCACCAGGCGGGCAGCCTGCGGCTTGCCTAGCGAGCGGGCCTGCTCGGCCATCGCCTGCAGGCGAGCGCGGTCGATGCCCGCCAGTTCGTGCGCCAGGCGCTCGGGCGTGAGCTCGGCCTGCGGCAGATGGATGGCCGCATGCCGGGCGGCCAGGAACTCGGCGTTGCCGCGCTGGTGCGCGGTGGTGCTCACCACCAGGGGCACGAGGATCGCGGGCACGCCGGCGGCGGTCAGTTCGCTCACCGTGGTGGCCCCGGCGCGGGCGATCACCAGGTCGCAGGCGGCGTAGCGCGCGGCCATGTCGTCGATGAAGGCGTGAACCTCCGCCTCGACCCCGGCCGCAGCGTAGGCGGCGCGCACCGACTCCAGCGCCTCGGCGCCGCACTGGTGAACCACCTGCGGACGTGCGTCGGTCGGCATCCGCGCGAGCGCGGCAGGCAGGGTCTCGTTGAGCACGCGCGCTCCGAGCGAGCCGCCAAACACCAGCAAGCGCAGCGGCCCGCTGCGCCCGGCGTAGCGCTCGGCCGGCGCGGGCAGGGCGACGATCTCGGCGCGCACCGGATTGCCGGTGACCAGGCCCTTGTCGCCCGCGCGACGCGCGGCAGCGCCGTCGAAGCCCAGCATCACGCCGGCGGCGAGCGGCTGCAGCAGGCGCGTGCTGAGCAGGGGCTCGGCGTCGCAATTCATCAGCACCAGCGGCACGCCCCCGGCGCTCGCCGCCAGCCCCGCGGGCACGGCCACGTAGCCACCGGTGGTGAAGAGCAGCGCCGGCTGGCGGCGGCTCATCAGACCGCGGCTGGCGAAGATCGCGCGCAGCAGCTTGAAGCCGCCGAACAGCGCGGTCTTGAGGCCCTTGCCACGCAGCCCACTGAAGTCGAGCGCGTCGAAGGCGTAGCCCTGGCGCTCGACCAGGCCGCGCTCCATGCCGCGCGTGGTGCCCAGCCAGCTCACCTGCCAGCCCCGCGCCGCGAGCTCGCGGGCCACCGCGAGGCCGGGCATCACGTGCCCGCCCGTGCCCGCGGCGGCAACCATCAGGTGGCGCGCGCTCACACCCGGCCTCCACGCATGAGGATGCGGTTCTCGCGGTCCACGCGCAGCAGCAGCGCGATGGCCACCAGGGTGGACATGAGCGCCGAGCCGCCGTAGCTCATCAGCGGCAGGGTCAGGCCCTTGGTCGGCAGCAGGCCGGTGGCCACGCCGATGTTGATGAAGGCCTGCACGCCCAGCCACAGGCCGATGCCTTGCGCCACCAGGCCCGAGAAGGTGCGCTCCAGCGCCACGGCCTGGCGCCCGATCTCGAAGGCGCGCTTGATCAGCCAGTAAAACAGCACGATCACCGCTGCCACGCCCACGAACCCCAGTTCCTCGCCCACCACCGCCAGGATGAAGTCGGTGTGCGCCTCGGGCAGGTAGTGCAGCTTTTCGACGCTGCCGCCCAGCCCCACGCCGAACCATTCACCCCGCCCGAAGGCGATCAGCGAGTGCGACAGTTGATAGGCCTTGCCCAGGGCGTTCTGCTCGCTCCACGGGTCGAGGTAGGCAAAGATGCGCTCGCGCCGCCAGGGGCTGAGCCAGATCACCAGCGCGAAGGCGGTGGCCAGCGCCACCGTGATGCCCGCGAACAGCCGCCCGTTCACGCCGCCCAGGAACAGGATTCCCATGGCGATGGCCACGATCACCCCGAAGGCGCCCAGGTCCGGCTGCAGCAGCAGCAGCGCGCCTATCAGCCCCATCGCCACCGCCATGGGCGCGAAACCCTTGCGGAAGCTGTGCATGTAGTCCTGCTTGCGCACGGTGAAGCCGGCGGCGTAGAGCACGGTCGCCACCTTCATCACCTCGGAAGGCTGGAGGTTGAGCAGGCCCAGCGAGATCCAGCGCCGCGCGCCGTTGACGCCCTTGCCCACGCCCGGGATCAGCACGATCACCAGCAGCCCCAGCGCGGCCACGAAGATCCAGGGCGCGAGCTTCTGCCACACCGACATGCGCACCTGGAAGGCGGCCGCCGCGACCAGGAAGGCCAGGCAAAGCGCCATCAGATGGCGCACCAGGAAGTGCGCGGGCGCGGTGCCGTACTTGGGCGAGTCGGCCAGCGAGATCGAGGCCGAGTACACCATCACCGTGCCGAGCATCACCAGCGCCGCCACCACCATCACCAGCGGGCCGTCGAAGCCGCCCGGGCGTGCGTCCTGGCCGGAGCGCAGGCCCAGGCTGCCGGCGCCGCCCATGGCCAGCACCGTGCCGCGCGGCACGCCACGGCGCCCCGGGCTCGGACGCAGGCGCTGGAGCAGACCCTTCAGCATGGCTGTCCGACCTCCAGCGCGAGTTCGCGCACCGCGCTCACGAAGACCTCGGCGCGGTGGGCGTAGTCGCGAAACATGTCGAAGCTCGCGCACGCGGGCGACAGCACCACCGCGTCGCCCGGCTCGGCCAGGCGCGCCGCAGCCGTCACGGCCTCTGCTAGCGAGTCGGCGTGCTCCACCGGGTAGTGCGCGCCGCCCAGCACCGCGGCGATCGCCGGCGCGTCGCGTCCGATCAGCACGGCGGCGCGCGCGGCGCGCTGCATGGGCACCGCCAGCGGCGCGAAGTCCTGACCCTTGCCCTCGCCGCCGAGGATCAGCACCAGGCGGCGGCCCTCGGCCGCCAGGCCATCGATCGCCGCCACCGTGGCGCCGACGTTGGTGCCCTTGGAGTCGTCGACGTAGTCCACCCCCGCCACCTGGGCGACGAATTGCACACGGTGCGGCTCACCACGAAACTCGGCCGCGGCGTTGAGCAGGGGCGCCAGCGGACAGCCGATCGCGCGGGCCAGCGCCAGGGCCGCCAGGGCGTTGAGCGCGTTGTGGCGGCCACGCAGCTTGAGAGCCTCGGCCGGCATCAGCAGGTGCAGATGGATTTCGCCCGGCAGGCCGGGCAGTTCCGCCGCCGCCTTGCGCCTGCGTCCCGGGGGCGAAAGGTCCTCGGCCCAGGCCAGCCAAACCAGCCCGCCCTCCTCGGCCAGGCCGTACTCGTTGCCGTGGCGGGGGCGGCCCGCGCCGAAGGTGATCGCGGCGCCGTCCTTGCGGGCCATCGCGGCCACGCGGGCCTCATCGCGGTTGAGCACCTGCACGGTGGTGCGCGCGAAGATGCGCGCCTTGGCGCTGGCGTAGGCCTCCATGTCGCCGTGCCAGTCGAGGTGATCCTGGGTGAGATTGAGCACGACCGCGGCATCGCAGGCCAGGCTCGTCGTCGTGGCGAGCTGGAAGCTCGACAGCTCCAGCACCCAGACCTCGGGCAGGCGATTCTCACGCAGCCGCGTGCGCAGCTCGTCGAGCGCGCTCGGACCGATGTTGCCGGCCACGGCCACGCTGCGGCCGCTGGCCTCGATCATGGTTCCGAGCAGCGCCGTGGTGGTGGTCTTGCCATTGGTGCCCGTCACGCCCAGCACGCGCGGCGCATATCCGCGGAAGGCCGCGAGTCGGGCGAGCTCGCGCGCAAAGAGTTCGATCTCGCCCGCCACGGCGATGCCGCGCGCCTGCGCGGCCTGAACGACCGCCGCCGCGGCCGAGTGCGTGGGCGACAGTCCTGGCGAGAGCACGAGCAGCGCCACGCCGTCGAGCAGCTCGGGCACGAGCGCACTGCCCACGAACTCCGTGGCGGGCTGCTCGGCGCGCAGGGCGGCGAGGTGCTCTTCGAGCGCGGGCGGCGCCGCGCGCGTATCGGCCACGCGCAGGCGCCAGCCGGTGTGCGCCAGCAGGCGCGCAGCCGCCATGCCCGAGGCGCCAAGGCCGATCACGAGAGCAAGGGGAGCGGAGGCGGCCATCAGCGGATCTTCAGCGTCGACAGGCCGACCAGCACCAGCATGATGGTGATGATCCAGAAGCGCACCACCACCTGGGTCTCTTTCCAGCCCTTGAGCTCGTAGTGGTGGTGCAGCGGCGCCATCAGGAAGATGCGCTTGCCGCCGCTCCACTTGAAGTAGGCCACCTGCAGCATCACCGACAGGGTCTCGACCACGAAGACCCCGCCCATGATGAAGAGCACGATCTCCTGGCGGGTGATCACCGCGATGGTGCCCAGCGCCCCCCCCAGGGCCAGCGCGCCCACGTCGCCCATGAACACCTGCGCGGGGTAGGCGTTGAACCACAGGAAGGCCAGCCCCGCCCCGGCAATGGCCGCGCAGATGATGGTCAGTTCGCCGGCGCCCGGGATGTAGGGAAAGAGCAGGTAGCGCGAGAAGTCCGCCCGGCCCACCACGTAGGCAAAGATGCCGAGCGCCGCGCCGATCATCGAGGCGGGCAGGATCGCCAGACCGTCGAGCCCGTCGGTGAGGTTGACGGCGTTGCTGGTGCCCACGATCACCAGGTAGGTGAGCAGGATGAAGCCCCAGATCCCCAGCGGATAGCCCACGTTCTTGAAGAACGGCACGATCAGCTCGGAGCGCGCGGGCAGGGGCATGGTGAAGCCGCTGCCCACCCAGTTCATGAAGATCTCGGGCACCTTCTCGGTGCTCGGCGCCGCGATCGCGAAGGCCAGGTAGATCGCGGCCGACAGCCCGATGAGCGATTGCCAGAGGTACTTCTCCTTGGCGCTCATGCCCTTGGGGTTGCGGTGCACGACCTTGCGGTAATCGTCCACCCAGCCGATCCAGCCAAAGCCCAGGGTGACGATCAGCACCACCCACACGAAGCGGTTCGAGAGATCCATCCACAGCAGCGTGGACACGCCGATCGAGATCAGGATCAGCGCCCCGCCCATGGTCGGGGTGCCGCTCTTCTTGAGGTGGCTCTGCGGGCCGTCGTTGCGCACTGCCTGGCCGATCTTCATCTCGGTCAGGCGCCGGATCACCCAGGGGCCGGCGGCCATGCCGATGAACATGGCCGTCATCGAGGCCAGCACCGCGCGCAGGGTGAGGTAGTTGAAGACGTTGAAGGCGCGGATGTCCTGCGACAGCCACTGGAGGAGCTCAAGCAGCATGGGCGGCCTCCCCATCCTGCACGGCCAGCGCCGCCACCACGCGCTCCATGCGCATGAAGCGCGAGCCCTTCACCAGCACCGAGCCCGCCGTGGCCGCAGCCTTCGACGCCGCGGCGAGCAGGGCGTCGAAGTCGGCGTGATGCTCGGCGCCGGGCCCGAAGGCTGCGACGGCCTCGCCCATCAGCGGGCCGGTGGCGAGCAGTTGCTCGATGCCCATGGCGCGCGCATGCGCACCGATCTCGCGGTGGAAGGCCGGTCCCTGGCTGCCGACCTCGCCCATGTCGCCGAGGATCAGCACGCGGGGCGCCGGCAGGCTCGCGAGCAGGTCGATAGCCGCTCTCACGGAGTCCGGATTCGCGTTGTAGCTGTCATCGACCAACACGGCCCCGGCGCGCGTGGTCAGGCGCACGCCGCGGCCGCTCACCGGGCGGAAGGACGCCAGGCCCGCCGCGATCGCCTTGTTCGGCACGCCGATGGCCAGCGCCGCGGCGGCCGCGGCCAGCGCGTTGTGCACGTTGTGCGCGCCGCTCACGGCCAGGCTCAGGGCGAGCTCCCCTGCCGGGGTGGCGAGCGCCAGTCGCGTGCCTTGGCCGTCGGGCCGCACGGTGGCCGTGACCATGGCGTAGGCGGCGCGGGCAAAGTCGACCACCCGGCGCGTTCCCGCGAGCTGGCGCCAGATCGGCGCGCAGGCATCGTCGGCCGGGAACACGGCCGTGCCCTCGGGCTGCAAGTGGGCGATCAATTGGCCGTTCTCGAGCGCAGTGGCCTCGACGCCGGCGAGGAACTCCTGATGCTCGCGCTGCGCGTTGTTGATCACCGCCACCGTCGCCTGGGCGAGTTCGGCCAGATAGGCGATCTCGCCGGGGTGGTTCATGCCGACCTCGAACACCGCGGCGCGGTGGCCCGCCCGCAGTCGCCACAGCATCAGAGGCAGGCCGATCTCGTTGTTCAGGTTGCCGCGCGTGGCGAGGCTGCCATCCTCGCCGTAGGCAGCGGCGAGGATGGACGCAATCATCTGCGTCACCGTGGTCTTGCCATTGCTGCCCGCCACGGCGATCACCGGGATCGCGAAGCGCGACCGCCACGCCGCCGCGCTCACGCCCAGGGCGCGGCGCGCATCGGGCACGAGCACCTGAGGCACGGCCAGATCGAGCTCGCGCTCCACCACCAGTGCGACCGCGCCGCCCGCCACCGCCTGGGCCGCGAAGTCGTGCGCGTCGAAGCGCTCGCCGCGCAGGGCGAAGAACAGCGCCCCGGGCGCAATCGAGCGCGTGTCGGTCGACACCGATGCGAAGCCCGCCTCGCCGTCGCCCACGAGCCGCGCCTCGCCCAGCACCCGCACCAATTCCGCCAGGCGCATCAGCATGGCGCCCCCTCGTGGGCCGCGGCACGCGCAGCGAGAGCGAGTTCGGCGTGCTCGACGTCCGAGAAGGGCAGCTTGCGGCCGCCCACGTCCTGATAGTCCTCGTGGCCCTTGCCGGCGATCAGCACCACGTCCTCGGGTGCCGCGGCCATCAGCGCCTCGGTGATCGCCGCCGCGCGGTCGAGCACCACGCGCGCACCCGCGGCTCCCTGGGCCACCTGGGAGGCGATCTGCGCAGGGTCTTCGGTGCGCGGGTTGTCGCTGGTGATCAGCACCCGGTCCGCGCCCTGCACTGCGGCCGCGCCCATGGGCGCGCGCTTGCCGGGATCGCGGTCGCCGCCGGCGCCGAACACCGCCCACAGGCGTCCGCCACGCGCGGCGCGAAGCGGCTGCAGGGCGGCCAGCGCCTGCACCAGCGCATCGGGGGTGTGCGCGTAGTCGACCACGGCGAGCGGCGCACCCGGGCGGGTGACGACTTGCATGCGCCCGGGCGGAGGCACGAGCTGCGGCAGGGCGGCCAGCGCATCCCCAAGATCCATCTGCGCGGCGAGCAGCACGCCGATGACGCCCAGCAGGTTGGCGGCGTTGAAGCTGCCCACCAGCGGCACGGCGACGCGCTGCCGCCGTTCGCCCAGCGTCACGGTAAAGCTCAGCCCCGCATCGGTTGCCTGCAGATCGGTGGCGAGCAAGGCGCTGGCGCCCGCCAGGCTTCGGCCGGCGAGCGAGGTGGTGGTGAGCGGCACGCCTCGCTCGAGGACTCTGCTCGCAATCCGCGCGCCCGCCTCGTCGTCGAGGTTGACCACCGCGTGGTCCAGGCCGGGCCAGTCGAACAGGCGGCGCTTGGCGGCTTCGTAGGCCGCCATGCTGCCGTGGTAGTCGAGGTGGTCGCGCGTGAGGTTGGTGAACAGCGCGATGTCGAAGTGCATGCCGTCGACGCGACCCTGCTCCAGACCGATCGAGGACACCTCCATCGCCAGCGCCTGGGCGCCGCGCTCGGCGAGGTGGCGCACGGCACGCTGCAGCGACACGGCGTCGGGCGTCGTGAGCGCGGCGGCGTCGAGCGCCTCGCCGGGAAAGCCGCTGCCCACCGTGCCGATCACCGCGCAGCGCCGCCCGGCGTGGGTGAGCGCCTGTGCGATCCACTGCGAGCACGAGGTCTTGCCGTTGGTGCCAGTCACGCCGATCGACAGCAGGCCCGCGCTGGGTGCGCCGTACCACTGCGCGGCGAGCGCGCCCAGCGCCTCGCGCAGGCCGCGGACCTCGAGCACCGGGGCCCCCACCAAGACCTGCAGACTGCCGGTTTCGCCCTCGGCCAGCACGGCCGCGGCGCCGCGCTCCACCGCTGCAGCAATGTGTTCGCGACCATCGTGCCGGCGGCCGGGCACGGCGAGGAACACGTCGCCCGGCATCACTTCGCGGCTGTCGAGGCGCAGGTCTTGCGCGGCCGGCGCGACACCGCGGATCCAGTCGACGAGATCGTGCGCAGTATTCATCGCGCGCTCCCCATCGCTATCAGCGGCGGGCCCTTGACGGGTGCGAGCGGCGCATCGGGATCGATCTGCAGGGTGCGCATGGTGCCGGCCACCACCTGGCCGAACACCGGCGCCGCGACCACGCCACCGTAGTAGCCGCCGGCGCGGGGCTCGTCGATCATCACCGCCACCACCACGCGCGGGTCGGAGACGGGCGCGAAGCCCACGAACGAGGCGATGTACTCCTTCACGTAGTGGCCGTTGCGCAGCTTGAGCGCGGTTCCGGTCTTGCCGGCGACGCGGTAGCCCGGCACGCGGGCCTGCGGAGCGGTGCCCTCGGGGCTCGTGGCCATCTCGAGCATCTTGCGCATGGCGCGTGCGGTCTCGGGCTTGAGCACCTGCACGCCGAGCGCGGGCTCGTGCGACTTGACCAGGCTGAGCGGCACCATGTCGCCATCGCGCGCGAACACCGTGTAGGCGCGCGCAAGCTGGATCAGCGACACCGAGATGCCATGGCCGTAGGAGATGGTGGCCTGCTCGATCGGGCGCCAGGTGCGCGCCGGCCGCAAGCGGCCCGCCACCGCGCCCGGAAAGCCCAGTTGCGGCGCCTGACCGAAGCCCACCTGGGTGTAGGCGTCCCACAAGGTCTGCGCGGGCAGGTCGAGCGCGATCTTGGCCGTGCCCACGTTGCTCGACTTGGCGACCACCTCCTCGACGCTCAGGATGCCGTGCGGGTGGGCGTCGCCGATGGTGCGGTCGCCGATGGTCATGCGCCCCGGCGCCGTCTGGATGCGCGTGTCGGGGCGGATCCTGCCGGCATCGAGCGACGCGGCCACCGCAAAGGGCTTGAGCGTCGAACCCGGCTCGAAGGTGTCGGTGAGCACGCGGTTGCGCGTGAGTTCCGGCGCGAAGCGTGCGCGCTGGTTGGGGTCGTAGGTGGGCCAGTTGGCAAGCGCGAGGATCTCCCCGGTGCGCACGTCCACCACCACCGCCGCACCGGCCTTGGCGGAGTGCTTCTCGACGGCGGCGCGCAGGGCGCTGTAGGCAATGTGCTGCACGCGCGAGTCGATCGACAGCGACAGATCGCGCCCGTCGAGCGGCTCGCGCAGCCAGGCGTCGTCGACCACCCGCCCCAGACGGTCCTTGATCACGCGGCGGCTGCCGGCCCGGCCCGCCAGCTCGCGCTCGTGGGCCAGCTCGATGCCTTCCTGCCCGCGGTCTTCGACGTTGGTGAAGCCGATCACGTGCGCCGAGGTGGGGCCTTCCGGGTAGTGGCGCTTGAACTCGCGGCTGTCGTGCACGCCCGGCAGCTTCATCGCCGCGATCTTGTCGGCCACCTCGGCGTCGACCTGGCGGCGCAGATAGACGAAGGACTTGTCCTCGGCGGTGAGGCGGCGCTTGAGCTCCGGTGCGGGCAGGTCGAGCAGGCGGGCCAGCTCGCGGGTCTGCTCGGGCGTGATCTCGACGTCCTCGGGGATCGCCCACACGGCCTTGGCCGGCACGCTGGAGGCGAGCACCACGCCGTTGCGGTCGGTCACGCGGCCGCGCGTGGCGGGAATGTCGAGGGTGCGGGCGTAACGCGCCTCGCCCTGGCGCTGCAGGAACTCGGTGTTCACGCCGCCTTGCAGGTACAGCGCGCGGCCCAGCAGGGCGATGAAGCCGCAAAACAGGGCGAACAGGAGCAGTCGCGAGCGCCACGCGGGCAGCTTGACCGCTAACAGCGGACTCGCGTTGAAGGCCATGCGCTCGGGACGGCCATGGCCGGCACGAGGCGCGCTGCGGGCGGGCGCGCTGCGCTTCACTGGGCGCCTCCCGCTGCGGCAGGCGCGGCGAGCTCGGGCGCCGGCAGCACGGCCGGGACGGTGCGCGCGGTGTCGACCGGGCGCAGCCCGAGCTGGCGTGCGGCCTGTTCGACGTAGGCGGGCTGCGCCGCGCGCGCCAGTTCGATGCGCAGACGGTTCCACTCGACGTCGCGATTGCGCGCCTCGGCCTGGGCGCGCTCGAGGTCCACGAACAGGCTGCGCGCGCGGTGCTGGGCGCTCACCAGCGACAGCGCGCTGGCGAACAGCAGCGCACCCGCGACGAATGCCAGCAGGCCCCAGGCGCCGCGGCTCATGCAGCGCCTCCGCCCGCAGGCCAGGGCGCGGCGCTGCGCTCGGCCACGCGCATCACCGCCGAGCGGGCGCGCGGGTTGGCGGCGCACTCCACGGCATCGGGCAGGACGCGACGCACCTGCACGAAGCGCGGCGCCGGCAGCTCACCCGCGCGCAGCGGCAGACGCGCATCGAGCTCGCGCTCGGGATGCGCGTGCGCGGCGAGGAAGCGCTTGACCGCGCGATCCTCGAGTGAATGGAAGCTGATCACCGCCAGGTGTGCGCCGGGCGCGAGCAGTCTTCCCGCCTGGTCCAGTGCTAGCGCCAATTCCTCAAGCTCTTGATTGAGGTGAATCCGTACAGCCTGAAAGGTGCGCGTCGCCGGATGCTGGGTCGGATCGCGCCGGTTGCGCGGGACGGCGTCCGCCACGACAGCGGCAAGCTCGGATGTGGTCTCGACAGGCCCCCGGCTCCGGCGAGCTGCAATCGCCTTTGCAATCGATGAAGCAAACCGTTCTTCCCCATAGTCGGCGATCACCCGTTTGAGTTCATCGACGCTGGCCTGCGCCAGCCACTGCGCCGCGGTCGGGCCGCGGCTGGTGTCCATGCGCATGTCGAGCGGTCCGTCGGAGCGAAACGAGAAGCCGCGCGCCGGGTCGTCGATCTGCGGACTCGACACGCCGATGTCCATCAGGATCCCGTCGACCTGCGCGATGCCCCGCGCGGCCAGGCGCTCCTGCATCTGCGAGAAGGGCGCGTGCTCGATCGAGAAGCGCGCATCGGAGATCGCCGCCGCTGCGGCCACGGCCTCGGGATCGCGATCGAAGGCGATCAGCCGCGCCGCGGGCGCGAGTTGCGCGAGGATCAGCCGGCTGTGACCGCCGCGCCCGAAGGTGGCATCGACATAGGTGCCGTCGGGGCGCGTGACGAGCGCCTCGGCCGCCACTGAGCCGAGGACCGAACGATGCCCGAGGGCGTCCGGCGCGGGAGGCGGCGACATTCACGAAGCTAGAAGGTGAAGCTCGAGACAGCCTCGAGGATGCCCGCCGCCAGCGCCTTTTCCTGCTCGGCGTGGCGCTCGACATCCCAGAGTTCAAAGTGGCCGCCCATGCCCAGCAGCATCGCCTGGCGCGACAAGCCGCATGCGCCGCGCAACTCAGCGGGCACGAGGAAGCGGCCGGCGCTGTCGAGATCGACATCGATGGCGTTGCCGAGCAGCAAGCGCTGGAAGGCGCGGGCCGCGTAAGGCAGTGCCGCGATCTGGGCGCGGCGCTGCTCCCAGCTCGGACGGGGATAGACGAGCACGCAACCGTCCGGATGGCGGGTCAGGGTCAGGCGGCCCTCGCAAGTCGCCACAAGCGCATCGCGGTGCCTGGTCGGCATCGCGACGCGCCCTTTGGCGTCGAGCGTCAGTTCTGAGGCCCCTTGGAACACGCTTCCCCCGCACGAGGTGGACTTTCCCCGTTACCGGGGGCAGTTAGCGATCGCTAACTAATCCACTTTTTCCCACATAAAAACACGAATTCCCACTGTAGAGCACAGGGTGCACGTGGTCAAGCGACAAGGGCCGCTTTTTTCAATGGGAACAAAGGCTTAGCGGGAAAAGTTCAAGTGTTGGCGGGGAATTTTTTCGGCAAATGAAGGAGATAGGATGGGAACTGAAAGTGAAGTCTCAGTTCGGCGCCCTGAGCGAACTGCGCTGGGCGGGCCGAAGCGCAGGGAGGTGAGGCTGTGGGCTCCTGCGCAGGCGGGCGCCGGGACCCCACCTGGACAGTCCGAAGAGCAGCAAGGCCCGACCGAGGTCGAGCCCGCTCGGCGCGCGGAAGAGAAAGGGCAAAGTCCGCCTGTAAGCCGGATTCTGTGCAGCGCGCGAATTGCTCCGCGCGCCGTGGCGATCATTCCTCTAGGCCGGTGCTCGCGCATCGGCTCTGGCCACCTACCCGCAGCCTCACCGAGCAGGGTCAGCGGCTGCCTATTTGGTGTTGCTCCCCGTAGAGATTGCCCGTTTCACCCGAACTGAATCGGCTCGTCTCTGTTGCTCTGATCCTCGCCTCGCGGCGGGCAGGCGTTACCTGCTACGGTGCTCTGTGGAGTCCGGACTTTCCTCGCCTGCGCTAGGCAGTCGCGATCGCCCGGCGGACTTTGCTGAGCGCATTGTACGAAGCGCCCCGCGCGAGGGCTGCGCAGACAAACGCGCACCCGCTCAGCCGAGTCTCCAGGACTCGCCGCAGCGCCGGCACGCGACGCGCACCCAGTGCGGGCGCCCCGCCTCGACGGGCTCGTCGTCGCTCGCCGCCTCGGCGGAGATCACTCGAAATTTGCCGTAGGCCGCGCAACGCGGGCAGGCCGCGCCGTTGGCAAAGAGCTCGGCCCGCCCCATCAGGGTCATGAAGCGGCGCCATGCGATGAGCACGAGCAGGCCTCCCCCAGCGCACAAGAGCAGCAGACCGCCCCAGGCGGGGGCCGAGCGCTGCAGGTCGAGCATCTCGATCCCGGCCAGCATCGCGATCAGCACAAGAAAGGCAAAGACGAGATACAGGTGACCTTCGATCAGCTGCCGTTCGTACCAGCGGCGAAAGCCCAGTCTCTCGATGTCCTGCACGACCTTCACGAAGGCCTCCCGGTGTCACGCCCTTGGGCCCCGCAGTCTGCGGCGGTGCCGGGGCGATCGCAAGGGCAGGCGCTCGCAACCTGTGCCATCGCGCGCCATCCGAACCCGGCAATGGCCTCGTAAAGCTCGGGGGCTTGAACCCGCCTGCGTGCTACCCTCGCGCCGCCTTGAACGACGGACCGCGTCCGTCTCAACCCCAACACAACAATGCGCCCTGCCCTTGCCGCCTGCGGCCTCGCTCTCGTCTGCACCGCGGCGCAAGCCGAGGAGTCGTCCTTCTCGCGCTTTCTCTCCGCCTTCAACGAGACCACGTCCGTGGGTCTGGTGCCTCCCGCGGAGCGCTCCAGCGGCTGGGGTTGGTTCGGCGACGCCTGGAAGGGCTTCAAGACCACGGCCGCCGAAGGCCGCAACGGCTTGCTGGTGCCGATGTACACGTGGCACCCCACGCCGAGCTACAACAACCGCTCCGAGCAGAACAGCTACACCTGGGGCGCGGGCATCTCGCGCACCATGATCGATGATCGCGGCAACGAGCGCATGGTCTACGCGCTGGCGTTCTCGGACTCGCATTACGACTTCCAGCCCATGGTCGGCTACGGCTGGGTTGCGCGCTGGGCGCTGGGCGGCAGTGGCGTCTATGGCGGCCTGGGCTACACGGCCGGACTGACCATCCGCTCCGACGTCGGCTACGTGGTGCCCATCCCGTACCTCGTGCCCATGGCCAGCCTTGGCACCGACGGGTTCACGGTTTACGCCGCCTACGTGCCAGGCTCGAACGTGGCATTTGTTTTCAGCCGGCTGCAACTGGACAGCACGAACGAGATCTCGTCGAGCGCGGGCGCCTCGCCGTGGGCGCGCCGCACGCTGGTCTACGCCGGCGGCGGCTGGGTCAAGACCGACCAGGAAGGCGTGGACGGGGTCACCGTCTCGAGCGGCGGCGCGCCACTGTTCGGCATCCGGCACGACATCGGCCGAGGCTGGGCGGTGGACTTCTCGGTCAATCGCTCCAACCACGACATCGCCTACTTCCGTCTGCCTTTGGGCAGCGTGCGCTTCACGCAGTACAACCTCGCCGGCCAGTATCACTTCGAGGCCACGCCCTCGCTGCGACTGCACGCCGGCCTGGGCCTGAGCTACCTGGACGTGGGCGACGGCAGTCTCAACGGCGCTGCCATCGAAAACGGCGCACTCGCCCCGCTGATCCAGGCTGGCGCCACGTGGGCGGCGTCGCCCGCCTTGCGCGTGGTCGGCGGACTCAACCTCGCCACCCCGCGCGTCGACCTGACCCTGCCGCGCACCACGACCGGCACGGCGATCAAGCCCTCGCCCAGCCTCTTCTACCTGGGAGTGGGCTACGCCTTCTAGGCGCC
>DAOTEJ010000001.1:0-16908 GCA_035454085.1 Burkholderiaceae bacterium | reverse complement strand
TCAAGCCCTCGCCCAGCCTCTTCTACCTGGGAGTGGGCTACGCCTTCTAGGCGCCCCCTGTCGGGTTCGGGCCGGCGCGCCGGCGGCCCGATCCGCCCGCATCGCCGGGGAGGCTTCTTCGCGTTCATCCTGTTTGCGCTGCTGTTCGCGCAATGGAGCGGGTGGACGCACCGCATCGAGCACGCGCCGCAGGCGCTCGTGGAACTCGTCGCGCGGTCCAACGCCCATGAGTCGCAGTCCGTCGGTGACCACGGCGCGGGCGCGCGCGCTGACCACCACCCACACGAGCACGCTGCCTCCGGGAACGACACGGAGCGCGACGACTCGCACTCCTGCGTGTTGTTCGACGCCGTGGCACTTGGCGACGGTCCGCCCGCGCAAGCTACCGTGGCACGCCAGCCGCCGGCGCCCCGCTCGGCTCAGGCGGCACCCGCTCCAGCGATGCGCGTGCTCGACTGCCCCGCATTCGCAGCCGCTCGCGCCCCGCCCACCACTCTCTCCTGACCGCTTTGCAACGTGCCTTGGCGCCTCGCGCCGCGCACGCGATCGCCATTGAATGGCCGGCCTTGCGCCGGCCCAGGAGAAAGCCATGCATGCCCATCTCGCCCGGCGCGCAATCGCCGCCGCGATCGCGGCCGCCTTTGTGCCTGCGCTGCACGCACAGTCGCGCCCCGCGACCACCACCGAACCGGTCCAGACCCTCTCACCCGTGTTCGTGACCGCCAACCCCTTGCGCTCCGGCCTGTTCGACCTCGCCGACCCGGTGAACCTGCTCGAGGGCCGTGAACTGCTGATGAAGCGCCAGCCCACGCTCGGGGACACGCTCGCCCGAGAGGTCGGCGTGACCCAGACCTATTTCGGCCCCAATGCCAGCCGGCCGCTCATCCGCGGACTGGGAGGCTTCGACATCCGCCTGCTCAACAACGGCCTGAGTGTGTTCGATGCCTCGGCCGCCAGTCCGGACCACGCGGTGGCGATCTCGCCATTCGCGGTGGAACGCATCGAGGTCGTGCGCGGACCCGCCACCGTGCTCTACGGTGGCGGCGCCCTGGGTGGCGTGGTCAACACGCTGGACCGGCGCATCGCGGAGACCGCGCCGAGCACGCCGATCTCGGGCACTGCGGCCTACACCTACGACTCGCAGAACGACCTCAGCGCGGGCGGCCTGCGCCTCAACGGCGGCAATGCCGCGTTCGCGCTCCACGCGGACGCCTACGCAACACGCAACGGCGATCTCAGGATCCCCGGGGCCGCTTGGACGCCTCAAGTCCAGATCGAACGCGGCGAGCCCGGCCCGTCAGGGCGGCTGCCCAACAGCCAGGGCGACAGCCAGACCTACGGCCTGGGCGGCACCGCCTTCCTCGGTGAGCGTGGCTATGCGGGCGTGTCGTACAGCCAGTTCGACACGAACTACGGCACCGTGGCCGAGCCCGGCGTGACCATCGAGCTCTCGCAGCGGGCGTGGAACCTGGCCTCCGAGCTGCGCGATACCGTCCCCGGCCTCGAGTCCTTGCGTCTGCGTTACGCCTACAACGACTACCAGCACACCGAGTTCGAGAACGGCGAGGCGGGCACGGTGTTCAAGTCCCGCGGCTGGAACCTGCGCGCCGAGGGACGTCACCGACCACTGGGCGACTGGCGCGGCGTGCTTGGCGTGGAACTTGTCGACGTCGACTTCTCGGCCCAGGGGGCTGAGGCTTTCCTGCCCTCGACCGCGACGCGCACTGCCGCGGGCTTTCTCTACGAGGAGTGGTCGCGCGACGCCTGGCGCGTGATGCTTGGCGGCCGCCTCGAAGGCGTGGAGATCGAGGCGCAACCCTTCCTGGAGGCAGGGCAGGGCGCGGACTCGCGCAGCTTCACGCCCTGGAGCGTGGCGCTCGGCACCTACTACACGCTCGACGAGCGCAACGGCGTGGGCGCCAACCTGCAGTACGCGCAGCGCGCCCCCACCGCCCAAGAGCTCTTCGCCAACGGCGTGCACGTGGCGACAAACCAGTACGAACTCGGGAACCGCAACCTCGCAAAGGTCGCCGGCACGGCACTCGACCTGGCGTGGAAGTTCCGCAGCACGGGGCTCAACGCCACCATCGGCGCCTTCTACAGCCGCTACAGCAACTTCGTCGCCTTGCTGCCGACCGACCAGTGGCGCGATCCCGAGACCCGCGCGCCCGTGCCCGGCCCGGCGCCCATCGTCGATCCGGACACCGGCGAACTCATCTACCCCGTGCAGCAGTTCGACTTCACCGGCGTCCCCGCGCGCTTCTACGGCTTCGAGCTGCAGGCAAGCGCGCCGCTGTGGTCCTCGGGCGCGCGCCAGCTTGCCCTGCAGTTGCAGGCCGACTACGTGAATGCGAGCAGCGATGGAACGCCCCTGCCCTATATCCCTCCGCTGCGCGCCGGCGCTGCGCTGGCCTATCAGCAGGAGGGCTTCAACGCGACCCTCGGCGCGCTCTGGGCAGCGGGTCAGGATCGGGTGCCTAACTACCAGACGACGACCGCGGGCTACACCAACCTCTACCTGAGCGCGTCCTATCTCTGGGCGGCTTGGCAAGGCGCTCAGGTGGAGCTTTTCGTCGAGGGCCAGAATCTGCTCGACGACACGATCCGCTACAGCACTTCGACCCTGAAGGACCTCGCTCCCGCGGGTGGCCGCTCGATCAAGGCCGGCGTTCGGGGCAGCTTCTAGGCTGCGGCCCTCAGGCGCTCCTGCCGCGGCGGCTCGCCGGCGCCGCGGCAGCAGATCGCACTTCGCATGGAACAAGCCCGGGTCGGGCGACCTGTGATTACCGTCACCGATGGCGCGGGCCGCCTGCGCCACCCTTGGGGCGTCCGGGCGCTCCCACAGCGCAGGAGGATTCATGGCTCACGTCTTCGAACACACCACGGGCGGCCACGCCGAGCCGGCCAGCCGCGCCCAGCCCTTGTGGAACCCCTACCTGGCGGGGGTCTTCCTCGGGCTCGTCCTGCTCGCCACCTACCTCGTCACCGGGCGCGGCCTGGGCGCGGTAGGCGGCTTCTCGTCGTTGGCTGCATGGCTCACGGGCCTCGCCTCGCCAGAGCACGTCACGAGCAACGCGGTGCACTCGCGCTACTGGAACGACGGCGCCCCGCTCGCGTCCTGGACCCTGTTCCTGCTGGGCGGCGCGTTCATCGGCGCCTGGCTCTCGGCCAGGCTCGCGGGCCGCATCGAATGGATCGTCGAGCGCGGCCCGCGGGTGAGCGACTCGCAGCGCATGTGGCTCGCCTTCGCCGGCGGCTTCATCGCCGCCTTCGGCGCCAAGATCGCCAAGGGCTGCACCTCGGGCCAGGCGCTCACGGGAGGCTCGATCCTCAACGTCGGTTCGCTCGTTTTCATGGCTGCGGTGTTCGCAGCGGCCTACGGCCTCGCCTACTTCGTGCGCAAGGAGTGGCTGTGATGTTCCCGCTCGCATCCCACATCGACTTTTCGGCCACCGCGAGCCTGGCCATCGCGGCCCTGCTCGGCCTGGGCTTCGGCATCGCGCTCGAGCGCGCCGGCTTCGGTTCAGCCCGGCGCCTGACCGCCGTCTTCTACCTCTACGACATGGCCGTGGTGAAGGTGATGTTCACCGCCATCGTCACGGCCATGACGGGCATCGCCGTGCTGGCGGGCATCGGTGCGCTCGACCTCGCGGAGCTCTACGTCGAACCCACTTTCCTTTCGGCGCAGCTCATCGGCGGCCTGGTGTTCGGCGCCGGCTTCATCATCGGCGGCTACTGCCCTGGCACGACCATCGCGGCCATGGCCAGCGGGCGCAAGGACGGCTTCGCCTTCGCCGCCGGCATGCTCGCGGGCGTGATGGCCTACGCCGAGTTGACTCCCGGCATCGAGACCTGGATCCGCTCCAACGCCACCGCCGACCTCACCCTGCCCAGCGTCACGGGCATCGCGATGGGCTGGTGGACCCTGGGCTTCATCGGCTTCCTGGTCTTCGCCGCCTGGGGCATGGGGCGGCTCGAGCAAGCGTTCGCCCACCTGCGCCCGCGCGGCTGACCCAGTCAACCGCGATGCGCGGTCCTGCGTTATCCTCCCCGCCCGGTTGTTTGACCGGGCCGGGCAGCGCTTCCCACCCGGCCGCGCACCGCTGACCATTCCCTCCCGGAGATATCGACATGATCAAGCTGTTGAGCGCCGCCTTCGTGGCCCTGTTCGCCCTCGCCCAGACCCCCGCCTTCGCGCAGGACGCCAAGAAGGAAGAGCCGAAGAAGACCGAGGCCAAGAAGGAAGAGGCCAAGAAGCCCGAGGCCAAGAAGGAAGAGAAGAAGGAAGAGACGAAGAAGAAGGAAAAGAAGGGCGGCTGCTAAGCCACCCTCGCGATGCACAAGGGCCGCCCTCGGGCGGCCCTTGTTCTTTGTGCGTGGGCGGGGCGCGCCCTGCCCAGCCTCAGAACTTCATGCTCCAGGCAACCCCCAGGATGTTCTGGTGCATGCTGATGCGCTCGGTACCACCCGCGCCCGGGCCGATCAGCATGTTGAACAGCGACGGCCCCTCCACGCTGTTGTCGAAGGCGTAGGTGTACTGGCCCGACAGCGCCATGGTGCTGGAGTAGTTCCAGGTGAAGCCCAGGCTCAGGTGGTTCTGCACCACGCCGGGGGCGAGGATGTTGAAAGTCACGTTCTCGGGCGTCACCGGGTTCTGCGTGTAGTTGTAGCCCGCGCGCAGCGTCCAGGCCGGATCCATGCGCCACTCGGCCCCGATGCGAAACACGTTCACGTCACGCCAGCCGAAGCCCGGGCCGTTGTCGAAGCCCAGCGGCGCCATGTTGCGGCTCGAGTTGCCCACCGAGGCCACACCCGAGTAATTGATGCGCAGCCAGTCGGCCGCCAGGGTCCAGGCGGGCGCGGGATCGAAGGCCACGCCCACGCCGAAGTTCTCGGGCATGTCGAAGCCGCCCTGTTCGGCGAACAGGCCCTTGTACTTGTCGAAGTTGCTCATCGACATCTTGGTCGTGTAGACCGCGCCCACACGGAAGGCGCCGAACACCCCCTGGTAGCCCAGGCGCAGGCCCCAGCCCGTGGAGTCGTCATAGCCGTTGTTGGTCACGTTCTGCGGCGACGAGGACAACATCGTGAAGGCCTGCAAGCCGTAGGCCTTGAAGCGCTGGTAGCCGAACAGCGGCGCGAAGCCCAGGGATTGGCCGGGAGAGAACTGCCACGCCAGCGTCGGCGCGATGATCAGCTGGCTCAAATCCACGCCTAAGTTGCCCGAGCCGCACAGCATGTTCGCGGTGCCCGGCCCGAAGCCGCAATTGAGCTGGCCGCCCGGGTAGTCGGTGTTCATGCCGCCATTGCCGTACACGGTGAGGCCAAGCGCAACGTCGGGCCGGATCATCGTATTGACGCCGAACTCGGGGATCCAGAAGCTCGTCTTGTCGCTGTCGACCGAGCCGTTGAGGCCGGGCGCGGCGTTGAAGCGCTCGACCGAGCGCTGCGGATTGAACCAGTTCACGCCGAGGTCAAGCCGCTGGCCCACGAAAGCCATGCTCGCCGGATTGTTCGCGCCGCCCATCGCATCGGGCGCCAGGGCCAGCGAGGTGCCCGCCATGCCGTTGGAGCGCACCCCGTAGCCATTGGCGAAGTAGCCGTCGGTGGCCGAGGCCAGGCCCGGGGCTAGGCCCAGGGCAAGCAGGGCGGCCGCTATGGGCCGGAGGCGAATTTGCACGTTCATGACCGATCTCCTGGAGCGGCGCTGCCGCTGGTTCAGAAGTGCCGCGCCACGCGCGACACGCATGGCCGGATTGAACGCTTCGCGTGCGGCGGCGCCTTGCCGGTCGGCAATTGGCCGCCCTTGCCAGATGTGAGGTCGCTCACACAAGACCCGCGCCTGTAGCATTCGCGCAATCGACCAACGCACCCCGAGAGGAAGTCCATGAAGCGAATCCGCACCCTCGCCCTGGCGCTGGCCGCCGCATTCGGCGCGACGGCCTGTGCGCCCGATGCCTGGCAGAACGTGCGCGCAACGCAGTTCAATGCCTGGCTCGACACCGTGGCGGCCGAGTGCCAGCCCCTGTGGTTCGGCAACACGGTGGTGCGCAACTTCAACGACTCCTCGAGCACGATGGGCCCGGGGGAGTTCGATCAACTGCTGGACCTGTCGTCGCGCCTGTATTACGGGCGCATCTCGCCCGCCGACTTCAGCAACGCAGTGCAGTCCACGTGGCTCGGCGATCGCACCGCCCGCAGCGCGCAGTGCATGATCGCCAAGCTCCCGGCTGATCGGCCTGGCGCACCCAGCGGCACCGCCTATCCGCGCGTGTACAACAAGGACGTCGAGAAGGTCCTGAACTCGACCACGAGCCAGTGAGTCGCCGCGCCGCGGCGCGGCGCCAAGCGCTTCAGGTGTGGCCGGCGATCGGATGCGGCCGGTACGGCGCCTCGAGCGCCGCGCATTCCTCGGGCGTCAGCTTCACCTCCAGCGCGGCGGCGGCCTCGTCAAGCTGCGCCGCGCTGCTCACGCCGACGATGGGCGCAGCCACGCCGGGGCGCGCCAGCAGCCAGGCGTAGGCCACGGTTGCGGGGCTCAGGCCACGCGCCGCCGCGACGCCTCGCAGCGCCTCGACCACGGCGAAGTCCTCGTCGCGGTAGTAGAGCTTCTGCGCGATCTCGTCGGTCGCCGCGCGTGAGGTCGCCCCCGTCGCGGCGTCACCGCGCACCCGGTTGCCCGCCAGGAAGCCGCGTGCCAGCGGACTCCACGGGATGAGCCCGACGCCCGTGTCGAGGCAGTAGGGATTCATCTCGCGCTCTTCCTCGCGGTAGGCGAGGTTGTAGTGGTTCTGCATGGCGATGAACCTCGTCCACCCATTCCGCTCGGCTGCCGCCTGCATCTTGGAAAATTGCCACGCATACATGCTCGAGGCGCCGATGTAGCGCGCCTTGCCCGCGCGCACCACGTCGTGCAGCGCCTCCATCGTCTCCTCGACCGGCACCGCCGGATCGAAGCGATGGATCTGGTAGAGATCAACGTAGTCGAGACCGAGCCGGGCGAGGCTCGCGTCGATCGCCGCGAGGATGCGCTTGCGCGACAGGCCCGAAGCGTTGGGCGCCACCGCGGGCTTGGGGCCGGGCGCGTTGCCCCCCTTGAAGGCGAGATCGACGGGATAGAACAGCTTGGTGGCCACCACCACCTCGTCGCGCCGGCAGAACTCGCGCACGAAGCGGCCGGTGATCGCTTCGCTCAGGCCCGCCGAGTACATGTCGGCCGTGTCGAAGAAGTTGATCCCCAGTTCCACCGCGCGGCGAAAGACCGGGCGACCCTCTTCCTCGCTGCGGATCCACGGTCGCCAGGCGCTCGTGCCCCAGGTCATCATGCCCAGGGCCAGGCGCGACACCTGCAGCCCGCTGCGCCCCAGACGCGTTGTCTGCATGACTTAGAGCCCCAGGATGCGGCCGACCCAGGCGAGGTAGTAGTTGGTGGCCACCACGTCGTCGTAGATCTCGGGCTTGAGCCGCTCCTGCAGGCCTTCGAGGCCCTCCTTGACGGCGACCTGCGAGGGCGCCGACTCGCCCAGCGCCGCGCGCAACTCGGCCAGTTCGGCACGCAAGGTGGCCACGTCGGTCGATCCCGCCTCGAACCCCGCGAGATCCGCCTCGAGCTTGGCGACGAGGCGGTTCGCCTCGTCCAGATTGACCGACTTGTCAGACATGAAAGCCTCCTCCGATCTGGCACACGGCTAGTGTAGGCCGTGCCGCGCCAGACCCTTGGCGGCGCCCGGGCTACGAGCTTGGTCTGGCGCAAGGCGGGCGCACGCCGGCTTGGTTCGCCCTGCCCGGGGCGCGGCCTTGCGCACGCGCGGGCTTGCGGCGCTCTATGCTGCGCGCGTGGGACTGATGCATCGCGACCTCGATCCGGACCTCGCCTTGCTGGGCTGGCTCGCTTTGCTGCCCTGCCTGGTGGCGGCCTGGCGCGAACTGCGCGGCCAACGCTTCCTGCCCGCCGGGGCAAACCAGCACCTGTGGCTGGGCGCCAGCGTGGCGCTGGCCTGGTTGTGGTCGCTGCAGGTTCGTGCGCTCGGCGGCCTCGAGGTGGGCCTGCTCGGCGGCGCCTTCGTCACCCTGCTCTTCGGCCGCGCCCGCGCCTTCCTCGCGCTGCTCGCGGCGCTCGCCCTGCACGCGATCTTCGCGGGAGGTTCGTGGATCAACCTGGGCCTCAACGCGCTGCTGCTGGCGGCGCTGCCGGCCTGGCTCACCGGCTGGGCGCAAGGCCGCCTCGCGCGCCACCTGCCCCATAACGTGTTCGTGTTCATGATCGGCAACGGGCTGTTCGTGGTCTTCGCGGTGACTGCGCTCACGGCCATCGCGCGCATCGCCCTGGCCGCCGCGCTCGCACCGGCGGGGACCCACCTGCAATGGGAAGACGCCGTGGCCTACGCCTTGCTGCTGGCCTGGGGCGAGGCCCTGCTCTCGGGCATGGTGTTCTCGGCCCTGGTGATCTACCGGCCAGAGTGGGTGATGAGTTACCACCAGGACACCTACCTGCCGCCTCGCCGGCGCAGTTCCTGAGCCCTCGGGCTGCTGCGCGTCAAGCAGCCCGCCCGGCCCCTGCGACTAGACTGGACCCGCCCCACCCGCTCCCGAGTGCCATGCACGCGATCAGCAACATCCCCTTCGACGAAATCGAGATCGGCCGGCCGCTCTCGGTGACGCGCACCTTGTCCAAGACCGACATCGAGGCGCTGGCCTTCGCCTCGGGCGACATCGACGCCTTCAGCGACGACGAGGCGCCGCAGGCAGACACGCAGCGCAGCACCGAGGCGGTCGGCGCGGAATGCCTGATCGCGCACCTGATCAACCGCCGCCTGCCGGGCCCGGGGTCCTCGATCGTGGCGCAGGACTTCCGCTTCACGAGCTTTCTTACGGTGGGCGACGAAGTCAGCGCCACACTCCTGCCGGTCGAGAAGATCGGCGCCGACCACCTGGTGGTGTTCGACTGCCGCGTGGTCAACCAGAACGGCGAGGACGTGCTGACGGGGCGTGCCACGGTGCGCGCCCCCACCGAGCGCCAGCGCCGCGGCGACCTGACCGCCACCGAGATGATCTTCCGGCGCACCGACGTGTTCGCCAAGATCCTGCGCGCCTGCGAGGGAATCCCGCCCGTGACCACGGCGGTGGTCCACCCCTGCGACCGCGACTCGCTGCGCGGCGCCATCGAGGCCGCCGAGCGCAAGCTCATCCTTCCCGTGCTGGTCGGCCCCGAGGCGCGCATCCGCTCGCTGGCCGCCTCGGAAGGCCTGGATCTCGCGCCCTGGCGTGTGGTGGGTACCGAGCACAGCCACGCCGCCGCCCAGAAGGCCGCGGAGCTTGCGCGCACCGGCGAAGTGGAAGGACTGATGAAGGGCAGCCTGCATACCGACGAGCTGATGAGCATGGTGGTGGCCGCGAGTTCGGGCCTGCGCACCTCGCGACGCATCAGCCACGTGTTCCTGATGGACGTGCCTTCCTACCCGCGCATGCTGCTGGTGACCGACGCCGCGATCAACATCGCGCCCGACGCGCGCACCAAGGCCGACATCGCGCAAAACGCCATCGACCTCGCGCGCGTGCTGGGCGTGGACGTGCCCAAGGTGGCGGTTCTGGCCGCCGTCGAGACCGTGAATGCCGACATGCAGGCCACGGTCGACGCCGCCATGCTGTGCAAGATGGCCGACCGGGGCCAGATCACCGGCGGGCTGATCGACGGCCCGCTGGCCTTCGACAACGCGGTGAGCGAGCACGCCGCGCGCACCAAGCACATCGTGAGCCCCGTGGCGGGACGCGCCGACATCCTCCTGGTGCCCGACCTCGAGGCCGGCAACATGGTCGCCAAGCAGCTGCAGTACCTGGCCGGCGCGGACTCGGCGGGCATCGTGTTGGGCGCCCGCGTTCCCATCGTTCTCACGAGCCGCGCCGACAGCGTGCGCACGCGGCTGGCCTCGGCCGCGGTCATGAAGCTGCTGGCGCACGCACGACGCCACGAGCCCGTGCCCCCGCCGGTCTGATCGGCGCGGGCCGCAGCGCGGGCTCCCGAGCCGCAGCGCGCGGCACCGAGGCGCCCGCCAACACGCTGCCCGATGCCTTGCTGTGATTCGCCCTCGGCCAATGAGCCGCGTCCTTGGTGGACGCGAACTGCACCAAAGAAAAGGCGCCGCACGAGGCGGCGCCTGCGACCGCGCAAGGGCGGACCTACATCTTCTTCTGGGTGTTGTCGGCCGCTTTTTCCACCGCCTTGCCGGCGGCCGAGATGTCCTGGCCCATGCCCGCGAGCGTGTTGCAGCCGGCCAGCGCGGCAGCCATACCGAGAACCATCAGGATCCTGCGCATCATCTTTGCTTCTCCACTGAAGACGACGAGCGCGGCCGGTGCTTGCCGCCGCCCCCGGGTCCACGCTCAGCGCGGCCGACCCCAATATAGATAGACCGCCGAAGAGCCGTCAATCGTGTGGCCCACGGCCAGATAGACGCTGCCCAGCAGGGTGTCGGCGCCCACGAACACCGAGCCGGCCTTGCGCCACGAGTAGTCGGAAAAGCTCGCGTTGGTGTTGCTCGCCTTGCCCGCCTCGAGTGAGAAGCCCAGGAAGACCGGCATGCGGAAGTCGCCGTAACTCTCGCGGATGTTGCGGTAGTACATGGCGCGCGCGAAGGTGACCTGCGAACCCGCAACCTCCCCGAAAGGCGTGCCCGAGAGGTTGAAGATGCCGCCCAGGCGAAAGGAGCCGTCCTGGGTCGCACGGCCGAACCTGCCCGCGAGGTGGACGGTGTTCGGCCCCCAGCTGAACGGCTGCAGGAGGCTCGCCAGGTACGAGCTGCTCTGCGCAGCGGTGCCCAGGGACTTCTGGAAGACCGTGTATTCACCCTCGAGGAACGTCCCGTGCCGCGGGAAGCCGACGTTGTCCAGCGTGTCGATCTTGGCGGTGACCGACGCGTAGGTCGAGGAACTGCTCTGCGCCGGAATGAAGGGCGTGCCGATGGCGATGTCGGTGCGGGTCGAGGCGTAGCCGCCCGCAGCCTTGAGGTAGCCCAGCCGTCCGATCGAGTAGCCCAGCCCGACCTCGGAAATGACCAGGGTGTTGTCGAGCCGCGCGACCGCCTGGTCGCCCAGGTACACGTCGAAGTCCTCGCGCAACAGCTCGACCTTGGGCAGCACGAACCAGTTGCTGCGCGCGCCCAGCGGCTGGTAGAACTCGGTGAGCAGCCGGCCCGTCTGGCCGATCTCGAACTCGTTGCGCCACTCGCCGCCCCACGAGTTGAGCCAGCTCCAGGTGTGCGCCAGCACCAGCGAGAAGGTGTTGCTGTCCTTGAAGTCGGTCTGCAGGCTGCCCCCCAGGCGCAGGGTGTTGTAGCCCCAGGGCTTCTCGAGCGGCAGCACGACCAGGGTCTGCGTGCCGTCGGGGCGGCGCTGCAGGCGGTACGACACGGCCTCGAAGTCGCTGCTGCCCCAGATCAGCGTCGCGGTCTGGTTGACGTCTTCCTGCGAGACGGGCCGCCCAAGCGGCAATTGGACATCGGCCTTGACGGACTCGGGATTCACCGTCTTCAGTCCGTCGACCCGCACCTCCGTGATGAGCACCGGCTCGGGCTCCTTGATGAGCGCGATGCGCTTTTGCTCCCACTGCGCGTAGCGCTGCTTGCTCGAGGCCAGCGCCTGCAGGCGCGGCACCAGGGCACGCGCTGCCGCCTCGCCCGCGGCGATGATCTCGTTGAACTTGTCGAAGTCGCCCGAGCCGTACTGTTCGAGGTCCGGCACGATCAGCACGTCGCGGGGCGTGAGCGAGCCCAGACTGGTCTGGACGTTTTGCTCGGTCAGGATGTTGATCATCTGGTTGGCCACGCCGAGCAGGCTGCCCAGGTCGTCGCGCCCCGACAGCGGGGTGCCCACGTTCACCGCGATCACCACGTCCGCGCCCATCGTGCGCGCGTACTCGACCGGCAGGTTCTGCACCAGGCCGCCATCGACCAGCAGCTGGTTGTAGAACTTCATCGGCGGAAACACGCCGGGCACCGACATCGACGCGCGCATCGCCTGCTCCAGCGTGGCGCCGCGCTGCATCACCACGAGTTTGCCGGTGACGAGGTTGGTGGCCATCGCCGCGAACGGGATCGGCAGCAGTTCGAGGTCGGTGGTGGTGCCGGCCGGCTCGGCGAGCGTGCGCAGGAAGAGCTCGAGGTTCTGCGCCGACAAGGCGCCCTGGGGCAGGGCCGGCTTGCCACCCGTGAGGCCGATCTCGTTCGAGGCCAGGTTCTTGTAGTCGTCCTCCTTGCGCCGCCAGATCAGATCGGCCCGCGGCGCGCGGCTCGAGAAAATCTCGCCCCAGTTCACCGCGCGGATGATCTTCTCCATCTCGTCGGCGGTGTAGCCCAGCGCGTAGCCGCCGCCCACGATGGAGCCCATGCTGGTCGCGGTCACCACCGAGACCTCGATGCCCAGTTCCTCCAGCACCTTGAGCACGCCCACGTGGGCGAAGCCGCGCGCCCCGCCGCCCGAGAGCACCAGCCCCACGCTGAGTCGCCCGCCCGGCGCGACCGCGGCGGGCGCGGCCACTGCGGGAGCGGACGGCGCGCTCGCGTCCTGGGCGCGCAATGGGGTCGCCGCGCAACTCAGGGCGAGCAGGGCCGCCAGCACACGCAGCACGGTAAGTACGGGGTTCGCGGCGCTATGGCGCGCTGGGTTGACGCTCAAGTGCTGGGGCATGGCAATCTCCTGCCGCGAATTGTCGCAAAGCCATCGCCCGCTCGTGCGAGCGGCGGCGATCCGCCACGACGCGGCGCGCCCCTTACACTGCCGCGCCGATGCCCTCCTCCCGCCCCGATTCCCTGCCCGCCGCCCGCACGGGCGCCCGCCTGCTCGTCGATCAGCTCCTGATCCAGGGAGTGCGGCGCCTCTACTGCGTGCCCGGCGAGAGCTACCTCGCCGTGCTCGACGCACTCGCCGACTGTGCCGATCGCCTGCAGGTGGTGGTGAACCGGCACGAGTCGGGCAGCGCGTTCATGGCCGAGGCCGAGGCCAAGCTCACGGGCCAGCCGGGCGTGGCCTTCGTCACCCGCGGCCCGGGCGCGACCAATGCCGCCATCGGCGTGCACACGGCGGCGCAGGACTCGACTCCGCTCGTGCTCTTCATCGGTCAGGTCGGCAGCGATGCCCGAGACCGCGAAGCCTTCCAGGAGATCGACTACCGCGCGATGTTCGGCGGCATCGCCAAGTGGGTGGTGCGCATCGATCGCGCAGACCGCATCCCCGAACTCGTCGCCCGCGCCTTCCAGACCGCCACCAGCGGCCGCCCTGGCCCGGTGGTGGTCGAGCTTCCCGAAGACATGCTCGCGGCGAGCACACGGGTGGCCGATGCGCTGCGTCACCGACCGGTCGGCACCGCGCCGGGCGCGCAGCAGCTCGAACTGCTGCGCAGCCTGCTCGCGGACGCGCACCGCCCCCTGGTGCTCGCCGGCGGCTCGGGCTGGACCACGCAGGCCTGCGCCGACCTGCGCCGCTTCGCCGAGGCGCACGCCCTGCCGGTGACCTGCGCCTTCCGGCGTCAGGACCTCTACGACAACCGCCTGCCGAACTACGCGGGCGACGTAGGCATCGCGATCAACCCGCGGCTCGCCGCGCGCGTGCGCGAGGCCGACCTGCTGCTGGCCCTGGGCGCGCGCCTGGACGAGATGACGAGCTCGGGCTACACGCTGATCGAGGCGCCGGTGCCCATGCAAACCCTGGTGCACGCGCACGCCGACGCGGCGGAACTTGGGCGCGTGTTTCAGCCCGCGCTGGCGATCCAGGCCACGCCGCCGGAGCTCGCCGCGGCACTGGCCGCACTGGCGCCGCCCACCGCGCCCCGCTGGGCCGCCGCCACCCGCCAGGCGCGCACGGAGTACGAGCAGTGGCAGGCGCGGCCCGCGGTGTATGCGGACGCCACGCCCGCGCTCGACCTGTGGGAGGTCGTGCAGATCCTGCGGCGCGCCCTGCCCGCCGACGCCATCGTTGCCAATGGCGCGGGCAACTTCGCAACCTGGGGGCACCGTTTCTGGCGCTACGCCGGGCTGCGCACCCAGCTCGCGCCAGTCAGCGGGGCCATGGGATACGGCGTGCCGGCCGCGATCGCCGCCAAGATCGCCGCACCCGAGCGCAGCGTGGTGTGCCTCGCGGGCGACGGCGACTTCCTGATGACCGGGCAGGAGCTCGCCACCGCCGTGGCGCAGCGGGCCGGCGTGCTTTTGCTGGTGTTCAACAACGGGCTCTACGGCACGATCCGCATGCACCAGGAGCGCGAGTTCCCCGGCCGCCCCTACGCCACGGCGCTCGCCAATCCCGACTTCGCCGCGCTGGCGCGCGCCCATGGCGCCTTCGGCACGCGCGCCGCGAGCACCGAGGAGTTCAGCCAGGCACTGCCTGCCGCGCTGGCCCATCTGCAGGCGCAGCGCACCCCGGCCCTGATCGAGCTGGCCTGCGACCCCGAGGTGATCACGCCCAACGCGACGCTCGCTACCCTGCGCAGCGCCGCCGTGCCGCGAGGAAACTGAGATGCACGAGTTCGGAAACTTCCTGGTCAGCCTGCCCGTCTGGGGCCAGGCGCTGGTGTTCATGAGCATCACGCTGGTCGCGGGGGAGCTCATCGCGCGGGTGACCCAGCGCCTGGCGCGCGGGCTGGACCTCGGACGCGAGCTCACCGTGACGGTCGCGGTCTACACGGTGGTGGGCACGACCTACGGCATCCTGCTGTCGTTCGCCGTGTCGCTGGTGTGGGGCGAGAACAGCGGTGCCGCCACGGCCGTATCCAACGAGGCGCAGGCCCTGTCGCAACTGCACCGCAGTGCGGGCTTCACGCTGGCGCAGCCCTACGCGGGCGAGGCTCAGGCGCTGGCGCGCAACTATGCGCAGACTGTGGTCGAGCGCGAATGGCCCGAGTTACGCCGGCACGAGTTCACGCACACTTCGCGCGACGCAGCCAACCGCCTAGCGGACTTCGCCGGTCAAATACCCCAGACGGCCGCCGCGAACCCGGCGAGCTACATGATGTTCCAGGGCCATGTGACGCGCTGGCTCGAAGCTCGCCAGCAGCGCCTGACTGCGGGCATCACCGACCTGCCCCGCCCCATGTGGGGAGCGCTGGTGCTCGGGGCGCTGGTGCTGTTCTCGTTCCACGGCGCCCTGGTGACGCAGACCTCGCGCGCGCGCTACCTGCTGCTGGTGCCGCTGGCGATGATCATCGGCGTGCAGCTGTGCATGGTGTTCACGCTCGACCGGCCCTACGCGGGCGCGTTCGCGGTCGACCCGCAGCCCTTCATCGACTTCATCGACGCGATGCGCTAGCCCGCTCGGGGCGCGGCGAGCGCCTGCTCGAGCAGTGCCGTGACCACCTCGGACAAGGGCTGTCCCGCCGCCTGCGCCCGCTCGTGCAGCTGCGCCAGCAGGGGCTCGGACAGCTTGAGCGCCACCGGCACCAGCCCGGCAGCGCGCTCGGCCGCGCGGCGCGCCTTGCGGTCCTCGGGAGCGGCGCTCGCCGGCCCGTAGGGGTTGCCGCCCTGGCGCAGCGCGTTGCTGATCTGCAGGCCCTTGCGCTTCTCGAGTTCGGCTTTCTTGGCGGTCATGTCGTCGGCTCCGTGGTCGGTGTCAGGCGCCAGTCTAGGCGCTCGCCCGCGCCTAACGGCACGAGCCGTGCGGAACCGAAGGGCAAATCCTCGGGCACGGCCCAAGCGCGCCGTTCCAGGGTGATCTGCTCGCGATTGCGCGGCAGGCCGTAGAAGTCGGGGCCGTGGAAGCTTGCAAAGGCCTCCAGCCGGTCGAGCGCGTCCGCGCGTTCGAAGGCCGTGGCATAGAGCTCGAGCGCGCTGAGCGCGGTGTAGCAGCCCGCGCAGCCGCAGTCGGTCTCCTTGTCGGCACGCGGGTGCGGGGCGCTGTCGGTGCCCAGGAAGTAGCGCGGGTTGCCGCTGGTGGCCGCGGCCACCAGCGCGGCGCGGTGCGACTCGCGCTTGAGCACGGGCAGGCAATACAGGTGGGGCCGCACGCCGGTGCGGCCCTCGGGCGTCATGAAGATCGCGTTGCGGTTGTAGAGCAGGTGGTGGGCGGTGATGGTGGCGGCGATCGGTCCCTCGGCCTCGCGCACGTAGTCGGCCGCCTCGCGCGTGGTGATGTGCTCGAACACCACCTTCAGCCCGGGGAAGTCACGGCGCGCGGGGATGAGCACCTCGTCGATGAACGCCCGCTCGCGATCGAACACGTCCACGAAGGGCGCGGTGACCTCGCCATGCACCAGCAGGGGCAGGCCGCGCCTTTCCATCTCGGCCAGCGTGGCGGAACAGCGCGCGAGCGAGCTGACCCCCGCGTCGGAATTGGTCGTGGCCCCGGCCGGATAGAGCTTCACCGCCTTGACGACGCCCGAGTCGATGGCGCGGGCGATCTCCCCGGGCGGCGTGTTGTCGGTGAGGTAGAGCGTCATCAGCGGCTCGAAGGCGAGCCCTGCGGGCAGCGCAGCCAGGATGCGCGCCCGATACGCAAGGGCCTGCTCGGTCGTGGTCACCGGCGGCTTGAGGTTGGGCATCACGATGGCGCGGGCAAACTGCCGCGCGGTGTGCGGCAGCACGTCGGCCATGGCCGCGCCGTCGCGCAGGTGCAGGTGCCAGTCGTCGGGGCGGGTGAGCGTGAGGGTCTGCAAGGCGGGCTCCGGTGAGGCCGCGATTATCGCAAGCGGCGCGGCCCGCGCTCAGCGCACGAGGATGACGCGGAAGTCGTTGACGTTGGTGCGGGTGGGCCCGGTGTGCACCAAGGCGTCGGCGGCGTGGAAGTAACCCCAGGCGTCATGCGCGTCGAGGCTGGCGCGCACGCTCGCCCCTCGGGTTCGGGCTCGCGCGAGCGCGGCGGCGTCGAACCATGCGCCGGCGTTGTCCTCCGAGCCGTCGATGCCGTCGGTGTCGGCGGCCAGCGCGC